>DIRQ01000116.1:8117-19534 GCA_002424365.1 Syntrophomonas sp. UBA5432 | reverse complement strand
ATTCCCTAAATCAAATCTAACCAGGTTTTATTTATAACTGTTTGGCAATATCAAATAGATCATTGCTCAAGGTCATAATTTCCCTGATGCTCGCCGAGAGTTCCTGTGAAGCGGCCGCCTGTCTTTCGGTAGCATCAATAGACCTAAAACTTGCTTGGGACATTTTCTCTACCGTTTCCCTATTATCAGCCAAGACTTTATCAATATCCTTGGATAATAATCCAACATCGGCTGAAAGATTACTAATTTCTTTGGCTACCACTCCTAGACCTCGCCCATGTTCTCCAGCTCTAGCTGCTTCTATCATTACGTTAATTCCTAGAAGTTTTATGTTTTCAGCTAATTTTTTTGTTTGTCCCAGGAGTTCCTGAATATTTGCTGTTCCAATTTGAACCGTTTCCGACTTTTCTTTAATGTCTCTTGACTGAATTAACACTTCTTCCGCGCCTTGGGCTACGTCTTCAGAGGCTGCGGTTATTCCATCGGAGAACTCTACCAGAACCTGTGCAGTTTTATATACTTTCTCTTGTAGTGCTCTGCTTTTAGACAATCCCATGACTCCAATTACTTGGGAACTATCGTCCGGGTCAAAAAGAGGAATGGCTGTTACATTTGCAGCATATCCGTATATTTCTTCCGGAAGCTCAAAAAAAACAGGACGCCTTTCTTGGATGGCTTTTTTGGCAGTTCCACCTTCTAGAATGGGATCGCCCACATCAAAGGAATCTCCAGGAGAATTTTCCCCCTGTACTTTGCCGATAAAGTGATGGGTATCACATATCCAAATACATAGCCCGTGCGTGCAAAAGTGTTTCAGTATAGGTAACATAGACATACACTTTTCTAATAAAGGATTGATTGACATAGACAACCCCCATCTAATTTTTTTTCCCCTTAGTATCACATATCGGATAAAAACCAAAATTTAAACTATGTCCTACATAATTTTATTCTCTATGGTTATTAGCCAATATATTTCGCTGCAGTTAAGTGCAAGTTTTATGCCAGTTAAGAAGCTCAAAAAGCAGGATTAAGGCTAAAAAAGTACAAGAAATGAGCAGATAACAAACAACATCTTAGTATGGGGATGCTTTACCCCCCCTGGACATTGGGTGTTTTTGGTCTTGCTCATAATTAATATACTGGCACAGGAGAATTATTGGAATTATGGTACATCATCATACCCTTTTTCTTTAAAAGAACACACATCATAATTGAGAATGGACACTATTGTGTTACAAAACGACACATCTGTCCGGGAATATATTTGTTTCATTATTGGACTAACCGGAAATTGCCATGCTTTTAAAACATGGGTTGGTTTTTTAATAAAAACAAGCATTTGATAAATGAAGTCCGGCGAAAAACACCTCCCTTTTCTTTTTAGGTAGTAGCTTTGTAATGATTATCATTTCATAATATATCTTTGATCTGGTCACCTTACGGATTGTCAATATTGTCCGGAACATGACCAAGTTTAGCCTTTCTTTTGCATTTCTACCTTGTTATCCGACCAGTATTATAGAACTCTTCCTTATTATTATTAATTACTATTATGCAGTGTAGCTAAAAAGGACAAATGCTGCGTTCATTAGGTGTGCCGAAATATAACATTGGGCTTTATTTATCAAGTAAACAAGTTTTGCGCAAATTTTAATGGACCTGCGAAAGAAACCTGAAATGATGGCAATCTACGCCAATTTGTTTAACCAAAAGCAGGCAACTGGTTTTTATTAAAAATAGGTGGCACATATTTTGCGTTCTATACAGTTAACAAACATATGGAAATGCAAATGGAAAATGCAAAATGAATGTAAGTTTGGAGGCGTGTTGATTTGATTATGGGTAAGACTTGTAAGGAAATTAGTGTTGGTGATAAAGCAGAATTTAGTAAGAGTATAACTGACGCCGATATTATTATGTTTGCCGGGGTCACGGGGGACATGAATCCAGTTCATATAAACCAGGAATTTGCTAAAAACACGGTGTTTGGGAAGCGTATTGTTCATGGCATTCTGTCTATTGGGTTTATATCCAATGTGCTGGGAACTCAACTTCCTGGACCAGGGGCTGTTTATATTGGGCAAACTTGTCAATTTCTAAAGCCTGTATATATAGGGGATACGATTACTGCAAAGGTGGAGGTGATAGCCAAGGACGAAGATCTAAACAGGGTATGGTTACGTACTTACTGTACTAACCAAAGGGAGCAAATAGTTATAGATGGTGAGGCCATTATGATGCCCAGAAAAGAAAAAGATAAAAAGACCGCATAATTTGTCAACTAAGGAGGTGTGATTAAACATGTCTTATAGATTTAAATACCTAACCTGCAAGTTGGAAGACCGCATTATGTTGATAACTGTAAACCGACCAGAAGTACACAATGCATTAAATTCAGAAGTGTTTAAGGAAATAGGTGCGGTTTTTCAACAAATGGAGGATGACCCGGAAGTAAAAGTAGTTGTTATTACTGGTGCTGGAGAAAAAGCATTTATCGCCGGATCTGATGTTGCTGAGATGTCACAGTGTACACTTCTCGAAGCTAAAGACTTTACAAAAGTAGTATACCGGTCTCAACAAAGCATTGCCAATTTTCCCAAACCTACTATAGCTGCCATTAATGGCTTTGCTTTTGGAGGAGGCCTTGAAGTGGCAATGTGTTGTGATATCAGGATGGCTTCCGAAAGAGCAAAACTTGGCCAACTGGAAGTTAATGTGGGTATTATTCCAGGCGGTGGCGGAACTCAAAGACTGGCGAGGCTGATTGGAGCCGGGCGGGCAAAGGAAATGATTTATACGGCAGTACCTATAGATGGGCAAAGGGCATTTGAAATAGGATTAGTAAACCATGTTGTTCCACATGACAAGCTTATGGAAGAAACCATGATGTTAGCAAAGAAAATTAGCGAAAAATCCGCTGTGCTCGTGAGTCTGGCTAAAGCTGCTATAGATACAGGGGCAAACATGGATTTAGATAACGCACTTAGGACAGAAGCTGAAATATTTGCAGAATGCTTTGGCACATTGGACGGAAAAGAAGGCCTGGTGGCATTTGTCGAAAAAAGGAAGGCTAATATCCTGGACAAATAAAATATATGGGAGGGTATTTGAGTATGGAGATTAAGAATATTGTGATTATCGGTGCAGGGGCCATGGGACTTGGGATTGCTCAAGTTAGCGCTGTAGCAGGTTATGATGTTGTACTTAATGATATAGCTGAGGCTCCACTAGAAAGAGCAATTGCGGCTATTAAAAAAAGCCTGGGCAAAATGGTTAGCAAGGGAAAAATGGCTGAGGCAGATTTAGATGCAGCTATGGCCAAGATCAAAACTACCACTAATTTGGAAGAGGCCTGTAAGGATGCTGATTTACTAGTCGAATGTGTATTCGAAAATCTGGAATTAAAAAAGGATATGTTTAAAAAGTTTGAACAGTATTGTAAACCGGAAACAATACTTGGGACAAACACATCGGCTATTCCTGTAACTGAAATTGCCAGTGCCACCAATCGTGGTGACAAGGTTATAGGTATTCACTTTATGAATCCTGTTCCATTGATGAAGGGAGTAGAGATAATTCGGGGTCAGCTAACTTCTGATGAAACGATGGAACTTACTTTGGGTTATATAGAGAAAATTGGAAAAGATGCTGCTATTGCAGTTGATTTTGCCGGGTTTATTGTTAGCAGACTATTGGATGTGTTAATGAATGAGGCGGTAAAACTGGTTCAAGAAGGTAATTCACCTGAGGATATCGACAAAGCCATGCAGCTTTGTGCAGGTCACCCAATGGGACCATGTAAATTACTGGATTTGGTAGGAGCAGAAATTGCTATGCATGGTATGGAGACCATGGAAAGAGATTTTGGTGATGAGTATAAACCTCATCCATTACTTAAGAAGAGAGTTCTGGCAGGATTATTAGGAATGAAAACCGGCAAAGGCTTTTATGAGTACAAGTAATTTAATTTAAACGAAAGGAGAATTGTGGAATGAAAACTATTAAAGAACTTTTCGATTTATCAGGACAGGTTGCGATTGTAACCGGTGGAGCAGCAGGCATAGGTGTTCAAATGGCTTACGCGCTTGGTGAAGCTGGAGCAAACCTGGTTATTGCGGCCAGAAAACTGGAGAGGTGTCAAGAAGTTGCCAAAAAGATGGAAGAAGAATTAGGGGTAAAAGTATTACCTGCAAGAGTGGATGTTAGCAAACCTGAAGAAATTGATGCGTTATATGATTTGGTCCTTAAAGAGTTCGGTCGGGTGGATATTCTGGTAAATAATTCAGGCGCAACATGGGGGGCACCTTCGCTTGAATTCCCTCTTAATGGTTGGAAAAAAGTAATTGAAACAAACGTTACCGGTTCTTGGCTTATGGCTCAAAAGGCAGGCCAGATTATGGCTAAACAGAAATATGGCAGAATAATAAACCTGTCTTCTTTGGCCGCTTTTGTAGGTGCGCCGGCAGAAATTATGGATGCAGTTGCATATCAGACCAGTAAAGCTGCGATTGCAGGCTTAACCAAAGACCTGGCGGTTAAATGGGCCGAACACAATATTACCGTTAATTCAATAGCTCCAGGTTGGTTCCCAAGCAAAATGACTGCTGGAACTCTGGACAAGAGTGAGGAATTGATGTTGCAATACATTCCTATGCGCCGGTTTGGCAGCGATGATGAACTTAAAGCAGCTACTTTGTTCCTGGCATCACCTGGATCAAGTTACTGTACGGGAGTCATTCTAAGTGTTGATGGTGGTTGGGTAGCCCAATAATAAAGAATGATTGAAAGGAGTAGTATTATGAAATTTCAAAAAAGCAAAGACGATATAGTAGTTGTAAGTGCGGTAAGAACTCCATTTGGAAGATTCGGTGGATCAATGAAAGACATAGATATCTATGATCTAGGGGCTATTGCCATGAGGAATGCCCTGGAAAAGATAGATATGGTTCCAGATTTAATTGATGAAGTCTGGTGGGGTTGTGGTGATACCACCAACTGTAAGGATCCGTATACTCCGGTGGTAGCTCGTCAAAGTATGATGAAAGCGGGGATTCCGCCTGAGACACCATCATTATATTATGATCAGGCATGTACGACGGCAATGACAACCGTAAAATATGGTTCAAGAAGCATTCAGTTGGGGGAAGTTGAAGTAGTTATGACAGGTGGTGCTACTAGCTTCAGTACGGTTCCATTTTTACTGAGAAATATAAGGTGGGAAGGTAGAAAGCACACTTCGTTCCTAATTGAGGATCCTATTATTCCATTAGGTTACAAAGATTATGCCCCGGTGGCAGTTGATTCTGGTGATGTAGCTATTGAATATGGAGTATCTAGAGAAGAACAGGATGAATTAGCCTTTGAAAGCCATGCCAAGTATGGGAAAGCATGGGAAAGAGGATTTTTTAAACATGAAATGGTGCCTTTAACCATTGAAAAGAAAGATAAAAAAGGAAATGTTAAATCCAGTCAAGTTCTTGACATTGACGAGCAGTATCGACCAGGTATTACCTTGGAGGCACTGGCAAAGCTTAAACCCATATTTGGTAATCCAACTTGTACGGCAGGAAATGCACCGGGTATGAATGATGGTGCTACTGCTCAAATAATTATGAAAAGAGAAACAGCCGATAAATATGGTTATGAGCCGCTTTATACAGTAGTGGCCACCTCAGCAATTGCCCTCCAGCCAAGAATTATGCCGGTATCCCCTGCATTTGCAATTAAAAAATGTCTGGATGAGGCCAATCTGACTATTGATGACATGAAATTTATTGAAATTAACGAGGCATTTGCGTGTGTCCCGTTGGTATCTTGTAAACTCTTGTCTAATGAACGGTTCTTAACCGGTGATTATAAGGAACTGGTAAAAGAAGTTTCTAAGCAACCTATTCTTGATAATGATGATAATAAATATAAAGAATTAAAAACCAGGTTAAATGTTAACGGAAGCGCCATAGCCATAGGACATCCTAACACTGCAAGTGGTGCGAGAATAATGATGACTGCCGCCTATAATCTTAAAGAGAATGGTGGAGGTTTTGCGACCTGTGCTATCTGTGGGGGATTGACACAGGGTGGAGGCTCCATTATCTGGGTAGAATAGCAAAGAACCATTAAAAATATCGGGGAAACCTGAATAAAATCAGCGTTTCCCCTCCCCCCTTTAATTCATGCTCAATGGGTATAACTATAAGGAAAAAAAGTGAGGAGGTATAAGGTTTTTATGAATAAACAGGTTAAGATTCTCGAAGGTATTAAGATTGTAGATTTGACTAGGGTATTTACCGGACCGTTTTGTACTCAGATACTGGCTGACATGGGAGCCGAAGTTATAAAGATTGAAGATGTAGGCCCCAATAGCAATGAAAGAAGTTGGCCGCCGTTTGCTGAAGGAACCGAAGAGGCAACGTATTTTATTGGACTTAATCGAGGAAAAAGAAGTATAGAGCTCAACTTTAGGGAAGACAAAGCCAAAGAAATATTTTACAAATTGGTAAGTGAAGCAGATATTGTCTTTGAGAATTTTGCTCCAGGAGTAGCAGATAAATTAAAGGTTGGTTACGAAGATTGCAAAAAGATAAAAGAGGACATCATCTATCTTTCAATATCTGCTTTTGGCCAGTACGGACCGTTAAGCAAACTTCCGGGATATGACATGTTGGCTCAGGCCATGGGTGGCTTAATGAGCATTACTGGATATCCAGATATGCCACTACGTGTAGGCTCTTCCATTGGTGATATTATTGCTGGGTTATACGGAGGAATGGGTTTACTAGCTGCTCTGCATTACAGAAATGTGACAGGAAAAGGTGAACATATAGACGTTGCCCTGGTTGACTGTATATTTACCTGTTTGGAAAACAGTGTTCCTGCCTATACAATATGTGACAGACCAACCCAGAGGCAGGGTAGCAGGCATCCTGATGGTGGACCTTATGATGTTTATAAGTGCAAAGATGGTTTTGTTGGCGTGGTTGCTTCTAACGAAAAGCTGTGGGGAAGCATGTGCAAGACTATGGGTGTACCAGAGATGGCCTTGGATCCAAAGTTTAACAGTAACGCTACAAGACTGGAAAATATCGAGGAGATGACTGATTTCATCAATAACTGGATGAAGGATTACACTGTTGATGAAATGGTAGCCATGTTACGGGAAGCACGTGTGGCTATAGCACCTATTTTAGAAGTGCCGCAGATTTGTGAAAGCGAAAATACAAAAGCCCGGAATATGCTGGTCGAATATGAACATGCTACTGCCGGCAAAGTAAAAGTTCCCGGCAACCCAATTAAATTCAGTTCTTATGAAGCACTTGCCGAATTGCCCCCACCATTTAAAGGACAGCATACAAAAGAGCTCTTGTTGGAAATGGGTTACAGCGAAGAAGAGGTCTCAGAAATGTTGGATAAAGGTGCAATTGGAGATGGGTTTATAACAAGAGCAGTAAATAAAAAGAAATAATAGGGAATTAAAGTTTTGACGTTTTGTTTCATTACGTAGGAGAAATATGCATGCAGGGAGGTTGGTTTAATTGGTTAGTTTTGAGTTAACCGATGAGCAAAGAGAAATGCAGAACATGGTTCGCAAATTTGTAAAA
Organism: Syntrophomonas sp. UBA5432; assembly: GCA_002424365.1. Lineage (GTDB taxonomy): Bacteria > Bacillota > Syntrophomonadia > Syntrophomonadales > Syntrophomonadaceae > UBA4844. Next base: position 11,933 of record DIRQ01000116.1, on the reverse strand, counting down.
AATGAAATTATACCGGTGGCAGAAGAATATGACAGAACAAGTGAGATGCCCTGGCCGATTATTAATAAGGCTTTCGAGATAGGACTTTGGAATTTTAATTTACCGGCAAAATACGGTGGATTAGAGCTTGATCATGTTACTGAGGCTATGTTGGTTGAAGAGTTGTCTTACGGTTGCTTGGGAATCAGTGGAGCGTGGGATGGAAACACTTTGGCCTTAACGCCAATCTTAATTGCAGGAACTGAAGAACAGCAAGATAGATGGTTACCCCAATTTGCGGAATCTCCGGTATTGGCAGCATTTTGCCTGACTGAACCTAGTGCAGGGTCAGATGCTGCTGGGATGCTAACCAGAGCAGAAAAAGACGGCGATGATTATATAATAAACGGTACTAAATGCTTTATTACTCATGGTGGCATTTCCAACATGTATACTGTTTTTGCCAAAACAGAAAGAGGCAAGGGGACAAAAGGAATAAGTGCCTTTTTGGTAGCAGGAGATGCGCCTGGAGTTTCCATGGGAAAAGTGGAAGATAAGCTGGGCGATCGTGCATCGCATATTGCTGAAGTCATTTTTGAAGATGTAAGAGTTCCGGCAAAAGACTTGCTGGGTAAAGAAGGACAAGGCTTTAAAATAGCTATGCAAACTCTAGATCGTACTCGGATGAGTATTGGTGCTGCAGCTGTTGGCGTTGCCAGAAGAGCTTTGGAAGAATCGATTGAGTATGCGAAAACCCGTGCCCAATTTGGCAGACCCATTGGGCAGCATCAGGCCATTTCCTTTATGCTGGCTGATATGGCAACCAAGGTGGAGGCTGCACGTAGCCTGGTCTTACTAGCTGCATCAGAGATAGATGCGGGCAGGGTGGATTCCAAATACGGTGCAATGTGTAAATTGTATGCTGGTGACATAGCCATGGAAGTTACGGTAGATGCAGTACAGATTCATGGTGGTTATGGTTATATGAAAGATTATCCGGTTGAGAAGTTAATGAGAGATGCCAAGATACTACAAATATATGAAGGTACCCAACAAGTTCAGAGGATGGTTATTGCAGGAAGCCTGTTGAGCTAAGGTTAACCTGAGCGATATTTCTTGGATTTTAAATGGCAAAGTAGTACTAATTCAAGGGATGGTATTATATATCGCAAAAATGGTTTAACGTAAAATTAGCAGATACATCAATAATAGTCCAATCCCTTTTCTGTATAGCTTTGTTGGATCTATAGGGATAAGAACGGGGCTTATCCTTTAGGTCCGGCGTAGCTTTTTAACAAATCTCGAATTAGTATGGTTTGCTGGTATACCAGAGGAGATGAAAAACATGTTTAAGATTGTAAGAAAGCAAGTTCTTTCACAAACAATAAAACTTATTGAAGTATCAGCCCCTGAGATAGCCGCAAAGGTTCAAGCAGGACAGTTTGCAATTTTGCGAATCAGTGAAAATGGAGAGAGAATTCCTTTAACAATAGCTGATTTTAACCGTGAAGACGGTACGATAACTTTTATCTTTCAGGAAGTAGGACATACAACTATAAATCTGGGTAAATTGGAGTCAGGGGACCATATATTAGACTTGGTGGGGCCATTAGGAATGCCTTCCCAAATATCAGACTTTGGTACAGTGGTATGTGTAGGCGGGGGTATTGGGGTAGCGTCTATTTACCCAATTGCCAGAGCTTTGGCCAATAAAGGGAATCGAATTATTTCCATTATAGGTGCTAGAAGTAAAGACGATTTGATTCTAGCGGATGAAATAGAAAAGGTTAGTGACAAATTGTATATCACCACCGAAGATGGAGCTCTAGGTCAAAAGGGCTTGGTTACAGATGTATTAAAGGGAATTATTGACGAAGCCCAAATTGATTTAGTTGTGGCCACAGGGCCGGTGGCTATGATGAAGGCAGTTTCAGAAATGACCAGACCAGCCAACATAAGGACTACGGTCAGTATTAATTCTACTATGGTTGATGGCACAGGTATGTGTGGTGCTTGTCGTGTGGAAGTCAATAAGGAAGCTAAATTTGCCTGCGTTGATGGTCCTGAATTTGACGGTCATTTGGTAGACTGGGATATTGTCGAAATAAGGTCCCGCACATTCATTGATAAAGAAAAAATGGTTATGGAAGGTTGCACAGGAGGTGGTTGCAGTTGTCAACGGTAATAGAGAAGCCTAAAAAGGAAAAAGTTGATCGACAGTTGATGCCGGTTCAAGAGCCACATGAGAGGGTGAAGAACTTTGATGAAGTAGCCTTTGGATATACTGAAGAACTGGCACTTTTGGAAGCTTCACGGTGTTTGCAATGTAAAAAACCTCTTTGTGTAGATGGTTGCCCAGTACACATAGATATTCCAGGTTTTATTAAGCTAATTAGTGAGAAAGATTACCAAAAGGCAATTGATAAAATTAGAGAAAAAAATGATTTGCCTGGTATCTGTGGTCGGGTTTGCCCGCAGGAAAGCAAATGTGAAGGTAATTGCTTACTAGGGAAAAAGAATGAACCGGTAGCAATAGGCCGTTTACAAAGATTTGTAGCTGACTGGGAGTTTCAATACGGAGAATATGAGGTAGAAGATGTTACACCAAGTGGCAAAAAGGTAGCAGTAGTTGGATCAGGTCCGAGTGGATTAGTTGTAGCTGCTGACCTGGCCAGATTGGGACATAAAGTAAGCATTATGGAAGGCCTGCATGTACCTGGAGGAGTAATGGTATACGGGATTCCTGAATTTCGCTTACCAAAAGCAATCGTACAACATGAAATAGACAACATACAAAAGCTGGGAGTAGAAATTAAATGCAATACCTTGATAGGTAAGTCGAATACAGTTGACGACCTGCTAAACAGCGGATATGATAGTGTGTTTATCGGCACGGGTGCAGGCTATCCGTATTTTATGGATATCCCGGGAGAATTTTTAAATGGCGTATACTCTGCTAATGAATTCTTAATGCGGGCAAATTTGATGAAGGCCTACCTATTTCCAGAACATTTAACCCCAATTCGGATTGGTAAAAAGGTAGCAGTAATTGGCGGTGGAAATGTTGCCATGGATAGTGTTCGAACTGCTGTACGATTAGGAACCGAGGAGGCCCATATAATTTATCGCAGGTCGGAAAAAGAAATGCCGGCCCGTTTAGAAGAAATTGAACATGCCAGAGAGGAAGGAGTCCAATTTAAGTTACTGACCAGCCCGATAGAAATTATTGGAGATGAAAATGGCTGGGTAAAAAGCATGATTTGCTTGCAGTACGAATTAGGTGAACCTGATGAATCTGGGCGTAGAAGGCCTGTTCCTATTAAAGGATCAGAGTTTGAGCTGGAAGTTGACACCGTAATTATGGCTCTAGGACAGGGAGCTAATCCAATGGTTCCCCAGACAACGCCCGATTTAGAAGTTGACAAAGACGGTAATATTATTGTTGATTACGAGACCGGACAAACGAGTAAACCTGGCGTTTTCGCGGGTGGTGACATTGTTACCGGTGCTGATACGGTTATCGAAGCTATGGGTGCCGGGAAGAGGGCAGCCCAGGCTATTCATGAATATTTAAGTTCAGGTAACAAAAGACACTAGAGTATACTGTTTCCCAAAATGCGAAATGTAATTCGGTTTTTATTACCTGTCAATTCTCATTATTAAACTGGTATCTAAGCTCCTCAAACAAAAGCCGCTGGAATAATTGATTCCGGCGGCTTAGTTTTGTGACTGAGATTAGAAATTCAATTTACTCTGAGCTTGATAAACGTCAACTTGTCTTTGCTTATTCGTAGCCAATGTGTACCCGCCGCAAACACGAGGTAGGCTTTCAGATAA
>DIRQ01000116.1:7668-7853 GCA_002424365.1 Syntrophomonas sp. UBA5432 | reverse complement strand
TTGCGGATCAGGGGTTGCCCTGCCAAGATTAAAATAGTAGAATTCTTATACTAAAGAATTCTACTATTTTAGAGAACTTGAAGTTATAAGGGGTGTACAAAAGGGTTAAGATATAATATTATATCTTCAAGCAGTCTGGTATCCAAAGAGGTAGTGAGAGAAGAGCAACGACGAATGCATGGGAG
>DIRQ01000116.1:0-7408 GCA_002424365.1 Syntrophomonas sp. UBA5432 | reverse complement strand
TCTACCATTCCTGCGGAAGTTGTCTTAATTGAGTTCTTGTGAATACGGGTCCATCCACGCATATATATTGGCTTCCAACATTACAACGACCACATTTACCGATACCACATTTCATTCGCATTTCCAGGGTGGTAATCACCTGATCGTCAATATAGCCCATTTTTTCTAGTGATTGTAGCACAAACTTTATCATGATAGGAGGCCCACAAGTTACCGCAATTTTTCCATTGGGATTAGGGTTTAACTCTTCCAGATAAGAAGGTACAAAGCCAACATGCCCATCCCATTCAGGCTCAGCGTTATCGATGGTTACATACACCTGAGTATTTTTTTCCTGTGGCCACAGGTTGAACAATTCATCTTTAAAGCACAGATCCGCATAGCTACGACTCCCATACAGGATGTCAATTTTACCGTAATCATCGCGGTGCTTAAAACAGTACTTAATAAATGACCGAAGAGGTGCAAGCCCAATTCCACCGGCGATAAACAGCATATCTTTTCCCTTACATGCTTCTACTGGAAAACCATTCCCATAAGGGCCACGTATACCTAGTTTTTGTCCAATTTCAATACTGTGTAGTTCTTCGGTTAAGAGCCCCACTTTCTTAATAGCATAATGTTGATATTCGTTTCCTTCCTGCCAGGTGCATGAAAACATACCTTCTCCTGCAGGAAGTGACAGCATGGAACACTGTCCTGGTTGGACCGAGTAAGGTACCCCACCCTCCGAACATTTTACATAAAAACTACGTACATCAGGGGTCTCATCTACAATATCGATTACTTCAACGATGCTTGGCACCAGTGGCTGTTCGCAATTGCAGCTACACAATTTTATCCACCTCCTTGATCCGTTTTATTATATCGATAATATTAATACCGTTGGGACAGACTGATATGCAGCGTCCACATCCAGTGCATAACGGGTAGTCATAACGTTCGGTAAAAAACTCTAATTTGTGTAAAAAGCGATTCCGAAACCTGTCTTGGGAATCGGGACGAGGATTTCCGCCGCCGGCCTCAGCGGTGTATTCGGTATACATGCAGGAATCCCAGCAACGAAAACGATAGCCTTTGTCACCCCATATTTTTACCTGTATATCGAAACAGTGACAACTTGGACACATATAGGTGCAAGTTCCACAATTCATACAGGGCTCTGCCAGTTCATGCCAAATTTCGTGGTCAAACATTCCCTGGAGCTTTTCCACAACCCCATCATAATCAAACTCGGTAGAAAAGGGCTTTAATTGAGGCAGGCCAAGATCTTTTTCTTCCAGTAGATCCTGTACTTGTTCAGTAAACTGTTGACCTGTAACGGTGATGGCTTCCCAGGCATAAACGGTACCGGCATCATGAATTACAACATCTGCATCTGGTTGGACAGGGTTTATCCCCATACTGGAACAGAAACAATTGGCACCAGGTTGATAGCAGGCATTACCAATGATTATCGTATTTTTTCTTCGGGTTGCGTAAAAACTATCTTCATACCCATGAGTTAAGAATACATCATCAAAACAGGTAATAGCTTTGGCATCGCATGCGCGGATACCAAATATAATGCGGGACTTTTCATCCTGGAATGTATCTGGAATAGAGAAAACTTGCTTTCCCTGTTCTATGCTGTACATTCTTTCCGTCTGAGGGAACAGCACATTTTTAGGGGAATGGTATACGTTTAATGCTTCCAGGGCAATTTCTTTTGCTCCATTAAGACTATTCCATGAATAAAATCCACTCTCCGAACCTTTAACCGTAGGAACAAATACTTCGGATTGTTTGCTAAGTCGATCTAGCAAAGGCACAATCTTGTTTTTATCAATAACTTGCATTTGATTCCCCCCTTTATATAAAGTCATCTGGATCGTCCGGGTTGTAGACGCTTAGAGGTGGCTTCTGGCCTTCAACATATTCCATCCCAGCTTCGTACGATCCAAAAAAATGATCCATATCCTTGACCAGCTTGGAATTGATAAGCATCAGGGGTATGTTCACCGGGCAAACTCGCTCACATTCGCCACATTCAATACAACGCCCGGCCATGTGCATGGCTTTTACAAGGTGATACATCATATTGTCGGTAGTACTGTTTTCTCTACCTACCCACTGGGGTTTCATCTCATCAAATATGCAGGTTCGACAATTACAGGCCACACAAACCTGACGGCAGGCATAACAGCGGATACACTGGGTCAGGGTGTCTTCAAAAAACTGGTATCTCTGATTCGGATCCATGTTCTCTATAGTTTTAATCTCGCTGAATCTTTCTCCCGAGTTATGAGGCTCCTGGGATTCCCCAAGCAGCTCATCATAAATTATTGGATTGGGAACCAGACAGCGAGTACATTTGTCAGCGATTTCTTCGTTATTTGGAGGACATGCTAGCCCGGATTGGTTTTTTGCGATCTTTAAAGGATCCTTGATGCCAGGACAGCATACCCCCACAATATACAGGCGGTTACGTTTAAACTGATTATCTTGCAGAAGTCTAACAATTCCACGTGAATCGCAACCTTTTACTACCAGTCCAACTCGATCCGTACTGTCGCGGTACTTTAAAAGGTAGTTAGTCAGGTTATGGATGGAATATTCATTAAAGACTAGCTTTTCTACATCTTCCACCCGGCGGACAAAGAAGGGCCGGGTCTGGTATTCCTGTGGGCCTTTTTCCCAACCCACAAATACATCTACCTGATCGCTTTGCAAAAGCCGGGTAGCAATCTCCCTGATTTTTAAGGTAATATCTGTCATCTGGCATCCCTCAGCTTTCTATTTGGTCCCAAACTGTTAACATTAGCTACCAGTTTTTGCATGGTCTGCTGAAATTTTATCCCTTCGGCACCAGATATCCATGCGGTCTGGTACCTTTCCGGTTCCACCCCGATATATGCCAGGAGACTTTTCATAATCGTGTGGCGGCGGCGGTTATAATAATTGCCACTACCATAGTGGCATTCGCCCGGGTGTCACCCGGATAACAGTACCCCGTCGGCTCCCCGGTTAAAGGCCCGCAGTACCAACATGGGGTCCATGCGTCCTGAGCAGGGAGTGCGGATAATCCTGACATCAGCCGGATATTCCAGATGGTTTAAACCGGCCAGGTCAGCTGCTGCATAGGTACACCAATTACAGGCAAAAACAATAATGGTTGGATTCCAGTTCTGGTCGTAATTTATAGACACAGCCTATCTACCTCCAATATATGCGCTTATTATTCCTTAACACAGTGTTTCGCTAGGAGGGGAGCTAAGTTTAATTTCCCCGTGACCTGTTAGAGCTCCGAGTTGCCAGACTTGCTCTACTAAATTTTTTAGAGTCTTTTGAAAATAGGGACCACTGCTTTTAGGTCCCCATGCAGACTGATATCTGTCTTCTTCGATACCTGCTTGGACTAAAAACTCTTTTATCTGATCATGTTTTGCGTGATCATACATATAATCAGGTCCCAAATAACAGTCTTTATCTGTACATCCTGCCACCAGAATACCATCTGCACAGTTGCGGAAAACTTCAATTATAAATGACGGGTCCATTTGACCACTGCATTTCACAATCATTAGTTGCACGTCAGCTGGGTATTCCAGGTGTTTCAGTCCTGCCAGGTCTACGGTTGCATAGCTGCACCAATTGCAAGTAAGAACAACTATCCGGGGTTTCCAGTTTGTCTTACTATCTATAGACATAAAGCATCCACCTCCGCTACCAGTTGATCATCGGTAAAGCCTTTGGTATTGAGGGCCGCAGTCCGGCAAGCCGGGACACAGGCTCCGCATCCCTGGCAAAGGCTGCTGTTGACCTGGGCTACGTTACGCTTGATAGGACCGTGATGATTCCGAGACTGAATCTCTTCCAGGGTAATGGCATTGTAGGGACAAATAGGAACACATAACCCACAACCCGAACACTTGTTGATATCAACTTCAGATACCATAGGCTCAGTAGCCAGTTCTGTCTTGGAAAGTAATCCTAGAACCTTGGCTGCAGCGCCACTGGCCTGGGCTACCGTATCCGGTATATCTTTGGGTCCCTGGCAGGTCCCGGCCAGGAATACCCCGGCAGCAAAAGTCTCCACCGGCTGCAGTTTGGGATGAGCTTCCTGGAAGAAACCGTCCTTATCCATGGAAAAACCTATGGATCGTGCCAGTTCTCCTGACCCGGTAGCCGGAACCATGGCCGTAGCCAGTACCACCATATCAGCTTCCACTTCCAGCGGACGTCCTATTAGGCTGTCTTCGGTCTTTAACACCAACCGGTCTCCCCGTGGATAGATTTTACTTACCCGTCCCCTGATATATCGAGCCCCGGCATTCAGTGCCCGCTGGTAAAATTCCTCATAGTTCTTTCCTGCAGTACGTACGTCCATATAGAATACATAAGCTTCACTGTCCGCTATTTTATCCTTTACCTGATAAGCATGTTTGGCAGTGTACATGCAACAGGCCCTTGAACAATAGCTTTTACCCTTGGTATCATCCCGGGAACCGACACATTTAATAAAGGCCACGCTTTTCGGTTCTTTGCCATCTGATGGCCTCTTTATTTTACCTCCGGTGGGTCCTCCGGCACTAACCAGCCGTTCAAAATGTAAGCCGCTGATTACATCAGGGTATTTACCATATCCGTATTCTCCATAAGCTTCTTCCCAGTTAAACAGGTCATAACCGGTAGCCATCACTATGGCTCCCACTTCTTTATTTACAAACTCTTCTTTATCATCAAACTTTATGGCTTTGGTAGGGCATATCTTCTCGCAAACACCGCACTTGCCTTTGGTTAGTTTGGTGCAGTTGGCTGCATCTATAAAGGGTTTTCCCGGTACGGCCTGGGGGTAAACCTTATGAATTGAGGTTCGCAATCCCATACCTAGTTCAAATTCGTCTTTAATCTTTTTGTTGGGGCATTTTTCCATACAGGTACCGCAACCGGTACAGAGATCCCAATCTACGTATTTGGGTTTTTTCTTAATAGTTACGTTAAAGTTGCCAATGTAACCGGTAACTTTGGTTACTTCAGCATAGGTTATAAGTTCAATGTTAGGGTGCTGCCCCGCAGCAACCATCTTGGGGGTGCCTATTCAGGCGGCGCAATCCATGGTGGGAAAGGTCTTATCCAGCTGGGTCATTTTACCTCCAATGCTGGCTTCTCTTTCCACCAGTATTACCTGGTAGCCACCTTCGGCAATATCCAGAGCAGCTTGCATTCCGGCTATGCCGCCTCCTATTACCAGGGCTTTCCTGGTAACGGGAATGGTGGAAATCTGCAGGGGTTGGTTGCGTAAAACTTTGCTAACTCCCATTTTAACCAGGTCTATGGCCTTGCGGGTAGCTTGTTCCCGGTCGGTATGGACCCAGGAATCCTGTTCCCGTATGTTTACCATCTCAAATAAATAGGGGTTAATGCCTCCCGCTGCGACGGCTCTACGAAATGTTTTTTCGTGCATACGGGGTGAGCAGGATGCAACTACTACTTGTTCCAGCTTTTGTTCTTCGATGGATTTTCTGATTAGCTCCTGCCCAGGATCGGAGCACATATATTTATAAGTGGTAGCAAATGCAACTCCGGGAAATTTACCGGCTTCCTCGGCAACCCGGACCGTATCTACTACAGAAGCTATGTTGGTTCCGCATTCGCATACGAATACCCCCACCCGTTTACTCATTTTTCTTCTCCCTCCTTAACCCTTACTTTCTTTTTCTCTTTTCTTCAGTTCCCCGGTAATGAAGGCGTCAGCGGCTTTGGTCGCTTTTTCTTTATCGGTCACCATTAGCTCGGCTAACCGGGCAATTTTTTTGTCGTCTCCGCTTATTATTTCAACTAATATTTTTGCCTTTTCCTCATCTTCGATTAGGCGGGCTGCCATTTTATCCGGGTTATTATTAAATCCTTTAATCATGGCATCTATCTTTTTCTGCAAGGCTTCGGCATCTTCACCGGCAGCAGGTGTTCCATCACTTTCTTCCGGCTTGGCTTTAGCTGCTTTTTTAACCTGCTTGGGCTCTGCGGCTTCCATTTCTGCTGCCCGGGTAGGAAGGGATTGCAAATAGCTTATAGCTTCAACAAAGTGTTTCCCTACGCCTACCTCTGCCGGGCTGGCACCACCAGCTATGGCCACTAGTTCGGTTACATAGTAAATCGGCAGGTTTAGTTTTTCTTTAAACATTTTCTCGGTCCCAGCCTGGCGCATGTCCAGGTTAAGCATGCAGAGCGGGCAGGCGGTAACTAAACACTCAGCTCCAGCTGCTTTGGCATTAGTTATTACGTCATAAATCATTTTAGCCCCTATTTCTGGTCTGGAAGTGGCCAGGGCAGCTCCACAGCATTCTACTTTATACGGCCAGTCTACGGTTTGGGCTCCCAGAGCCTGGACTATCCGATCCATACTCTGTGGGTCTTCAGTATCGTCAAAACCGGTATGTCCAGCCGGCCTTACCAGTAAACAGCCATAGTAACAAGCGGCTTTCATGCCTTTTAGGGGATTGGTTACTTTGGCTTTTATATTGTCTATACCTACCTTACCATCCAGCCATTCCAGAACGGAGATGGTGGAGGTAAGGGCTTTAAAGTCCATGTCGATTACTTCTTGTATCTGCTCCCGTAAAGCATTATCCTTACGTGCGGCCAATTCGGTACTATGCAAGCGGTTATAACAGGCGGCACAGGGAGCCAGAATCAAGTCCATTCCGTTTTGTTCGGCAATGGCCAGATTACGAGCAGGCAAAGATTGGGCTAATAGTTTGTTGGTATTATGGGCCGAGGTGGCCCCACAGCAATTCCAGTCTTCTAGTTCCTGAAGATCAGTTTCCAGCATATGGGCAGTTTTTTTAGTGGAAAGGTCATATTCAATAGCACTACCTTCCGAGGAACAACCAGGATAATAGGCTAGTTTCATTTATTGTTCACCCCTCATTTTTTCGGCACGTTCGAATATTTTCTTTACCTGTTCGCGACCCTTGATTTTAGCTGGGAACAGGTGAACCTTGCCCCGGCTCATCATGGGTAATCCCAGTTCAGCATCTTTAAAAGGCTGCATGGTCTTTAAGTTATGTGTAAGTAGTAATCCGGCTTCATAGGTTCGACCAAAATTTCTAACTCCAGCCAGAAAGGCTTGGTTAAACACTTCTACCTTTTTATCGCTAATTTTACCCCGGTACAGGGCTTCTCGTCTCAAGGTATCCATTAGAGAAGCAATATCTACGCCCCGGGGACAACGTTCGGAACAGGTTTCACAGCTAGCACAAATCCATATGCTCTCTGCACTTAAGGCCTCATTAACCAGACCTAGCTGTAGCAGTCGGATGACCTGTCTGGGGGTATAATCCATGGCAAACCCTACCGGACAACCAGCCGAACATTTTCCGCACTGGTAGCAAAGGTTAATGCTGGTTTCTGCTTCTTGTTCAAT
>DIRQ01000140.1 GCA_002424365.1 Syntrophomonas sp. UBA5432 | reverse complement strand
AATCTGCTCCCGGTCCGCCACATTGATAACATTCTCGTTTTTTATCATTCCCGGTGCATACAGTACCATCAGTAATACTGCTGCGGCTGCAGCAATACTCATAAACCAACGGGGCCACGGGCGTTTAAAGTGTGCAGCAGCTGGGCCGGACTGGGGAATAGGAGCAGCAGCAATCCGCTCCATCACCCGGGCTGTAAAATCAGCGGGGAGAGCAGGGGTATCCCATTCCTCCCTCAAAATACTAGTCTCCAGCAGGGCCAGGTCAACCGCCTGACGGCAATTATGGCATTCAGCCAGATGCTGGTCAACCAAAACCCTCTGGTCAGGGGAAAGAACATTGTCGCAGTAGTCATAAAAGTATTTATCTACTTGCCGGCAGTTCATATTGCAGCCCCCTTTCTGCCCAGTGTTTTTGCACAATTTTACGCAGGGCCTTACGGGCCCGGTGAATCCTGACTTCAATGTTTTCCTTGCTTACGCCCAGTACCTCCGAGATTTCCTGGTTATTCAAATCCATCTGATACCTGAGCATAATAACTGCCCGGTAGTTTTCCGGTAATTCATTAATGGCTTTATCAATAAACTGTTTTAATTCTTCCCGCTCAAACATAAGCTGAGGATCACCCAAACCAGCCGTATAATAATCTTCATAGGCCTTTCCATAGGTTTCATCAAAATCCAGGGTTACCACCTTTTTTTTCTTACGCAGAGCGCTGATACTGGCATTAGTAGCTATTCTATATATCCAGGGGCTAAATTTCTTATTACTATCAAACTGGTAAAGTTTTTCATAAACGTTTATAAATACTTCCTGGGTAATATCCTCTGCCTCCTGGTATTGACCAATCATCCTGTATACTATACTAAAAACCGGTCTCTTATATCTGTTTACTAACTCCTCAAAAGCTAATATATCCCCTTCCAGACACTTACAGGCAAGCGACTCATCGCTTAACAAACCTCATCAGCTCCCCACTACTGTCATTAGTAAATACGTTGACAATTTAATAGTCTTACACTAGATGTTTAAAACTAATATAACAGATACTACAATAATGTGGTAGTTAAGGCACGCTGTTCTTCCTATTTTAAACCTGGGGGTTGATAATAAGTTTGTAAAAATGTATATAATAAGCGTAGTGATTTATTTGGAAAGGAGAGATATCAATGTCAGATCAATGCAAAACCTGTCCTTCCAGTGGCGGTTGTACTATTGACCCGGCAGATTGCGGAACAGCAGTAGAGAAAAGCCTGCTTGGTTCTCTCAATGATATAAGGAATGTCATTGTAGTCATGAGCGGAAAAGGTGGCGTAGGTAAATCTTCTGTTACTGGCTTAATCGCTTCCAGCCTGGCCCGCCAAGGTAAAAAGGTAGGTGTACTGGATGCCGATATTACCGGTCCCAGCCAGCCCAAAGCTTTTGGTATTAGAGACTTCAGACTGATGGGCAGCGAATTTGGCATTATACCGGCGGTAAGTAAACTCGGTATCAAGATGATTTCAATTAATTTCTTTTTGCCTAATGAAGATGACCCGGTAATTTGGAGAGGCCCTATGTTGGCGGGAGCAGTAAAACAATTCTGGGAAGAGGTGGACTGGCGTGACCTCGATTATCTGGTAGTAGACCTGCCCCCAGGTACAGGTGATGTACCGCTTACGGTAATGCAGACTTTGCCTGTTAATGGCATTGTAATAGTTTCTTCACCACAAGAACTGGCCTTTATGGTAGTTAAAAAAACTATCAAGATGACCCAGAAAATGAACATTCCTATTCTAGGTGTAGTAGAAAACATGAGTTATGCTATTTGCCCCCACTGTAATGAGAAACTAGAAATGTTTGGCAAGAGCCAGGGCGAAAAGGTAGCAAAAGATACCGGACTGAACTTTCTCGGGGCATTACCCTGGGATGTTAAGTTAAATGCTTTGGTTGATGAGGGCAAAATCGAAGACTATAATTCACCTAAATTAGAGCAGGTGGTAAAAAATATTGTTAGTAAACTAGACTAAATATAATCTCCAAACTGACCTTACTTATCCTGGCACTTTTTTACTCAACTTTTTCGTAAGATTATAGAAAATATGATAAATATGACTGCGAAATAATCGGAATTTGTATATAATATAATTAAAAAAGTGTTGCAAATCTTTGGTATGCTGTTAAAGGGCTAAAAAGGTTTATGGTGGAGATTGGAGGTTGATTAGCATTGACGACTAAACTATTAATGGAAATAAGAAATTTAATTGCCGATCTGGCTTCAACCTTGATACTAGGTAAAAATAAAGATGCTGCCAGCCTGGCTATAATCTTATCCGAAAAAAGTAAGGCTCTGGCCGAGGAACTGGCTAAATAAAGCTATTGAAATCACTAAAGGCACTGCCCATATCCTGGCAGTGCCTTTATAGTGCCTGTAGGGGTGAACCCATGTGTTCGCCCGTAGTCTTTTTGTTTCAACATATAATCTGTTACTTAAACACCCTGGTTTCCACGGTATTATCTTCCTCATTCCAGTGATTTAGCCGGTAAATAGCTGGTCCTTCAACTATATCCCCTTCATAACTGAACCTGGAACCATGACAGGGACAATCCCAGGAGGTTTCCCCATCATTCCACTGCAACTCACAACCCAGGTGAGTACAGGTGGTATCCACCATATGCAAAGTACCCTGTTCATCCCGGTAGGCCCCGATTCTTTCCCCATCTATTTTTAATATTTTAGCCTGTCCCTTATCTATTTCAGTATCTTCAGGGGCACGTTCCAACTTACCTGCGACAAAACTCTTAGCTACATCAAGATTCTGCCAGACAAAGGTTTTCAGGGAAGACAGCTTAAACCGGAAAGGATTATAAACCTCTGCCCAAGGGTTATCTCCCTTAACTATTAAATCCTTCAATATTATACCGGCAGCAGTTCCGTTAGACATACCCCATTTACCGAAACCGGTAGCCAGATAAAGATTAGGACTGCGGGGGGTAAGGTTGCCTATATAAGGAATACCGTCTGTGGTCATACAGTCCTGAGTTGACCAGCGATACAAGATGTCCTGCACTTCAAAGGTGTTTTTGCCGAAATTAATTAAATTCTGGTAATGGACATTAGTATCATTGCCATAACCTGTTTTGTGGTGTTCTCCCGCCAGCAATACCAGTTCACCATCTTCGTAGTTTTGCGAACGCAGGGAACGAGCTGGATCTTCAGCTGTTATATACATACCTTCAGGAAACTTCTCCTTAATCTTAACTCCCACAATATAAGACTTATCCTGATAAATACGAGAAAAATATAAGCCGCCGCCATCAAAGAAAGGGTAGTGCGATGCAATAATTACTTTTTCCGCACGGACTGTAGTACCTTGACTGGTAACTACTATAGGCGACCCGTCATCATCAATATTTACGGCCCTGGTCTGTTCAAAAATATGGCTGCCATCTCCGGGAATCTTTGCTGCCAGAGCCTGTAAATACTTTACCGGATGAAACTGCGCCTGGTTATCAAATCGTTCCGCCGCTTTCACATCGAAGGGCAGGGGAATCTTCTCCAGATAGGAGGCCTTAATACCCAGAGATAACGCTGCCTCGACTTCATCTTCAATATCCTGCAAATATTTTTCCGACTGAGTATAAACATAAGCCGGACGCCAGCCAAAATCACAATCGATTTTAAGTTTATCGACGGTATCAGCAACTAAACGAATAGCCTGCTCATTTGCCTGGGCGTACTGCCGGGCCAGTTCTTCGCCCACCTGATTCTTCAATTGGGCATAAATCAAACCATGCTGGGAAGTAATTTTTGCGGTGCTGTGTCCGGTAGTACCCTGCAGTATCCGGTCCGCCTCAATAACTGCTACCTTTAACCCTTCATTTTTCAAAAGATGCGCACAGGTTATTCCTACAATACCCCCACCAATTATAGCTACCTCTACCTCAACATCCTGGTCAAGCGTGGGATAATTAGTCTGCTCTGTGGATGCAATCCAATAAGGACTGGGAATCTCTTTAAACTCCTGTTTACCTGTCAACCATACCACCTGCTTACATTTTTTTATTAGCTTGTGTCAGCAGGGGAGAAATATGCGAGAAGGAAAAAAGGAAACCGATGATTATTAAGCATTTCGACTTATTCTTTGCTTTCGTTGATATAATAATTACAATATCGTATTAAGTAACGGGATTATGTGTAGATTTACCTTAAGGAGGGATAGTTTGTTTCACCTAATAGATGAAAAGAAAAGCCTTGAGCTTGCCAGTTGTATTAAATAATGTATCATTTGATGCATTATTCTTTACTAATGGCATATAATATAGTATCATTGCAGTACAAAGAGGTGATGCAATGAACTCATATTACAACCAGAACTATACCAAAGAGCAAATAGTTCTGATTTTGCAAACAATACATGATTGTGTAAGAGAGAGTCGGTTTTATATTTCTAAAAATGAGAATAGACAGGAAAACATCGATTTTAAAAATAAATATAACCTTACAAGCAAAAAACAAAAAGAAATTCTGTTGCAAATTGTACCGGAGGATTTCTGCCATACACTGAAAAATACTAATTTGGGATTTGAACATGAGGTCTTATGTGTATTCTGTCCGCAGGTTATATTGTTCAATTTTGAAGGTAATGAAGAAAGGGTAGATATTTATACCAAATTTAACATAATCGAACACAATCGAGGAAAGCGTGTGGTAGTCATATCATTCCATAAGCGTAACAAGCCGATCAATTACCTGTTTAGGTAATGCTCGGAAATGAAAGGAGAGAGCTTTATGGATAAAAAAATGACATTCTGTGAGGAATGCAGAGAAGACGTTACCTATTTTACGGAAAGTATTTCTATGACAGGCATATTAAAAGGTGAAGAATATAGGTTTACTGGGAAGAAAGCTATATGTCCCGAATGTGCCGCTGAAGTTTATGTAGCCCAAATTGAGGATGAGAATCTAAAAGCTATGTATGATGCTTATCGCCAAAAAAACGGGATCATTTCACATGAGAAAATCTTGGAGATTCCCCAAAAGTACAACATTGGAAAACGTCCGCTATCCTTGCTTTTAGGCTGGGGAGAAATGACTTTTACTCGTTATTGTGACGGCGATATGCCGACAAAGCAGTATTCCGATGTACTGCAGAGAATCTACGAGGAACCGCTTTTTTATCTATCACTGCTGGAAGAAAACAAAGGAAACCTGAAATCTCAAATAGCGTATGAAAAGAGCAAACGCACCACTGTGGAATTGCTTGGCGGACAAAAAACTGCAGTTTCCAAAGTGGATGAGGTCATCAGCTACCTATTGTTCCGCTGCGAAGATATTACTCCGTTAGCATTGCAGAAAGCTCTATATTATATTCAGGGTTTCTACTATGCTTTTATGGAAATTTTCCTGTTTACTGAGGATTGCGAAGCTTGGGTACATGGCCCAGTTTATCGGGAAATCTATAACCGCTATTCCAGTTACCGTTTTGACCCGATTGAAAGCAGCGATGAATTTGATGTTTCTGTATTTACGGACGAGGAGAAAGCTATTATTGACAGTGTTATTCAGAACTTCTGTTGTTACAGTGGAAAAATACTTGAACGGTTTACGCACGCTGAAATGCCCTGGATCAAAACACGTGGGGATCTGTCTGCTGAAGCAAATTCTAACCGTATAATCAGCAAAGATGTTATCGGTGAATATTTTACAGCTGTAAAGCAAAAGTACAATATGCTAACACCTAATGACATTGAAAATTATGCACAGGTTATGTTTAGCAGGTCAACGATAGATTAACCCGGGGAACTGTCCTACTAGAGGGAGCGAGTGAAGTTGAGTGCAGTAATAAGAGAGATGTAACCAAATCTCCTGAAGCCGCTAAAGCCTTTTTGAAACGTATTGGAGCTTTTGATATTAAATAATAGTTGAAGGAAACTGATTAATATGTTGGATTGACTAATTGCAGTAACAGTAAAAAGCTAAAAACACCTAATATTTCAGAAAAACCAAAACCGCGGGAAACCCCGCGGTTACTTGCTTTATTATGGTGGGCCATACAGGAATCGAACCTGTAACCTTCTGATTAAGAGTGTGAACAATGCCAGTTTTACGAAGTTTTAAAAGGTTTAAATATGTGGCAAAAGCATAAGGACTACCTGCTATCTAAAACCATGTAAGAGTTAAGAAGTTCTATTTAGTTTTACTTAGTTTGCAAATTACCATAAAATGTATGTGGCAAAAATGTGACACGCTATTCACCCGGAAGGCCGATAAATTCATGTACAGCGGCTTATGATGTGGCAAGCACTAATTTAGACTTAAGAATGCTTTTCAATATAGAAATGTATTTTACCCTTTTTGTGTTTCTTTAAGTTTATCAATCCTTCTTTGCCATAAGTCTTTTTCGGCCTGGCTTTGTGCGCGGGACTTTGCTTTCCGTAAATTCTGATACTTTTTCCTGTATTCTTCATCCATTTCCTTTATGCTGTTTTTTACTTTTTCTTTAGAACATTCAGGACTGCAAAACTTTTTATTAAACCTATGGCCGTCATAAGTAAAGACTGAACCGCAAGTTTCACAAAACCCTGCATATATATCATGTTCAACAGCGTACATGATTTCAGCCCATATCAAGGGCAATAATCCCTGCCTGGAGGAAAACAACTTTGCTAGGACGGATTGCTTATGAACTGATTTAAAATGAGTACCTTTTAATACCCGCGTTCTAGTGTCAAATTGAATTACGATTAATTCTGAATGTATTTCTTTGCTTCTATATCCAGAAGAATCTAAGATTAAGGAATTAGAAATAATAGTGCTATAATCATCAGCTTCACGCAAAGCTAATTCAATCATTTTAGGAATCTTCCAACTGGAATCTATGCCACCAAAATCATGCTTCATATCACAGTACCGTTGACTAGGTAATAAATATTTATTTGCATATTGCGCGTTTGGGGGAGATGCCTTCCCTTTATTTATTCTTGAATTGAATTTATCAATGTTTAAAACAGGTTGCAGCCATTGAATGATAGCTCCCGTTAAAGACAAGAACTCGGTCATAAAACATATAGCCCTATAATCCGGTAAGTTTTTATCAATGTGTTCATAAGGAATTGGCTGTTCACTATATCCGGGAAACAGCACTTGATAAGCAAGTTTTTCCTCCGGTTTATTGTGTTCCGGTTGATTGACATTAAGATTATCCCTGAATTGCTGCAGGACTATATCAACATAATTCAATGCCCATTCTTCAACAGGCATTTCCTCTGGATATGATTGCAATTCTTTATCAAGTAGTGCCTGGCGAAGCGCATTAAAAACCCCAAACAAAGGTAATTCCTGTTTATCACCATTAGGAGTAATTAATTCCTCTTTGTATTCTTTACCCTGGTGGTAAATATGCAATTTAAAGCCTTCATACTCAAAATAAGCATTTTTCAAGTAACCTTTCATTCCGCTTCCTCCCTTATTTTTGTCACCTTTTGCAATATACAGACTATTCGCCTGCCTTAAACCCTTTACCACTGGGAGTTTGATGGCTTGTCACAAAAGTAAACGAACTTGAACTAATTGTGACTATAGAATACCATAGATGTAACGGGATGTAAACCCGTTACTACAAAAGAAAAAGGAGGTTTAAATAAATGAAACAGCAAGAATTCAATTTTAATAAACTGCCAGATTTAATTACACCCAAGCAGTTAGTGGAAATCGGTTATCCAGGTGGAAGAAATGCGGTTTATAATCTATTCTCCCGCAAGGACTTCCCGGCAGTTAGACATGGTAAGAAATGGCTTGTTTCAAAAGCCGCACTACTACAGTATTTCCACGCGCAATAAGGCGCTATTCATTTAGGGAGGAATCATAATGAATCAACAGCTTGACCGCACGAACCCAGAGACATGGCCTTATGTGATGAGCTTACGGGACTTCATGGCCGCTACCAAAACCGGTAAGAATAAGGCCTTAGGGCTTGTGCAATCAGGAGAGTTACCTGCGAAGAAGGTAAGAGGAACTTGGCTAATTAGCAAAGACGCGCTTCTGAAATGGTTGGAGGCGTGAACGATGGCCATAATCCAAGAAAACAAAAGCCCGGCAGGTCGAGCCGGGCAGCAAGGGTGTTTTTTGCAAGGGAATGAGACCATGTGAATTATCGCTATATTTATTATAACGCAAGCGACTGTAAAAACACAAGGAGGGAGGTGGCCACTCGGGTCTTTGACAGTTGAATA
>DIRQ01000005.1:7502-20451 GCA_002424365.1 Syntrophomonas sp. UBA5432 | reverse complement strand
AAACCTACGATTTCGTTATTTTCATCCCGGTAACCCACCGGAGGAAACGCATCATCCAACCCCATTACAAAATACCCTTTATCCTGAATATCCTGCCAGGAAGTATCGGTCTGAGCCGTTTGCTGTGGGTCTTTGTCTGTATTATTGGCTGAACCACAGCCACCCAGCACAAGGGTCAATGAGAAACATAATAAAAGAATAAGTACGAGATTTCTTTTCAATCTGACAGCCTCCTTCATATATATACTTAATATCTATATTTTACTTCACTCAATTAAACAAGTAAACAGTTAAATGGGTGCAGACTGCTTAAGCTATTTAGATATTGTTTAATAAAGGGCCCTATTAGGGAAAAACTATATTAGCAAACGAAGAAAGGTGTGAATATTATAATGGATAATAAAAGAGCGCGGGAAATTATTAATTCTCTGGGAGTAATTGAGGTTTTATATCAGGGTCGTCCAATATGGATTGAGGATATCGATGGTAGTTTGGCCCAGGTCAGGTACCTGGATGCCAGGGACAGTTTCGAAGTTCCGGTCGGGCAGCTGGAAGAAAGTTAGAAACACTTTATACATCAAAATCTACTTGGAGCCAGGTGGTAATGGTATTACTACCTGGCTTGTTTTATACTAAAATGAATTAGAAAAAGACGTAGAAACAAAATTTCTTGTAAAATTAAGGCTGGGCTGAGTACCGAGTATAGGGAGAGATTTAGATTAAGGACATATGTAGTAGAAATTAACATCCTGCCAGAACCTGAATATATTCAATACTAGGGTCAGCAAACCCTTGGAGTTCGCATTTTTCCTCCTTCAATATTTGTATATAATCAATAAAATCATGGCTTATCCGTTCACCGATACAAATTGCAGGTATACCTGGCGGGTAAGCCATAATCATTTCCCCCGCAATTTCCCCGGCGGCTTCGCTTAACCGTACTCTTTTTTTCCCGCTATAAAAGGCCTGCTGTGGGGGAACCACCATTTCCGGAAAATCAGGCATAGTCGGGCAGGGCCTGGCTTTACGGTATTGGTGTTGACGGGCAATATCTTGCAGGGCATGGGTCAAGGCGTCCAGGTCTTCATAACGATGACCCAGGCTAACAATCCCCAGGATGTTATGCAAATCAGATAATTCCATTTGGATATTGTAATTCCTTCTAAGTTTACTTTCCAACTGGTAACCGGTAAGACTGGAACAGCGAATATTTATTCCCAGTTTGCTTTCATCAAACCCAAAGCATCCCGGAGTTCCTGTTAATTCTTTGCCAAAGGCATAGAATTCTCCCCTGCGGTTGATTTCATCCCGGGTTTGGCGGGCTATCTCCAAAACCTGTTGAAACATAGACCTGCCCTGCACAGCCAGTTGTTTTCGGGCAATATCCAGCGAACACATGAGCAGGTAAGAGGCGCTGGAGGTACAGCTCAGGTTAATGACTTGCTGCAGCCGTTCCGAAGAAATAACATCGCTCTTGTATAAAAGGATTGAACTCTGGGTTAATGAACCGCCGGTTTTATGCATGCTGGCAGCGCTGATGTCGGCGCCTAATTGCATAGCGGTTGCGGGAAAATCTTCATGGAAATACATGTGGGCACCGTGGGCTTCGTCTACTAGTACGGCTGCACCATACTGATGACCAATCTTAATGATATTTTCCAGGTCGGAAGTATAGCCGTAATAGGTAGGGTTGATAACAAAAATAACCCGGGCGTCAGGATTTGCTTTCAAGGCCTTTTCATAGCTTGCGGCTGGAACTCCCATGGTAATTCCCAGCTCCACGTTTATCTCCGGTTGCACATATACTGGCAAAGCACCGCTCAGTATAATGCCACCAATAGCGGATTTGTGAGCATTACGGGGTAAAATAATTTTATTACCGGGGTTGCAAACGCTCATAATCATGGCCTGCACCCCAGCAGTAGTTCCATTTACCAGGAAATGAGCTTTTTGTGCACTAAAAGCATCAGCCAGTAGTTTTTCGGCTTCCAAGATAACCCCGCCTGGATTATTTATATAATCCAGGTCGGGCATACCATTGGCATCCATCTGCAGCACGCGCTGACCTATATATGCCGCTAACTCGGGTAATCCCTGCCCCTGTCTATGACCGGGTACATGGAATTGAATACTCGGTCTTCCACATAGTTTTTAACCGCGGTGAACAAGGGAGTTCGGTTCTGATTCATAATTGACTCCTTCCCCTGACCTGTTATACAGGATGGTTTTTGGCCCTATAGCCTTCCACGGTTATAATATGAAAATCGTATCTATAGTGTGCACTCGTTTAATAATAATAGGTAAGGAGGAGGGAGCGAAGAAGCACCCAGGTACTCAGGTAATTTTAACCTAGGTTGCTGATAATATCACTATTGAGTACAATTAAGTTCTAAATTCGAAATTTATAGGAGAACTTTGTTATTATCGTCTATTTCCGTACTAATCAAGGTTGCTTAGAAAGCGAGGGGGACATGCATCCCTTTTCAATTATATGAGGCATGGGAGAATACCAGCAGGTACCCATTTGTTTGATTTCAGATTTCCCATCTTTATTCTCAATGGTTACCCAGGACTTAATCAGAGCCCCATCCATGCCGGGGTATACCACCTTTTCTTCGCCTTCCGGCAAAGACCAGTTATTTTTATATATTTTATGGGCCTTCTGTATTTTCGAAACTTTGTGATGCCATTTTACCGAGGGAGGTTTACTATTGCTATAAAAGGCTATATACAGATTGTTTTCTACTCCTTGAGACCAGATTAGGATGGGGTGAGATAAGTTATTGGTGAATTTAATGTCTTTGGCTCCGTAATTGACGGTAGCATCCTGGCCATAGGGTACATAAGGTACTGGCATACTGTGCGGATGCCGTTCTACTATGGGAAGGTTACAGAGTACAGCTACGTTATATAAAGTCGACGCTATTTTGCACACACCCCCGCCGGTTGTACGAGACATTTGTGTTCCCAGGTAAACCGGGCCTTCCTTAAAACCACGCCACTGGGAATAGGGACCTATGGTGAGATTCTGGGAAAAAACCTCTCCCGGCTTAATAACCTTACTGCACAGGTATTTTGCTCCCAGGTGGACATTGGCCTCTTCGCCGGGAAGTGGATCAGGTAGTACGGTACGATAGGCGGCCATCATAACGAAAGCATTATTTTCTTTCTGGGCTTTTAAAAACTCAGGGTCTTTCTCCCAAGGAATCCGGGTAACTACTCCTGAGTACATCCTTTCTTGCACCAGTTTCAGCGAGACTTCTTCTTTATCACTTTCACCTATAGTTCGAGCTGTTTCGTCTAAATATTCTACGGTAATTTCTCGTTTATTATCATGCTTGAAGCTGGTTGATAATAGTATAGTAAGGGTAATAAAACCAAATATTAAGAAAATAAATACAGTCCTTCGATTAAAAAACACCTTTTCACCACTCCATTACTGCAACATTTAAAAATTCCCTATTAGTATTCCGTAATGTTTAAAATAATACCCAAAATAATATGAATCTTTCCATGATAATAGGGGGAGCAACATGGTATATTGGCTGGCTATTATAGGTATGATATGCTGGGGTATAGCACCAATATTTGCTAAGATGGGCCTTGGTCATGCCAATCCTATGGCTGCCCTGGTTTTAAGAACACTGATGGCGGCAGGTATGGTAACTGCTTGGGTTGGAGTAAGCGGAAGTTTGGGGCAGGTTAAACAGATTCCTTTAAACTCCTGGATGTTGCTAGGTATTGAAGCCATACTAGCTGCCCTGATTGGAGACCTGGCATACTATGCCGCCATTAAGCGGGGAGAGGTTTCTGTGGTTACAGTTATTATGGCCAGTTCCCCATTGGTGACCATGATTTGCGCTATTTTATTTTTTGGCGAACAAATTACTGCTTACAAGCTTATAGGAGCCAGTTTTGTAATATTAGGAATTATACTTATTATGTAATGGTTGTCCCTTTAAATTATTCTTAAGTTGTTGGTGGTGTGTAGAAATGGATTTAATAGCGTTATTTATAACTGCCTTTTTAGTAGGCCTTTCCGGAGCGATGATGCCCGGACCTCTTTTAACCGTAACTATTGCTGAAAGTGCTCGCCGCGGTTTTAAGGCTGGTCCGCTTATAGTATTAGGACATGCCATACTGGAGTTGGCTTTAATTATAGCTTTGTTGGCAGGACTCTCCTTTTATTTAAAAAAACCTCTGGTTACTACAGTTATATCCATAGTTGGAGGAGCTTTTTTACTTTTTATGGGGCTTAATATGATAAAAGATGTCCTGCAAGGGCGGATTACTCTTGAGGGTAGCGAAAATAATGCAGCTAAAGGTGTAAATATGCACCCGGTTATGGCTGGAATTTTGGTTAGCGTATCCAATCCCTTCTGGATTGTTTGGTGGGCTACTATTGGCCTTACTTATTTGACTATGGCTTTAAAAAGCGGGGCAATAGGGATTACCTCGTTTTTTAGCGGCCATATCATGGCTGACCTGCTCTGGTATTCTCTGATAGCTGCAGCCGTTGCCGGCGGTCGTAGGTTTATTAAACCCCGGGTTTACCAAGCTATTATTATACTCTGTGGTCTCTTTCTTATCGGTCTGGGTGGATACTTTATTTACACTGGAATAAATTAAGGGGATAGCCACCGGTTTCCCAGGACACCCTTGGAAAACAGGATATATGCTATATATCTAGAATGTTTTAATAAAATAACTCATGTGGGGGTGTAGGGATGGGTTCATGGTGGAGTATACGTTATATAAGACGCCGCCAGGAAATAGTAGGTACTTTTATGAGACACGGCCTGGGTTACCTATTGCAGCGTTTCGGATTGGCAGGAACAATGCAGTTATCTACCCGGCAACTTATGAACGGTAGTTATGAAGCGGCCGAATATCTGCTGGCAGACAATCTGCGCCAGGCCATGGTAGAATTAGGGCCAACATTTATTAAGTTAGGTCAGATGCTTAGCACTCGTCCGGATATGCTGCCCCCGCCTTACATAGAAGCTCTGGAAACATTGCAGGATAAAGTAGAGCCACTTCCCTATGAGCTAGTCTTAAAACAATTAATAAACGAAATAGGACACCCCGAACTGGTTTTTGAAGAATTTGACCCGCAACCGCTGGCTGCGGCATCGATTGGTCAGGTCCACCGGGCTCGCCTTAAAAGTGGCGAAGAGGTAATTATAAAAATACAACGTCCCGGTATAGAGAAAAAGGTTGAAAGCGACCTGGAAATTCTAAAAAGGCTAGCCCGGATTTCTGAAAAAAGATCGAACGAAGCCAGGCGTATTGGTATTGCAGCTATGATTGAGGAATATAGCCGCCTGCTGTTAAGGGAGCTGGATTATGCCCGGGAAGCTCGTAATACGGAAAGGGTTTATAATAATTTCAAAGATGATACCAGGGTAGTAATACCCCAAGTATACTGGGAGTACACTACACCCCGGGTATTAACTCAGGAGTTTATTGCGGGGGTTAAGTTAAGCGACATAGAAGAAATTGATCGTCGGGGATGGAGCCGACGCAAGATATCCCGGCTAGGTACCGAGGTATTCTTATCCCAGATATTATTGCACGGGTTTTTCCAGGCAGATCCTCACCCAGGTAATATGCTGGTTGTTGATGAGGATAAAATAGCTTTCATTGATTTTGGGGAAATTGGGTATCTGACTGAACGCCGCTTAATCTATTTAGGGGAATTACTGCTTAGCCTGAATAAAGGTGATATATACAAAGCCATGGCTACCCTGCAGGATATTGGGATAATTGATAAATTAACTGATACCGATGATTTTTATGAGGACTTTGTTGACCTGGTCAAAAATGTATCTTCCACCAGCATTGGCAATTTGGATATGAGGAAAATAAGAAAAGACTATTTGGAACTGGCCTATCGCTATCAGTTAAGGATGCCCGCTTATCTTACTGCCCTGATGAAGGCACTAATTACGGTGGAGGGAGTGGGTAAAAAACTAGATCCAGATTTTAATTTTTCCGAAGTGGCCCGACCACTTGCTATGAAGGTTTACACTGAACGCATGAAACCTGCAAATGCCTATAAATACTTCCAAGGAAAATACTACCAGGATGTAAGACCCCTGCGAAAGATACCCTCCCATTTAAATGCTCTCCTAAATACTGCTGAAGAAGGCCGCCTGACTATAAACATGAAGATTGAGTTTACTGGAAAAACTAACCGCAAGCTTACTCAATTAGCCAGCCGGGTAAGCGCTAGCCTTATTATTACCGGAGTCTTGATAGGTTCGGCTCTTATTATCCAAACTAATCATTCCGCTGAGGTGGAGAAATATGCTTATCTAGGAGTTATTGGATTTGGGATGGCATTAATCCTCTTGGTAGTATTTTTCCTGGCCTCTTTACGATCTTAGGGTAAAAGGTTAAAATGTTGTTTTATTAAGTCATTACCCTACTAAGGAACCTGTTCCGGATGTTTCCGCCTTTATTTTATATTAATTTCTTACCGCCGAGGAAGTTTACCGGAGTTATACTCCTGGACGCATATGTTGCCATTTTCTAAAAAAGCAATTTCCGGGTAAGGGCGTTTTGTCTGATCATCACTGGCACGGGATATTTTGTTACCGATACGAATTTGGCCGGGAACCAAATTAAGAGCAAAAACAATACTTTTATTATTACCGTAATAACCGGCATGAGCTACTCCACCCAGGGTCCCTAGAATAATAATATCACCAGCAGCAGTGATTTCAGCACTTTCATGTACGTCACCCCAAATTACTACTGAACCTTCGGAATGAAGCTTTTGCCCACTGCGTAGGTTGCGGTGTATGATTATATCTTTGTTTCCTGAAGGGATAGCGGGTGGAACCGTTTTATTAGCCGGTTGAGCCGATAACGTATTTGGAGGACTTACAGGTTTTTCTTTCAGCCTGGTCTCACTTGCCGTATTATTCAATATCATGCCATTATCTAAACAGAGCTTCTGTAATTTAATCATTTCATCATGAGAAAGATTGCGTAAGCCCTCACCCCTAAAAATTACCCGAGAACCATTAAATAATTGTTTATTAGCGCCAATTTTTTCCTCGAGCACAGAACAGTAATCCTCAAAGCTGCCCTTTTCAAATACTAGCACCAAGCTATCATTAAGCCCTTTGATTTTAAGCATATGTTTATCCTACCTGCCTTTTAAGGGAATACTAATATCCATGGCGGCGTGTCTTCCCTCGGTAATGATCTTTACTTCAGGAACTCCCTCAATCTCCATATGTTTAGCAATAACCTGAATAATTTCTTCCTTCATTGCATCCATAACCAAACCCGAAGTACCGAGACGATCATGGGTTAATACTAATCTTAAACGATTGTTGGCCTGGCCTTTGCTGGATTTATCCTCAGCGTTAAAAACCCTCTTTAAAAAATCAAGCATTTGTTTAAACCCCCTTTATCTACCTGAGAACATATTACGTCCCAGGCTTTTAATCCGGGTCCATAAAGTTATGTCATCAAACGTGGGGAAGTCAACCTGCTCACCCAGGGTTCTATGGGCAATATTATTAAATGCAGTTGAGGCCTGAGCGTGCTCATTAAGAATGATGGGTTCACCCCGGTTGGTTGAAACAACCACATTCTGATCCTCGGGGACGACTCCCAGTAAGTCAATGCACAGGTGTTCCAGCAAGTCATCAATACTTAACATATCCCCACTTTTAACCATATCATTTCTGATACGGTTTACAACCAGCTTAATGTCCTTAAAATTTGCCGACTCCAGCATACCTATGATTCTATCGGCATCTCGGACTGCCGAAACTTCAGGGTTAGTAACTACAATAGCTCGGTCAGCTGCTGCGATAGCGTTTCTAAATCCCTGTTCAATACCTGCAGGACAGTCAATAAATATGTAGTCAAATTCTTTTTTTAATTGAGCACAAAGCTGTTTAACCTGATCCGGAGTAATATCATCCTTATTGCGGGTTTGAGCTGCGGGGAGCATATAAAGATCAGGAAAACGCTTATCTTTAACTAGCGCCTGTTTTAGTGTACATTCTCCTTCGATGACCTGGATTATGTCATAGATAACCCTATTTTCTAATCCCAGGATGAGATCCAGTTTCTTTAATCCAATATCCAGATCCATGACTACTACTTTATGACCTAGCCTGGCCAAAGAACTGGCGACATTAGCTACGGTAGTAGTCTTGCCTACTCCTCCCTTGCCAGAGGTTACAACAATTACCTGGCCCTCTGCTGTTTTTTTACCCATTCGAATTGGCCCTCCCTTAAATTATTATGTAAGTTAACCAGTGTTTTTTTAAAATAACAAAAGCCGACACATATATTTAATTCTAAAGCATATTAAGGTCTGAATAAACTGCTATTTTTGGAAAATGAAAGAATGGTCGGGAATTTAAACGGAAAAAGAGGTTCAAAAGCCAGAAAAACGACATGAGCCCAGAGTGGGCTCATGCAGAGAGGGAATGTGATGGAATATATATTTAGTTAATTGGGGGGTGAAGGTTACTTATTATATTACATACATCGACATCAAATGACAAGCTTTTGGCCATTTGTAGTTTTTATTGCGGGTATTTGGAAAATTTATTAGGGGAAGATTAATACGGAAATAGGAGTTGATAACAAGTTGTCCTACAAATAACTATAAATTTAGAATTTTGCTAACTCCGCCAACCCAATGCTCCGGTTAGTCGCAATTAAGGTTGTTGCGTCAGGAAAAAATTTGGAATCAATCAATTTTAGTATTATAATAAGGAAACGCAAGGACAACTAAATACTATCCTGACGGTAACAGTATAAAAACTGTTTTAAAAGGGAAAACGGTGAGAATCCGTTGCAGTTCCCCTTACTGTATTAAGGACGAAACCTGTATATAGCCACTACCCGGGTAGCGGATGGGAAGGCGCAGGGACTAGGATGATTTTAAGCCAGGAGACCTGCCGTAGGATGACCAGTTTCGACTTCTGGGGATAAGAAGGGAGGAATAGCAATGGTGAACATATTTTTACCTTATTAACCCCGGCTAGTAGTAGTCGGGGTTTTTTATTGGTGATAGAGTTGACGCGTTAAGAAGTCATCACTATTGTTAGGTGGAAAATTTGTATTAGCAACATGGGAGGTTTTTTTATGCTGGGAATCAGATCGAAAAGATGGTTGTTTTATTCCAGTTGGGTTTTGTTGATATTATTTTGCTCTTTGCTTGTTCAAACGCCGGTGGCAACAGCAGCTACGGCTGACGATATACAAAGCTCCCTGGAGAAATTACCGGGTTACTATAACCAGGTAGCGGAGTATAATGACTGGGAAACGTTGGGACTGCGCTGGGCCGGGGTGGAGTGTGGTAGTAAATATACTCCTGAGGAACCTGCTTCAGCCAGTGATTATGCCCGTACTATTTTAGGCTCTATTGCAGCAGCCAAGCAGGATGAGGCGGTAGTAAGTAGTTACGTTTATAATCTAGTAAAGATGCAGCAGCCTGATGGCAGCTTTGAAACTGGAGGGAATATCACTCTGAATCAGACTATCTGGGCAGTTATTGCTTTGGATTTTGCTGATATAAACGGCTTTGATGTTAATTATAATCGTAATGATGCGGTTAACTATATCTGTTCTAAACAGGATAGTAGTGGCGGATTTGATGAGAGCGACTGGGGAGTAGACATCGACTCGACCGCTCATGCCCTCATAGCCCTGGCAGAAGATAAAGGTACTAACGCGACAACTACAAACAATGCTCTTGCATATTTACAGGGGCAGCAAATGGATACTGGTGGTTTTGGAGGCTGGGGTAGTGAAAGTCCTGACTCTACTGCTGCAGTTATAGAGGCTCTTATGGCCCTGGGCATAGATCCCCTTGCTGATGATTGGTTAAAGAACGGCAATAATATGGTTGACGCTTTGCTAGCCTACCAGTCCGACCAGGGTTGGTTCGTAAATAGTTGGGAGACTTCCAGCTGGAATGACCCTACTGTACCTAACCGGATGAGTACTCGTAATGCCTTGCTGGCTCTGGGGGATTTAGTCCGAGGGCAATCGAAATATAGCAGTATCTTGCCGGAAACTGGAGTGCCGGGAGGTAATGCAGGAAATGGAGGAAGCACTGGGCAGGGAGACCCTGGTCAGCAGTCGTCAGCCCTGGTTACTGTACGAGGTGATACTGAAAAAGGTACTATACTAGAATATACAAGCTATCAGTGGAAAGGTAGTTGCACGGCTCTGGCAGCACTAAAAGGAGTTTTAGAACAGAATGGCATCAGTCACGTGATATCCGGAGAATATGTAAGAAGTATAGCTGGCCTGGCGGAAAAAAAGAAGGGCTACCCTTTAAGCGGCTGGCTGTTCAGGATAAACGGCGTTTTTTCTGGGGTTGGTGCCGGAAGTGCCATAATACGTAATGGAGACCAGGTGGAATGGCTTTATACCCTGGATGGGGGTAAGGACGTAGGAGCTACTGTACTAATAGACAAGAAGCCGCAAGAGCCTAAACCGGAACAGATAAACCAGGTTATGAATGTAATCAGTCAGTATCAGCAGCAGTTAAGTGGGCTTAAAGAAAAGAATATGATTGTAAATAAGGGTGAGCGGATGTTGGTTGCAGAAGTAGAACAACTGTGCCAGGAATTGAAAAATAATAAGGTTGATATCAGCCAGGAAACTGGGCGGGAAGGAGGCATTCTAGCCGATAGTGAAGTATTATTAAATATTCCGGAAAATGCCTTGACCCAAAGTACCCAAATAACTATAAAGGAAAGTTCAGAGGATAAACCGACCAACTTTGCTGTAAAAATTCAATCCTCCATTTATGAATTTGGGCCTGATGGGGTACAGTTTAATCAGCCGGTTACAATTGCTATAAAGTTTGCGTTTACTGATGATATTAACCTGGAGGAGTTAGCCCCGGCCTGGTATGATCAGAAGACGGAACAATGGCTTAAAATCCCGGCCATTATAGACCTGAAAAATGGCCTGGTAATATTCCAGATAGACCATTTTACTACTTTTGCCTTAATTGAAAGCAGGGATGAGGTAGTAGAGAAGCAGATGGATGATGAAGTCAAGCAGCTACCACAGGTATCGTTTCCTGACCTTGATGTCAGTTTTGACTGGGCGCGGGAGGCTATAGAAAGCCTGGCTGCCAAAGGAGTTATTAGGGGTACCGGTATTGGGTTTGAGCCGGCTCGCAATATCAGCCGGGCTGAAATGCTGGCATTATTACTGCAGGCTAAGGGTACAAATCTGGAGCGATGTGAACTTAAGTATACTGATACTAAGGCTAATGATTGGTACTATGATTATGTTGCCACTGCCAATAAACAGGGATGGATTAGTGGTTATCCGGATTCCACCTTCAGACCGAATGCCTCTATTAGCCGTAATGAAGCGGTTTGTTTAGTAAACCGTATCTTCCCTATTAATAAAGGAATTGTCTTTTCAGGTAAGAGCGGATTCAGTGACCAGGAAAACATTCCTGAATGGGTACAGCAGGCGGCTGGCAGTTTGCAGAAGCGAGGGATAATCAGTGGCTACCCGGATGGCAGTTTTAGTGGAGAAAGTAATCTGACCAGGGCGGAAGCGGCGATAATTGTTTATAAAGCAATAAGAGAATAAACTCGGGGAATAGACGCGGCTCGCTTCGCTCGCGTAGCTTTAGCAAGGATTTACGCGGATATTTTTAAAATATAATTTAACTCCATATTCTATTTTCGTAGATGGTTGCGTGGGTCCCGGCATTGCTATTAACCCAACTAGAAGCTGGGGCTGAGTACCGGGGAGCTATTAAGGGAGTAGTTTTTTAAAATTTCTCCGCGTTATTCCCAGTGGATTCCTTGTGTTCCACATCTAATTAAAAAGGTGGTAGTTGTTTGCGTAAGAAATCTATACTGGCAGGTTTTCTAATAATAATCTTATTACTGGCTGGGTGTAGCTTGTTGCAGGAAGCATCGGTAAGCGACGGGCCAACCCAGACCAAATCAGCAGTAAACGAGCCGGTCGGAAATGAGCGGAAACCGGACAACAATAAAGTACCGGAATCGGCGCAGTCAGCCGGGAAAGATTTGGCCGAGTCTTCTACAAGTGAGCCGAAATCTGAAACTCCTGCAGCCGGCAAAAGTGACTTCGAAGAAAAAGTTCGTCTGGTGGTTACCCGGAATTATGGAAAGGTTATCATGTTTAATCAATGGGTATCCGCTCAACAGCAGGATGCCTTAAACCTGACTGTTGCCCATCTGGAAGTGAAAACTTCCTACGGGGGGTCATTTATCAATTCCATAAACGGGCTGGAATCAGGATATACCGGGAAAATTGGAAAGCGGGAGAAATTCGACTGGTTTTTCTATTTTAATGGAGTCCTGGCAGGCAGGGGAGCGGGAGATGTAAAACTTAAAAGTGGAGACGTAGTATGGTGGGATTACCATGACTGGGGTTCGTCCACTTTTACTCCGGCCATGATTGGGGCCTTTCCCCATCCCTTGACCAACGGGGTGGTGCTGGCTTATTCGGCTTCGGCCAAGGATGCGGCCGGTCGATTGGTAACAGGTCTGGGTAAACAGGGAATAAAACAGGTGCAGCTGCAGGAGGCAACTAATGAAGTAATCAATAATAGGCAGCGTCCCGTAATTGTATTGGGTTTACGGGAAGAAATAATGGCATTACCGGCTATACGGGCTTTAAATTCCAACCCACAACGAACTGGCCTTTTCTGCAGCTTTACAGATTCCGGCTTCAGGCTGTTAAATGCAGCTATGCAGGAGGGGCGAATAGTTGCAGGTGGAGGCTGCGCCTGTATAGAGGCTACCGCAACTGGCATGGGGGCTACTAATCCCCTATGGCTGGTGGCAGTAGAAGATGAAAGGGGTTTAGAACGGGCAGTGAACTATTTGAGTCAGGGCAGTATCAACCCTGACTGTGCCTGGGGAGTAATGCTGGAACCACAGGGCCTTACCCCTCTCCCACT
>DIRQ01000005.1:6876-7156 GCA_002424365.1 Syntrophomonas sp. UBA5432 | reverse complement strand
TGTTATATACTGTATTAGACAAATATAAGCCGCCAATTTAATAATCGGCACTCAGCAGTAATAAGCGAAACTTGATAAACACTTTAGCTGAGTGTTAAGCAAGTGGGAAGGGAAATATTATGGTAAAGTTTTTTAGAACCCTGGGTATGCTACTCACCGGGTTAGTTCTGTTTGTGCTTTTCTTTATACTGGGGGCATCACTGACCCAGACCATGCCCAGAGTACTGCTGGTAGCTACTGGAGTAAATCAGTGGGAGTACCAGCCCCGGGAACAAAGTGT
>DIRQ01000005.1:5319-6539 GCA_002424365.1 Syntrophomonas sp. UBA5432 | reverse complement strand
ATTTGGAACAACCTTCGTGCCGGCAGCAAGGTTGAGGGGGGCAGTACCATCACTCAACAGCTTGCCCGTACCCTGTTTTTAAATCAGGAGAAGACCTATACTCGAAAGGTTAAAGAAGTTTTAATTGCAGTAGCTATTGAAGAAAAATATGGTAAGGATGCTATCCTGAACATGTATTTAAATGAGATTTACATGGGGAGGGGGTGTTCAGGTATACCATGTGCTGCCCGCTCTTATTTTGGCAAGGACGTATCGCAGCTTAACCAAGCAGAAATGACCATGTTGGCAGGTATAATACAGGCTCCCGAGGCCTATGCACCGGAGCGGAATTTTGAAGGTTTGAAGGCTAGACAGGATACGGTTATCAATGTCCTGGTAGATCAGGCTATACTCGATGCTAACGAAGGCCAGGCCATTAAGGAGCAGCCCTTATACATTAAATCATTTACTTCAGATAGCAACAGGCATCCTTATTTAGCAGGTTATATAAGTGCCGGAGTTGAGAATATGCTGGGCTCCAAGAGCTTGTACCAAGCAGGGCTAAAGATTTATACTACCGTAGATAGTCGTATGCAGAATGCAGCCGAGAAAACGGTACAGAACCATGCTCGTTCTCTAGCAAATCGTGGTATAAATGCCCGGGATATTGCTCTGGTTTCTATAGATCCTGCTACTGGCGGCATCAAAGCGATGGTGGGAGGAGTAGACTTTTCACGAAATCAGATTAACATGGCGGTCTCACCTCGCCAACCAGGCTCCGCCATTAAGCCCTTATATTATGCTGCAGCCATGGATAAGGGAATTATTACTCCTGACTCCATTGTAAATAACAAACCTCGTGACTTCGGTAATTATATCCCGAAAAACATGGGCTGGGCACCGGAAAAGGTTGACATTAGGACTGCCCTGGTAAAATCCTATAACGTAGCGTCGGTTGAAGTATTGAACCAACTGGGGGTCAATGAGGGATACACTTACCTACAAAGGTGGGGTATAACTACCCTGCAGGAAGAAGACAAAAATCTGGCCCTGGCTCTGGGGGGGATGAGTAAAGGAATATCACCCCTGCAAATGGCGGCTGCTTTCGCTGCTTTTCCGGAACAGGGCAAGTATCGGGAATATTACTGTATTGACCGGATTGAAGATGCCAACGGTAGGGTTATCTATACCAACCGCAGCAATTCCTGGCAGGTTATTAGCCGTCATACAGCACAACAGAT
>DIRQ01000005.1:3851-5033 GCA_002424365.1 Syntrophomonas sp. UBA5432 | reverse complement strand
TGGGTTATACCCGGGAACTATCGACTGCTATTTGGGCAGGTAATAGTGATGGAACGGTAGTTAAGGGTTATAGTACCTACGGTGGAAACGTTTCTGCTCCTATCTGGCGGGATTACATGAATAGCCTGTACTATAGCGGGGTGTTCTATGAAAAACCAGTTCCAGTGGAAGAAACGGAAGAGGAGGAACCCTCCGAAAATGATGAAGATGAGGATGAACAAACTATACCAGAGGGAGAGTTACCAGGTGATGAAGCAGAAACCCTACCTGGTGATGATGACCTCGATAGTGGAGAAGGGGTATTGCCATTACCGCCTGGGCCGGGTGATGAGCAAAATCCAGTAATACCAGAGAATACAGATATTAATAATAGGGATAAGAAGGATACCAAATTACCAGGATTACCTCAATAATATCTGGTATGCTCTAGTAGGGGGGTAAAACATGAGATACGAAGGTAATATATTTCGGCCCTTCAGTGAGGCCAAAAGTTATTTGTTACAGTGTACTATTGGGTGTTCACATAATCAGTGTACTTTCTGTGGAATGTA
This sequence comes from Syntrophomonas sp. UBA5432, assembly GCA_002424365.1. Lineage (GTDB taxonomy): Bacteria > Bacillota > Syntrophomonadia > Syntrophomonadales > Syntrophomonadaceae > UBA4844. The sequence continues at coordinate 4,482 of DIRQ01000005.1, read as the reverse complement.
TAAGGACAAGAAATATCGGGTACGTAGCCTGGAAGAAATAAAAACGGATATAGCCATGGCTAAACAGCATTTTGGTGACCTGGAGAAGGTATTTCTATGTGATGGTGATGCTATTGCCATTGAAACTGATATGTTGTTAGAAATATTAGATGAACTATACCGAACATTTCCATCTTTGCGTCATGTAGGTAGTTATGTAGGTCCTAAAAGTACCCTGAATAAATCTATGTCAGAATTAACGGCATTGCGGGCGGCAGGCTTGACCAAGGCATATCTGGGGGTGGAGACGGGACATGACCGCCTGTTAAAGGAGGTTAAAAAGGGAGTATCCTACCAAGAAATGTTGCAGGCAGGGCAAAACCTGGTTAATGCCGGGATGAACCTTTCATCTATGGTTTTGCTGGGTTTGGCAGGGCCGGGAGAACCGTCTCGGGAACATGCCCTGGCTACGGCTCGGATAACAAATGAAATGAAACCGCAATACCTGGCTGCATTAACCGTAGTTCCAGTCCCCAACACCGTTTTACATCGACAGGTGCGGACAGGGGCATTTAAAATATTGGATGCTTTTGAAACTCTGAAAGAAATGAAATGGATATTTGAAAATATTACTATTGATGGGCTTAAATTT
>DIRQ01000005.1:0-3456 GCA_002424365.1 Syntrophomonas sp. UBA5432 | reverse complement strand
TAAACGTTAAAACAAAGAGAAATACAAGCATCCTTAATTGTTAACGATAGAGAACATTGTTGTATCCGCAATATTAATTGCGACTCGGAACTCAATATATTCTTAACTTGGTTTTAGAGGGTCAGTTAGTAAGCGCTGAGTGTCGGGGAGCATCAGTGGTAACCTGTATGGTGCAGGGTGTATCTCAATAATAATTATTAATTCTTCACTACTGATTACAATTTATCCCACCAGTGAAATCCATTGAAAAGGAACACACCTATAATCGTGGCTACTAATCCTATGCCCAAACATAGTCCTAATATCAACACAAAAATGGTTCCGGCATCCATTGTATCACCTCAAGAGTACTACTCTTATCTTATACTATCATGTTATCATGTATTTTTCAGTGATGCTAATCTTTTTACATATTTATAGGTAGCTGAAATAACAATTATTAGTCTCAGGTATGCTTTTTAATATATCTGTCAACTTATTAGCTCTACTTGCTTAGTATAGAGCAAGGAGAGGTGAATAGTATGCAAATCATTAAGCCGGAGATAGGGGGTATTTATAATCATACCCTGTCAGATAAACCCTGGGCACCGCCAGGGGTTTCCCTCATAGCTGCTCGTCGTATGTGGAGTACTACCCGGGGAGAGGGTGTGGTAGTAGCAATTATTGATACCGGGGTCGACTACTATCACCCGGATTTAGCCCCTAACATAGTTGACGGTAGAAGCTTTGTATCCTCGGAAAAGGATTATATGGACTACAACGGTCATGGAACCCATGTAGCAGGAACTATTGCGGCTAATGGTAAAATTCTTGGTGTAGCCCCTTTAGCCAGGATTTTGGTGATAAAGGTTTTGGATAAGAATGGGCGGGGAAGCTACAGCGACATTAACCGGGGTATTTCCTGGGCCCGTCAGTGGGTGGGGAAGAATGGTGAGCGGGTAAATGTTATTAATATGAGTCTGGGAGGTTCTCTACCCAATAAAACTATGCACCGGGAACTGATAAGAGCCGTGCAGGAGGGTATTACCGTAGTATGTGCTGCCGGCAATTTCGGAGATGGAAAGGCGGGTACCCCGGAAATTTCATACCCGGCTTATTATCCAGAGTGTCTGGCGGTAGGAGCAGTGGAGCTTAATACCCGAGCAGCCAGCTTTAGCAATTCCAATGATCAAATTGATGTAGTAGCCCCTGGGGTAAAAACATATTCTACTTACCTGGAAAATAAGTATGTGGAGCTATCTGGAACTTCTATGGCAACACCACATATTGCCGGAGCAGTAGCTCTGATATATTCCCGGTATTATTTGCGCTTTAAAAAACATCCCACCCCTGAATATATTAAGGAATACTTGCACTACCAGGCTATCGATTTGGGTCAGATAGGATTCGACCATCTTTATGGTTATGGATTATTCAGTTTTAATATTGACGGTGGCAAAGCTATCAGGCTTATAATGGGTAGTCCAAAATACCAGGTTAATGGAAAGGATTATTACTTGCAGAAAGAACCTTTCTGGCACAATAATTCCGCTTGTGCTTCCATAGAAGAAATCTCCGATTTACTAAGCTGTGATAGCAACTCCTTACCTGCAGATGGCAGCCTGAATAATGGCAACGATGGGTTGGAAATATGGAACTAAAGCACTTAATTGCCATTAACGGTTAAAAATTGACTATTTTAAAAAAGGAAAAACCATAAGGGTTGTAGAACCATTATAGAGGTGGATTGTTGTCAGTATTATATGTATTAGAAGGGGGATGAGTTTATGGCTGACAAACTACACATCTTTGCCGTCTCTGACTCTGTGGGTGAGACTGCTGAAAAAATCGCGGTTGCCTCTGTTTTACAATTTAAAATGGAACGGAGTATAACTCGTTTCTCTCGGGTGACTAAGAAAGAACAGGTATTAAAGATAATTGAAGAGGCGGTCGAAAACGACGCATTAATTATTTATACCATTGTAATTCCGGAGATATCAAAATTTTTAGATGAGAAAGCCAGAGAAAACAATGTAACAGCGGTAAATGCAATGTCACCCCTTTTTAGTGCTATAGAAGCCAAGACTGGGTTAAAACCAGCATATATTACCGGGTTAACCCATGCTATGGATGATCAGTATTTTAATCGAATGAAAGCTATTGAATATACCATTGAACATGATAATGGTCAGAACCTGGAAACCATAGATGATGCGGATTTGATAGTTCTGGGACTTCCCCGAACTTCTAAAACACCGCTGGCTATGCACCTGGCTAATCTAGGTATAAAAGTAGCTAATTATCCAATTGAAATAGATACCCAGATTCCCGACGAGATAATGGATTTGAAGGGTAAAATTCCAATGGTAGGGCTAACCTGCGACATGGATACCCTTATGGAATTGCGCAAGGAAAGACTAAGAAGTTTTAAGATTCCTAACAGCATGGAGAGCCTGGATGAAATGGTAGCTGAGGAACTGGACAACGCTTACCGTATTTATGCCCGGTTAAAATGTCTGGTAATAGATGTTACCCTGGCAGATATAGAGGAGATAGGTAATACCATCACCCATAAGTTTAATCTGCCCTTGCGGATAACTCATCACCGTTTCTAGTTTTTATAATATAAAATACTAAGACAGGGGATTAAACTCCCCTGTTTTTATTTTGTAATTACCCCCCATGGCCGGAGAACAAACCACCTTTTAAAAGTTACATCGGGTTTACTGTGGTAGGGGAATCTCTGTTCAAGCGAGAATAGCAGAGTTAGGGAAACATCCCCACCCCTTACTCCTCACTATAAACAGTTAATCATTTTATAAATTCTGCGTTATTTTAAAGAATCTCTTATCTGCTTCTTCTATTTACTTAACAAGGAGGCAAGTAAATGCATTATATTTACATATTAGAGTGCAATGATGGCAGTTTATATACCGGTTATACTACTGATCTAAAAAAGCGGGTTATGAAGCACAATCAAGGCAAAGCTAGTAAATATACTCGCAGCCGGCTACCAGTCCATTGTATCTATACTGAAGAATACCCGAGTAAAAGCGAAGCCTTAAAAAGAGAACAGGAAATTAAAAAACTAAGTCGCCCCCAAAAGTTAGCAATTATTTTAAATCGCTAATCTCCTTTAGAAACACTACGGTTAAAGCGCATAAAAACGTAGGCAAGGGTAAAAATAAGCCTACAGATCAAGATAAAGGAGTTTTTTAGCTTATGGAACTTAGAAAAGGTGACATTGTTGATAAAAAAAGTTTTCTTGAGAAAGGACTTTTCGCTAGAGAAGAATACGAAGGATTATTGGTAAGTTCCGATCAGGGACAACAATGCTATAACCTGGGGGTGCAGCTGGACAACGGCCGAATATTAGTAGTTGACCAGGTTCAAGAAGGGAATGTTGAGGAGAAAGTCCGAAGTTGGTCGGGAAAAATTCAAGAAATACAAAGAGCCTATGGTTCAGGTAATAACTTG
>DIRQ01000084.1:2298-3051 GCA_002424365.1 Syntrophomonas sp. UBA5432 | reverse complement strand
ACCGTGGAATTGTTGAAAACAACTTACAATGGGGCAAAGTAAACCTATATATTGAACAAAAAAACTACCTAAAACTCTCCTGGTACGATACCAAACTTAACCAAGTAGTGTAAAACAAAGGAGGTCCCCCATGCAAATACAAACTGCCCTTTTCGGCGAACTAACTATATCCGAATCTGACATCATTAACTTTCCTGAGGGCCTTCCTGGCTTTAAAGCCGAAAAAAAATTTATTCTTATCCCTCTGGAAGAGGATAGCCCCTTTTTCTACCTGCAATCGATAAAAGAAGCAGAGCTTTGCCTGCTTCTAGCTGACCCGTTTACATTCTTTACTGATTATCAAATAAAATTATCAGATGTGGTTTTACAGCAATTAGAAATTCCCAAAGAAGACCCTCCCCTTATCGTATTGACCATTTTAACCATACCTGGTGATTTTAAAAAAGCGACGGCCAACCTCATGGCGCCGGTGGTCATAAATATAGAGAAAAAATTAGGACTACAGTTTATTCCCGAAAAAACCGATTATAAAACTAAGCACCCTCTCTTCCCGGAAGATAAGAAATCTACCGAGGAGGGGAAATAATATGCTGATACTTAGCCGCCGCAAAGGTGAAAGCATTATTATAGGCGATAACATTGAAATCAGTGTGGTTGACGTGCAGGGCGATATTATAAAAATTGGCATTGATGCTCCTCGTACCATAAGCGTCCATCGTAAAGAAATTTATGATGAAATCCAAAGAGCTAACC
>DIRQ01000084.1:0-1956 GCA_002424365.1 Syntrophomonas sp. UBA5432 | reverse complement strand
GATCGCCAATTCCAGCGGAAAACCCTTCTGGAATGGAAACGTGACGACTATCGCAGCATTAATAATAGTTTAAGAAATTTCCGTGAGCAAAACGTATTTAACCTCAAACTCCAGGGAACTTTCCAGGCTAAAAAAGTAAGCTGCTCAGACGAAACCGTTCTCAGTGCCACTGCCGGACCTAATACCCTGGAAGGTTCATACTCCATCAATGTTCTAGCGACTGCCAAAGCTGCTACTGTCCAATCATCTGCAGAAATAAGTGAGCCAATCGTTAGCGGTAGCTTTACCATCCAGGGAAAAAATGACCTGGAGTCTCAAGCCACCATTCAGGTTAATGCGAACGATTCCGTGCAAATGATCGCAGCTAAAATTAATGAACAGTCAGGTAAAACTGGTATTCGCGCCATGTATGACGAAAACGTAGGGCGCCTATTTCTGATGTCCACTTCTACAGGTGCAGATAATTATATTAAGGTGGTAGCGGATGATAATAATATCCTTCAAAACCTCAATCTGTATAATCCGGCTGAACATCCCGATGGCCTATTATCCACGGGAACTAATGCTCAAATCCAACTTAATAGTGGACAGATAATGGAATTTAGCTCCAATCAGATTAACCTCGTGGGCCTAACCATGAATCTGACCCAGGAGGGCAATGTTACCCTAACTGTGGGCAGAGATATTGACTCGGTGGTAGACCAGATTAAATCCTTCGTAGAACAGTACAACACTATCATGGAAGACTTGGGGACTAAACTGGATGAAAAACGCTACCGCGACTTCCCACCTTTGACTGATGAACAAAAAGGAGACATGAAGGAAAAAGATATCGAGAAATGGGAAGAAAAAGCCCGCAGCGGTCTTTTTAGAGCCGATTCTATGCTTAGTTCCATTGTCAGCAGCCTGCGGATGACCGTAGGAGATGCGGTAGAAACTGGGTCAAAGTATAAGACCCTCAGCTCCATCGGTATTATGACTTCACCAGACTGGAAAGACCACGGTAAGCTCTACATCGATGAAAAGAAACTACGTGAAGCTCTGACCGATGATCTGGAAGGCGTTACTAAGATTTTCAATAATAACTCCGAAGACCCTAAAGCCCAGGGCATTGCCCGTAAACTGGATGATATGCTGATATCGCAGATGGAATCCATCGCCAGCACCGCCGGAAGAAGCGTCATCGGAGCCGATGAAAGCTACCTGGGTCAGGAAATCAGCCGTATGGATAAACGCCTGGAGGAAATGCAAGTCCGAATGATTCGCATCGAAGAAAACTACTGGGCCAGATTCAGTGCTATGGAAAGCGCTCTGCATCAAATGCAAAACCAAAGCAACTGGCTTACCGCCCAGCTCGGCCAGATGCAAGGATAAACGGGAATAATAGACACAGATACCACCGACCCGGCACTCAGCACTAGCAATTTAGCATTAACCTGAGTGAAAATTGTGCTGAGTACCGGGCACAGATTAATACTGATTTTTTTATTTTATATTTATAGATACCGTAGCGGAGGCTTTAGCCTTCGCTTTCCTTATCCTTTAAAAACAATCTGTGTAAATCCAAATAATCTGTGTTATCTGTGTCCATTAAAAATCCCAGCCACATTACCCCGAAAAACAGCGATAAAACTAGAAAGCACCCCATAAACGCCCATATTCCCTAATTTCCCCCACTAACCTACCTACCCCGAATTTCGATAATATACCCATCTAAGGATAAAACCTTGGAAATCCTTTAATAAAGGAGGGAGCAGGAGTATTTTAGTCTAAAGGTCGATACTAAACGACCTGCACCACCTTAATAATGTAATTTAAACGGCCCTGCAAGGAAGCAGGAGCATGAAATTCAAGGAGGAATTTACTTATGATTATTAACCACAATATTATGGCCATGAATACCCACCGTCAGTTGGGAATTAACAACATGGCAGGTGCCAAATCACTGGAAAAACT
>DIRQ01000033.1 GCA_002424365.1 Syntrophomonas sp. UBA5432 | reverse complement strand
AAGCTGTTTACTTCTATGCTTTTACCATAAGAATCCATATTTAATGGATCGAGGAGGTTATATTATAATGAAAAAATTAACAATAAAAAGATTTGCGTGTTTGATTGTGACCCTATGTTTAATGCTAACGTGCTTTAGTTTGCCTGTTTTTGCCCAAACCACACAAGCTTCAGAATATAAATTAGAAACCGAACAGGATGCGTTAAAGCTTATAGATGCCGCCAATAAAGGTGATGTTAAAGCTGCCCAAATACTGAAGAGTTTGAAAGCGTTCAATTAAGGATGAAGTTAATAAAGTTTTAGAAGGAGTAAAATTCACTGCTGCTGACAAAACAAGATTTTTTGAATTTGATGATGGAAGTTCAATTCAAGTACAAATGTGCCTTGTTGATCAAAAAGTAGAAAAAGATGCCAGTGAGCTTCGGTATGGAGTTACTTGGTATTTTACGTACGAATACAAAGTAATGAATGTTCTTGTTGCGCAATATTTATTATGGCAAAGTTACCAGTCAGATGGAACCGACTGCTCGAATGCTACTTCCTGGGATTCGGGAAGTGGTGTCTATCCATTTGGTGTTAACAAATACGGAACTATTGACAAGATTACCCAAGGGCCTTGTGTCAAAGCTATTGGTAATGGTGGTATTACTTCCTTTGGAAATGAATTTGTAACGGTAACTATTCAAGGATATTGTTATCCCGACTGGGAATATAACTGGTGTTCTATTTTTGTCTCTTAGGAAAATAAACCGACGAAATGGTATAAGAGAATATTCTCTTATACCATTTCTACACAATTAACATAGAGGTGAAATGTCAATAGGCTTAACAAAAGAAATCGGTATTCAGAATCATTTTTACGTACCAAATCGGCAGCTTGAATGAGGTAATAGCGCAGATACTTGTTGCCAGTCCAGGATAAGCCAGCATACTTGGTCAGGGCATTATGATTGCTAAAGCGTTCAATATCGCCAATTTCAGCAATAATGCCAGCAGCCAGGACATCACCGATGCCTTTAACAGAAGTTAAAGTCTGCGGGAACAGAGCCCGAAAAAAATTTAAGGAGGTTTTTGCTATTGAATAACGAGTTCGAGCAAAATGAAAATGACATATTTATGGGAACAAATACCGCTTCGATGAATTTCAAAAAGTTAAGAACAAAGTTTATCACAAAAATAATTCTAATTGTCATTATTAGTTTAATTTTATTTTCCTTTATAGTTAGTATTTGCATACCTTTGTTATTTAATATAATTTTGGCTCATCGAAATGAAGTAGCGGAACGTGCATTTGTCGATGCTGTAATGTTTACTATACCGGCTGCACGGATTGAGTCCTTTACCTCAAACCAGGAAATTATGAATTTAAAGCTGAGCTGTAAATATTCTCAGAACCCTTACTTAACTTCGAATCAAATTCACTTAACTATTCCCACCATCTTTGGTAAGGTAAATATCTCAGGGGATGGATATTCCTCTAGAATATTTTTTAATGAACACGCCGCTAATTTTAATGAAAAAAGATTAAAGTGGGATAAACTGCAAAAAATTAGTGACATTTCAGTATGTCAGGCAATAATTTACTTTTCATCCCCCATCTCAATAGATGAATTAGATGATTTTATAACAGGAATTAATGCAAATAACAAATATACCTGGGTTGCAATTGATACTGGAAATATAGAATTACTACCGAAAATAAGTTCTAATTGGAGCTGGGGATTCCCGCTGCGTATGCAAACGGTAAATAAAGCGGAAGCTGGTGTCACGGATGATTCACTCTTAACGGCTTCGGAAAAGTTTCAAACAGAAATGCAGTTTCTTGAAAAAGAGAGCAGATATTTGGGCAAAAAATATACCTTAGAGGAGATTAAGTCCGTAAATAACTACATTAGTGATAATGGTATTAAAGTAAAAGGTGTAGTTATATTAGCCCGCACTAAAGATCTTCTTAAATATAAGGATAACAAGCTTATTTCAGACATTAATGTTATACATGCTGAATTAGATTTTACACCTGATTATTAAATTGCCTTATTTTAACATATTAAATTACTTTCGCGAGGAATGGCTTATACCCGATTTGTCGGACACACAGTAGTTAGGTAAAATAACAACTGTGGAGGGATTAACAATGGGGAGTAAAGGAAAGCGTTATGATGCAGAACGGAAGTAAGCTATAAATTTATCAAGGAACACAGCTCCGTGTTTCCGGTTGAGAAGATGTGCCAGGTCCTCGAAGTATCGCGGAGCGGCTATTATGATTGGAAAGACCGATACCCAAGTAAACGTAAGCTTGAGAACTAAGAAATTGAATGATTCCCCTGGGTGGTTTATGCCGCCTCACTGCATTTTCCAGGGCTTTAATACAAAGCTCTGTCCTCATGTTACTATCCGTTGCCCAACCCACTATTTCCTTGGTGAATATATCTTTTACCATAGCCAGATACAGCCAACCTTCATAGGTGTATATGTAGCTGATAGTTTGTCCAGACCGCAAATACCACGACAGTCCTCGTAACTCTTCCGGGCAATTTTAAGTCTTCCCGGTGGTATGATGATTTAAGTTGGACTGCAGTCCAATCACAGATCAACAATAATCATTTATGTATAGCATGTTTCGTTCCTACCAGTGGCACTGGTCATGCTGAACTCATTTGTGGTTGGAGTAATACTTGGCCGGGAGGAGATCGCGTACAATATATGGAACCCCAGGACGGCGATTACCATTGGCGAAGTTATGATTCATTTGCTGATGGTGAGTGGTTAGGTACAAGCTGGAGCTGGGCTGCATCAATATTTAGTTGTCAGTAGAGGGAGGGATTGACCGATGAAAAAAATATCCATATATACGTTAGTCGCATTCTTGCTTCTTTCAATTACTGTTGGTGGTGTC
>DIRQ01000056.1 GCA_002424365.1 Syntrophomonas sp. UBA5432 | reverse complement strand
GGGCAATGCCCTCATCCTGGCTCCTATCAGCGGTTCGGGACGGGATGCCTGGATAGCTAACCTGTTGGCATCAGCGGTAGGCCTGTACCTTTTATTTGCCATTATCTCCATACAGAAGGCTTTTCCGGGTCAGAGTATTATTAAAATAAGTGAAATCTGCCTGGGTAAATTAGCAGGTAAAATCCTTAGTCTAATTTTTATTACTATGATTTTTTATAGTGTTATAGTTTACCTATTTGATGCTTGTATCCTAATAAGAACTATTTTCCCTTTTCTAACCTGTTATTTATTACGCCCGCTGTTAGTAATAAGTATTGCTTACTGTATTTATAAAGGGAGTAACGCAATAGGCCGTTTAACTGATTTGTTGGCTCCAATAACCCTGTTGTTTATTATTGGCAGCCTGCTGGTTATAAGTACGGCAGCTGATTTCAGCCGTCTGCAGCCAGTAGCAGCCGATTGGCGAATGCTTATCGGGGGAACCCTGGATGGGGCTGGTTGGCCTTATTCGGTAATAACCGTTTTGGCACTGTTCTTACCCTTTAAGTCTGACCCTGGAGGGAAATACCGCCTCCTTTATATCTGTTTTTTTGTAGGGGTTATTATATTTACTGTTCGGAGTATTCTGGTAATAGCCATACTGGGGCCGGAGTATGTTTTATTGGCCCGTTTTCCCTTGTATGCATCGTTACGAATTGTAGCTTTTGCTGACTTCCAACGGGTGGAACTATTTTTCTTTATGCTCTGGTTCGTAAGCGGGTTTATGATTCTACTGATTAATTATATGGCCGGAGTGCTGGCAGTAAAAGAGTATTTTAACCTGACCGACTTTAAATCCCTTATTTTACCGATAGGTTTCTTTCTTACTGTAATATCATTATATATGTACAATTCCGATATGGAGTTCTACACTCTGGAAGGAATAACTACCCCGCTTTTAAAACTTAGTATCAATCTGCTTTATCCTACTATTCTGCTGTTGGCTATTAAGATACGGGGCCGAAGTTTGCAATCATCCCAGGTTGGCCCCGATTCTACCCCAGCCTCCTCAAAAGCATAACAAATCGGATTATATCATCTGCAAGATTTCGCCTATGTTTTGCAGGGAGGAAACCCGATCCAGGTTAAATAGAAGGGTGTAATCATTAAGGCGCCGAACTTTTAACTCCTGGCTTATCTGAGTCAAATGCTGGGGTAGCTTGCCGGCAGTCTTTATTTCCAGTTTCCGACCCTTGCGGCGTAGGGATTTTATTTCTTTATTACGGGCCATAATACGCAAAGATGCAATTTGCAGGAAGTTTTCCACCGGCTGGGGAGGATGGCCGAAACGATCATTTAGTTCACTGCGGATATCTTCGATTTCCTGCTGTTCACTGGCCAATAGCAGGCGCCGGTAAAGCCGCATTTTTGCACCAGAGTCAGGTATATAGGCTTCAGGTATATAGTAGTCAACATCGATATCCATCTGGGTATTAAATTCTTCCCGGGGGCTATGTCCTTTTAGCCGGGCCGTCTCCTGCTCCAGTAGGCGACAGTAGAGGTCAAAGCCTACGGCATGGATATAGCCATGCTGCTCTGGACCCAGGATATTACCTGCACCCCGAATTTCCAAATCACGCAGGGCAATTTTCATGCCAGAGCCCAACTCATTAAATTCCCGAATGGCATTAAGCCGTTTTTGAGCCGTTTCTGTCAATATTTTGTCTGGCCGGTAAGTAAGGTAAGCGTAAGCAATACGATCGGAGCGCCCTACTCTTCCCCGCAGTTGGTAGAGTTGGGCTAACCCCATTTTGTCGGCTTCATCTATTATTATGGTGTTTACATTAGGCATATCCAGGCCGGATTCAATAATAGTGGTACAGAGAAAAACCTGGTATTTACCATGTAAAAAGTCCATTACCGTACGGGACAATTCGCCTTCTTTCATACGCCCATGACCTACCGCTATTTTTACTCCGGGTAGCAGTTCCTGCAGGTGCTCGTACGCCCGGTGTATATCCTCGATACGGTTGTGAACAAAAAAGACCTGCCCCTTACGTTCCAGTTCACTCCTGATAGCCCGGGAGATTATGTCATCATTATATTCCAGTACATAGGTGGTAATAGGATAGCGCTCCGGAGGCGGGGTCTCTATTATGCTGAGGTCACGCAAACCGGTCAGTGACATATGCAGGCTGCGCGGTATAGGAGTAGCGGAGAGGCTAACTACATCTATGGTTTGTTTTAGAGCCTTAATTTTTTCTTTTTGAGCCACACCAAAGCGATGCTCCTCATCAACCACTAATAAATCCAGGTCTTTAAACTGTATATCCCGGGACAGCAGGCGGTGGGTACCGATTACGATATCAGTCACCCCTTTTTGGATATCAGCAATTATACGCTTCTGCTGGGTACTGGTTCGAAAACGGCTTAATACCTCTATAGTACAGGGGTAATCCCGAAACCGCTCGGTAAAAGTCTGGTAGTGCTGTTCCGCCAGTACGGTGGTGGGAACAAGTATAGCTGCCTGTTTACCATCCATAATAGCTTTAAAAACTGCCCGCATAGCTACCTCGGTTTTGCCGTAGCCGACATCTCCACAAATTAAACGGTCCATGGGCTGTTTGCTCTCCATATCACGTTTAACTTCATTTATACTTTTTAGCTGGTCCGGAGTTTCTTCGTAGGGAAATGAATCTTCAAATTCCCGCTGCCAGGGAGTATCGGGGGAAAAAGCATGGCCCTCACTGGCTTCCCGGGCAGCATATAATCTTAGCAAATCTTCAGCCATCTCACGAATAGAATCTGATACTTTTTTACGGGTGCGTTCCCACTCGCTACCACCTAGTTTGCTTAAGCGCGGGGTCTTCTCTTCCGAGGTGGTGTATTTATAAAGCAGGTCCAGTTTTTCTACCGGCAGGTAGAGTTTATCGGTTCCAGCATACTGCAGGAGGATATATTCCCGGGTAACTCCATCGCTTTCTACCTGGGTGACCCCGCGGAAAATGCCGATACCGTAATTCTCATGGACTACATAGTCTCCTAGTTTTAAGTCTTCCAGTAATATACGTTCTTCCGATTTTTTACGCTGCCTACTGCTGCGACCTGGTGATTTACCCCAGATATCCTTTTCACTAAACAACACCAGCTCCAGGCTGTGACTAACGAAGCCTTTTTCCACCGATCGATTTAGGTATTCTACCTGGTTTATATGCTGATCTAGCAGTTCCTTCTTAAGCTGTTCCCGGCCTAATTTGCTTTTAACGGCTATCTGCACACTGTAACCTTTTTCTTGCCACTCTTTAACCCGGGTGTAAAACATATCCAAATTGGCATAAAAGGGTTCCATTTCCTGCTGGGAGATATGTTCCATCATAGCTACCTGTACCTGGGGGATATTGCCGGGAAAGAAGGAATGATATATTACCGGCCTTGATTTTACGGCTTGCTGCAGCTTTCCTATTTCCATGACTACTGGTTCCCGGATTATCCTGCCCTCACGTTTAGCCCCCCAGATAAATTCCCGATGGCGCTTTAAGTTTTTCTCATAAGCGCGGTAGAAATCACGAGCCTCGTCAATAAAAATGGCTGCATTGGCGGGCAGGTAATTAAGCAGGGTGCTTTCCAGTTTATCACCATATAGCTCATCCGCCGGGTTTATCCTTAAAATGTTCTCTTTTTTTCCGGATCGCTGGCTGTCTGTATTAAAACGACGGATAGAGTCGATTAAATCACCCAAAAACTCTACCCGTAATGCGTCTTTTTCTGCCGGGGGGAAAATGTCCAGTATGCCTCCACGCACGGCAAACTCGCCCGGTCGGCTAACGGTAATAACCCGGTTGTAGCCACTGTTAACCAGCTTTTTTAACAGTTCTTCCAGTTCTTGTTCATCACCGCTATGCAGTTCTATGGTAGCAGCCTGCATCTGCTCAGGACTTATTAGGCTATACAAAAAAGCGGCCGGTGTAGCAATAATTACAGCATTACGGGAAGGATGGAGTAGACACTCCTGTAAAGTAAGGATACGCCCGGTCTCCACAGTGGAATAGTTTTCTTTCATAAATACAAAGTCACGACCCAAGAATATGAATATGCGCTCCTTCTCCAGGAATCCCTGGAGCTCAAGAGCGAGGTCATAAGCTTTTTCTTCACTTCCCACCAGGCAGAGCATTTTACCACGGGCTAAATTTATAAGTTCAGAAAGCACAAAACTCCGGGCACTCCCCGTTAGCCCGGTTAGTATCACGTTTTCTTTATTCTGCAGACAGCTAACAGTGCGCTGCAGGATTTCAAAGTTCAAATGTTTAAAACTCCTCCCCAATGTTTCAAAATAAGCGCTAAAACAACG
>DIRQ01000092.1:552-3170 GCA_002424365.1 Syntrophomonas sp. UBA5432 | reverse complement strand
CGGGAAACGGAGCAGTTTGTGGCGGAGATGATTAAGAATAAGCAGTTGCAGATTCCCTACACTATAGTCAGCGAAGCTGGAGCCAGTGTTTACTCGGCTTCCTTGCTGGCAGCCCAGGAATTTCCACACTTGGATGTAGCCCAGCGCAGCGCAGTCTCCATTGCCCGCCGTTTGCAGGACCCCCTGGCGGAACTGGTTAAGATTGAGCCCCGGGCAATTGGGGTAGGACAATATCAGCATGACCTGCCGCCAAAGGAACTTGATAGAAACCTGACCACCGTTGTCGAGTCGGCAGTTAATCAGGTAGGAGTGGAACTAAACACTGCTTCTGCTTCCCTTTTAACCTATGTGTCCGGCCTTACTTCCACAGTAGCCAATAAAGTCGTGGAGTATCGTGATCAGAACGGCAAATTCAAAAACCGCAAGGAACTGCTGAAGGTCTCCAAGTTAGGTCCTAAAACCTTTCAGCAAGCAGCCGGATTCCTGCGCATATACCAGGCAGACAATCCCCTGGATAGTACTGCCATTCACCCGGAATCCTACCAGCTGGCCTTGGAAATCCTGGAAATAGCCGGGGCAAGCCTGGAAGAAATCGGAACACCTGCCCTGGCTACTAAACTGGGCACATTGAAGCCCGCAACCCTGGTTCAGAACCTGGGAGCAGGGGAACCAACTGTGAAAGACGTTATTGCATGTCTCCTGAAACCACATCGCGACCCGCGCGAAGACCTGCCCCCAGTAGTATTTCGCACCGATGTGCTGAGCATCGAGGATATTACCCCGGGTATGTCCCTCACCGGAACAGTTAGAAACGTGGTAGATTTTGGTGCTTTCGTAGATATAGGGATAAAAAACGATGGCCTGGTACATATATCCCAGATGGCAGACCGCTACATCCGCCATCCCATGGAAGTTGTAGCCGTAGGAGATGTGGTAACGGTACGGGTACTGTCAGTTGACCGGGAACGGGGCAAAGTGGCCTTATCCATGAAGTCCGGCTAAATCGGACCCCGTGGTAAAATGCATTTGTCCCTCCCTATCCCTCGCTCCGGGCTGATTGGCGCTTTTGTTGCCGAGCGGGTTATCGAGTCCTAATCATGCGACTTTTGCATATACCACATTAGTATTAATGGAAAATAGAGGTATTTGGCGATAAGTATCGAATACTCAAAAATATAAATGCGTTACTTTGAGTAACGGCTAAAACCAGAAGGGATGGGTGCTATGAAAAAAGGAATAGCAATATTGTTGGTGATGTTTTTTTGCATAGCCTGGATTTTGCCCATGCCGGCTCATGCGGCACAGAATGCAGTCGCAGATAAGGAGTATTTTATTAAGAGTTTGGAAAATATTTCTTATCCAGAAGTGGCAAATAACCAATTTACCAAGCCGGGAACCAAATTAGCAGGGAAATTTAGCTTGGACTCCAATATATCCGTTCAAGATAAGGATAGTACTTTTTCTTCACTGTGCATAAAAGGTGGAGTTGATTATACCGTTGATATGGCTAAATATCAGGGGCAATTTGATGTTTCGATGTCGGGTAAGCTTGATGATACTGCCTCCCACAATAATCGAGTGAATATTGACAGCAGTATTTATTGGGATCGTGACAAATTATTCATAACTGGGGAAACTCTTAAAGAATTGGCCGATATTTTTGGTGAAGAACTACCTGTACAATGTCCCCAGTATGTATACCAGGATTTTAATGAAGATACATTGGTAAGTTTTGAGGAGCAATTACAGCAGTCCCAGAATTTTTACAAAAATTACCCCGGTTATAATGACTTTCGCCGCCAGTTGCTAACCGCCCTGATTATGCCCGTACCAGCCGGCTGTTTCTCTAAGGACGGTAATACTGCAGTACTCAGCATGGATAAAAGGGCTCTGGTGCTGTATTTATGTAATATGAATGATAAAGCTTTTATTGATTCGCTGCTAAAGGTTTTTCAACCACTATTTCCTGAACTTACCAGCCGTGATCTAAGAGAGGTGTTCAGTGATATAGCAGAGAGTAGTGAGGAATCCCTTCTGAAGGAGCTTGAGAATCTGGATATTAAAGAACTGCGAATAACCATCAGCGGTAGCCAGATTACAGTAAACTGCCGTATTAGTTGCAAAATAGATGGAGACATTATTGATTTTACCCTTTCCAGTCATAGTAATGGTTCTACGGCGGGTATAGATTTTAAAGCTGCAGTTAGTGTAGACAGTCTGAAAATGGATATGGCATTAGAAGGTAAAAATAGTATCGCTAATTCAATCGTTAACCAGGATGCCACCTTTCGTTTTGGGTTTAGTGAAAAAAGTGATTATCTGCAAGTAAGCGCTGATTGTAAGAGTAAAATGCAAGATGACCAGACCGCCGGGAATGGTACGTTTGATGTAAAGGCTAAATTCTCTAACGAAAGCTTGAATATGAAGGCCACTATAAATTATACAGCCAAGGTTAAAGAAAACCTGCAGCTAAACGTACCCCGCCTCAACTCCAGCAATAGCCTGTCCCTGGATGAATTATTCCCGGAAGACCAGGCTGACTACGAGGATGAACTAATAATAGTGGTTGACGGTGACTGGATGGAGATGGAGGAAGGAGTTGCTCCTTTCATCCAAAA
>DIRQ01000092.1:0-320 GCA_002424365.1 Syntrophomonas sp. UBA5432 | reverse complement strand
GTGGAATGGATACCGCCGAATCAGATAAATATGTCCTACGGTAACACGTTAATAAATTTGAAAGCTAATAATAATACCTATCAGATAAATTCCGCCACCAAAACCCTGGATGCACCTCCTGTAATCGTTAATGGCAGAACCTATGTACCCCTGCGGGTTGTGGGTGAGGCCTTTGATTATAATGTTGAATATGATGCCGACCTAGGGATAATTTATTTAGATCGGCGATAATTACCGCCGGTCCCCGGTACGTAGATTAATATATCGCTTGTGTTAAAGGCATAGTTGTAATGTAAACGGCTATGCCTTTTCTCCTTCAC
>DIRQ01000118.1:26558-33559 GCA_002424365.1 Syntrophomonas sp. UBA5432 | reverse complement strand
TAAACCAGGTCTAGATACTCCCGGGTGCGGGGGTCATTGAAATGAAGGGTGTTTTTCTGCAAACTGACATCCTGCCCCGCCAGTAAGCTCAAAAGTTCATGTTCTTCCTCTTCTTTTAAGTAAAAGAGTTTTTTGCGCTGCAAGTTCTGCCCCAGAAATATATACATAAGAAAGCCCAACAAAGGCACAAACACCAGTAATAATATCCAGGACAGAGTGGCAACCGGATTGCGGCGCTCAAAGATTACTACTATAAGCACCAGAAATATATTAATAATAAATATAATATCCGCCAGTTTCCAGGCAAAACCCGTAAATTCCATCTTAACCCTCCGCCAAAAGCCTGAAATATGAATCTTTGTCTATAACTGTACTATATTATGAAAAGTTCTAGAAGGTCTGGTAAAACTCCTTTATTGCCGAATTTGGTATGGTTTGGCATCTATTCTCATATTTGCAGGTAAGGCGGTAATACTATTTTTATATGGTTAAAGGAGGTATTTCTGCCTATGGCAGGGGGTTTAAACTGTGCAGATACTGTCTCGAGGTATAAAAAGAGGGCTTAACGTTACCTGGGAACTGGGGATTAAAGTAGTGCTGCCCGCCTATATTATAGTGAGTCTGTTAAATTACACCCCGGTGATTAAATGGCTTTCCAGCCTGCTGGAACCTATGATGCACCTGATTGGGCTACCCGGTCAAGCTGCCTTACCTCTAATCCTGGGAGCCCTGGTTAGTTTTTATGCCGCCATCGGGGCTCTGGTCCCGCTGGGTTTTGACGCTAAGGAACTAACCATAATGGCAGCATTTATTCTCTGCGCTCATGATATTCCAATAGAATCAGTTATTAGTAAAAAAAGCGGCTCGCGGGTAAGCTCCCTGATTATAATCCGGTTGTTGGCCGCCGTGGGTATGGCTATGTTCGTCAATTACATCCTATAGGAGGCCTTCAAATTGTCCTTCATAACCGCTGCTGTCACTATTTTCAAAGACGGCTTTTTACTGGTCGGGCAACTGGCTCTTATCATCACTACAGTAATGATTATAGTGGAGTTCTTTCAGGAATATAAAATACTGGACAAACTACTGGCACTTATGTCACCCTTTACCCGCTTTTTAGGCATGTCAGGCGAAGCCAACCTGCCACTGATGGCCGGACTTTTACTGGGTATAGGATACGGGGGAGCAATAATCCTTGATAGCACCCGCCAGGGTAAGCTTAGCAACCAGGATATTTATTTAGTAAATCTATTTCTGGTAATCTGTCATTCAATAATTGAGGATACTCTCATCTGGGCTGCCCTGGGGGCTATGGTCATTCCCATACAGATCGGGCGTTTCATCCTGGCCCTGGGGATATGTTATTTTGTTTCAAGGTTCTTAAGCCGTTTCTGAAAAAAGATTACATAGGGTAGCTCAAATCCTGAAAGGGAATAGTACCTTCGTTCCCTTCATTTCTAAAACTGCAAAACATGGGGGGCCCTTCAGACAGGCTTTCGCTTTCCTATACAGCCAGTATCATGCCCTGCTGACATAATTTTAACTCAATGTCTCCATATCCCGGTGATTCACCATCTACTTCTAAAAGCAATCTCTCCTTAGATTGAATGCTTACCGTTTCTCCCTGGAAATATTTTACCTGTGGATGGGTTAAATGCTCACCTTTATATGCTTTGGGATAATTTTTTAAGAATTCCCATTTGCTTAAATCCCCGATAATCACAATATCCAGCAAGCCATCATCGATTTTAGCATGAGGAGCAATCATCACTCCTCCACCAAAATACTTACCATTAGCAACTGCCGTTACCGCTGATTTTCCCTCGAATACTTCAATTCCATTTACCTTTACTGTAAGATATTGATTTTTATATGTTGCCAGTCCATAAAGTGTAGCGGATAAAAAAGATAAAAATCCTCCCAGGGCTTTTGATCCGTGATTAACACGATAACAGGTTGCGCTGCCCAGTCCGGTATCAAATATGTTCAGATAATATCTTTCTTTTGGTTTGCCGTCCCACCCAGTAAATCGAGCATGAACAATATCACAGGGATGCTTATGATCCTGTTCTAGCAAATGACATACGTAATTAATATCGCTTTTATTATTATTTAGATGTCTGGAGAAATCTCCACCCGTGCCCATAGGTAATACTGAAAGAGCAGCACTACTGCTTATTTTCTCTCCATTCAGATAAAAACCATTTATAACTTCGTTAAAAGTGCCATCCCCACCGACAGCTATCACCCTTTCAAAACCCTTTTCTAAAGCATTGCGGGTAATATCTACAGCATGCATGGGTCCGCGAGTGTAGGCTACATCAAAGATATAACCTTTTTCCTGTAGAACCTTCTCCAGTCGTTTCCAGCTTCTTGAGGTCCGTCCGTTGGCAGAGACCGGATTTACAATAAAAATTGTTTTTTCTTTATTCCTGGCCATCTAATCCCCACAATTTCAACAAAATCTCCTTATTTATTGTATATGAGTTAGTAAACAAGACCAATACCTATTTCGTAGAAAAAAAGTCAGGCACCAAGCATTCGTTATTCGATTCAGTTCCATAAAAAAAGCCCCGGAAGCTAGTAGCTCCAGAGCTGGTAAGTTTTTATTAGTTTCCATTATGTCATTTTCATTCCCATAATGCCCGGCCATGAAGTATCTAAATCTAATTATATCTTAGATATTATCGGCCACTGGCCTGACAATCTCAAAAGATGGTCTCAGATTACTATAGTTCTTATATTCGATTAAGTTGTCATGGAGAAGCCTTCCTACCAGGATACAGGGAGCGATTTCAATTTTATTGGCATAGTTTACAATCTGCCTTTGGTCTGTATAAGGATAGTTATTAATAAAATCTTGATAAAGATGATCAGGTATCAGATAGTTGCTGGCTATCTTATTAGCTTCATCTTCTTCAGCATCGTTTTCATAGTTAATGTGAAATTCCTTTTTAGTATGATGGAGAAGATGAGCTAGCTCATGGAAAAAGGTAAACCAAAATATATCTGCTCTTTTACCCCTTACGCTTAAAGCCAATATCGCTTTGTTATTTCTCCAAATAGTAGCTCCACAAATATAAGTCTTGGGAAGATCTTCAACCAGCACTAAAGCAACACCACATTCGGCACAGAGTTTTTGCAGCTCCGGAAAAAACTGCGGTGGGGCTTTTAACGTGCGTTCCCTAAAAGTAGGAATTAAAGTTTTTAATTTTCTTTTGCTGAATTTTTCAACTTCAATGGCCATTCCTTCTAACTCGGCTTTTCTTAGCCAGGCCAGGACACTTAAATTAGCTATTTCGTTCGTTTGTTTCTGCTTTCTAAACATAACCGCACAAGATGATTGTATTAAAGATAAATTGGCTACACCAAAGAATTCTCTACAATTCATTACTCTTGTATTTTTATCCGCTGTATTTTCAAGCCAACCAAAATCGCTCATTTTTTTATAAGGTATTTCCTTTAGTATTTCCAGATCCAAGTTCAGCTCTTCCTGCTTTTCCAGCCGGGCTTTATTAAGCTGATAGTTTGTCTCCAGATTCATCCAAAACTGCGCCCCTGGCCCTATAGCGGTTTCCAGCTTCAGGGCAGTTTCGTAAGTAATGGGGGCATTAGCATTTAGAATATTACTGAGGTGTTTAGGGGTAATCCCTAGCCTGGCAGCCAATTCTTCCTGGTCCATTCCCAAAAACTCCATATTCTCTCTAATGGTCTCCCCCGGTGGAATAGCCATTTCAGGCATAAAGTCCCTATTATCTTTGTTTACCATGGTAATCCCTCACCTCCTCAATCCTGACTATTTTAATATTCGCTAATTGGATAATATCTTCCCCTTCATCTAATATGGGTTTAAAGATAAGTCTAAATGGATGAACTAAGTCCACAGCATATTCGTCAGCCCTCTGTCCTTGTAGTTTATGTAATCTTGCTGCTGGAAGGTTTCTAATATCCTCCAAACTCGTTGCTGCTTTTAATTCTCCTACTCTTTGAGCAAGTTTAGTACCTATTTGTGCCCCATATGCTTTTTGAGCTTCTTTAGGGCTTTCGCAATATGTCCTAATTTTGTTTGACCTATATTGTAGATCCATTATATATAATATACCCCCTAAGGTCAATTTTTATTAACCTATAAGGTTAAATATTTTGCGATACCAATTTTGGTGTATATTACCAGTATACTTTTTAACACTTGACCTTTCAACGTACCTGTTTTTCATATACAGTTATTCATTTCTTATTATTTCCATAAAAAAGCCCGGCGCTAAGTACTTAGCCTGCTTAACACGCGGCATTTTTATAAAGCTAATCAGTAATGAGCTATTTTGCGTATAAGGGATTCCTGAAGAGCTAAATTCGGATAGCCGAAAGAAAATTTGCACCATACAAAAATTCATATAATTATTAAGGTAAAAGCCAAAACAAACTTGATAGACTAACAAACTTGAATAAAAACAGGTCCCCTGCAGAGTTTTGCTTACTCCTACGGAGACCTGTTCTTCTGAATTCGAATTCGTTTAATAAATCTAGTACCTAAGCAACCTACACTACATTACTACATCAACTAATCGGTGAAACTCATTATACACCTGTTCAATCCTTTCAAAACCTATTTCTTCAAATCTTTTCCCATTCAACTCAATAATACTTCCGAGGAAACGGTCAATGATTTCTTTATGGTTATGCCAATATCGGGTACTCAGCCCCAGTGCCATTGTCGTTACCATACCGCCTGCCTCAATAAAATCTGCATCAACCAATCCGCCAAGAGCGTACCTTTGAATGTCTCCTCCCAGTAATTGCCTAACCATGTGTTCAATGTATATAGCAAATTGGTGTATGTTTTTCATTTAAACCGCTCCTTCAATTATTGTAAATGATAAGTCAGATGCCCGGCACCACATGTTCCGGCGGACTTAAGATTGCTCCTAAGGCCGCCGGGGTTCATTCTTACCAGCAAGAACCGTCTCCTATCGGGCTCTTTTTAGCAATTCTTTGGGGATACTCCTTGGTTTCTACTTGATTTTTTCCAGGGTAAAGAGCTGACTATTTTTACTTTGCTTTGCATTCATTACACTGTTCTTTTGATGTTGGTTGTTCATTAGTCTTTTTCCAACCAGGAGCTGGATACTGGTTTTTGGAACAAGAAGTTTCCCAATGATAGGTATCATTTCCTTCTTTATAATAATAAGGTGCTTTTGGTTTTGACATATTTATTTCTCCTTTCATCTTATTAAACGCATATAAATAAAGGTGCTAATGTTACTTTAAAACAGATAAATTAATGGCTTAACCCTAATTAATTTTTTACCATATCTATAATCCAAGCCCTAGATTGTTAGGATTTCTCCCAATAGTGAAGAGTGGATTGTTTGAGAAAAAGCCACATAGGTAAACGTTTATAACATCTTACCCATGTAACTTATTTCTCTCCTTCATTTACTGACAGTTTAAGTCAGCTTGGGGAGGAAAGCCAGACAGGTCCTACTCCCTGCTACTGGTTTCAACGCTTTCTTCACCGTCTCAGTTACCTTGGCCTGAACCCGATAGTGCATTAGCTTTTTCTATCATTCCTGCAAATAAGATTTTATGTGAACTTCCTTCACCTACTGCAGTTACCTTAGTTTCAGCTGTAGTAATGTTTTCTTGTGTAACGCCTTCTTTTAATTCTAATGTTTCAGCATCAGCAAATGGGTTTGTAAACAATGCGTAGACTGCTTCTGCTGCTTCAAATATCTTTGTATCTGAAAAGGTCAGAGTCATTTCTGCTGTTGCAGTTCCGTCAGTGTATTGAACTTTTGCAACTGCTTTATCCGGTATATCGGCAATCCCTGCAGACCAACTGTTATCCCAACTGGTAGCTACATATTGGCCACCTGCATCGATGGTTCCACTGATTGCTGACTTTTCTCCATGTTTACTACGACCTACCTCATTAAGTGTTTGTTGGCCTAACAAGGTCTCTCCGTTGTAAAGCTCGATTAATATACTTGTTGTGTCGCTTATTTTCTTACCTTCACTTTTAGCGTCAAGGTTGATTCCTACTCCATAGCCTAGTACTCGAACTGTACCGCCAGCGGCAGCTGTGCTGGCATAGGCTTTATTATCAGCTACTGATACGCTGGTAATTGCTAACCTTTCATTCATGGCTGCTTGGTCAGCATTCAGCAATGCTTGGGCTTGGGTTATCAACTCTTGTAATGCAACCGTGTTTTGATCTGTCTTTAGAGTTACTGCAGTTACCAAAGCTTGAGCTGCATCAATAGCATCTTGGGTTACACCATCTGCTAACACTAATGGTTCAGCAAACACATTTTCAAACAGTGCGTGAACTGCTTCAGCTGCATAGAATATCTTCGTATCTGTATCTGAAAAGGTCAGAGTCAATTCTGCTGTTGCAGTTCCATCAGTGTATTGTACTGTCGCTACTGCTTTATCCGGTATGTCGTCTATTCTTGCATTTGTAGACCAGCTGTTATCCCAGCTTGTGGCTTTATATTCGCCACCAGCATCAATGGTTCCACTGGTTGCTGATTTGTCTGCATGTTTGGTGTAGCCTGCTGCACTAAATGTTTGTTGGCCTAACAAAGTCTCTCCATTGTAAAGCTCGATTACTATACTACTCGTATCGCTTATCTTCTTACCTTCTTCTTTAGCATCAAGGTTGATTCCTACTCCATAGCCTAGTACTCGAACTGTATTACCCTCACCAGCAGCTGTGCTGGCATAGGCTTTATTATCAACTATAGATACGCCGGTAATTGTTAGCCTTTCATTTATTGCTTCTTGCGTCAATACAAAGGTTGCACTGGTAATGCTCGTGTTGTCACTAGCATCACCTTTGGAAATAGCTACATCATACGCTGATGTCTCTGAATTCCAAGTTACTACTGCAGTTATTGTCTCGTCGTTTACTACCGCTGTTACTACTGCTTGAACTGCCGCTGTCTTTGCTGCTTGGTCTTCCAAATCTGCTACTTCCAGATTAGTGTAGGTGGCTCCGT
>DIRQ01000118.1:14705-26401 GCA_002424365.1 Syntrophomonas sp. UBA5432 | reverse complement strand
CCAGATTAGTGTAGGTGGCTCCGTTAATCGCTGCCTTTGCTGTAGCTACTGCTGCTTTATCCTGGTTAGCATCCAGCAATACTTGGGCTTGAGTTATCAACTCTTGTAATACAGCCTTGTTTTGATCTGTCTTAACGGCTACTGCTTCGACTAATCCTGAAGCTGTACTAACATCAGTTTGGGTTACACCGTCTACCAATACTAATGGTTCAGCAAACACATTCTCAAACAGTGCGTGGACTGCTTCAGCTGCATAGAATATCTTCGTATCTGCATCTGAAAAGGTTAGAGTCAATTCTGCTATTGCATTTCCGTCACTGTATTGGACGGTAGCAACTGCTTTATCTGGTATATCGGCAATCCCTGCAGACCAACTGTTATCCCAACTGGTAGCTACATATTGGCCACCTGCATCAATGGTTCCACTGATTACGCTTGCTTCGCCGTGTTTGGTGTAGCCTGCTTCATTAAATGTTTGTTGGCCTAACAAGGTGTCTCCATTGTAAAGCTCTATTACTATGCTTTCAGTATCGCCCACTGTCTTGCCTTCACTCTTAGCATCAAGGTTAATTCCTACCCCGTAGCCTAATACTCGTACTATGCCTTTAGCTGTACTGTCATAGGCTCCATTATCAGCTACTGATACGCCGGTAATTGCCAGCCTTTCATTTATGGCTTCTTGAGTCAATACAAAGGTTGCCGTGGTAATGCTCGTGTTGTCACTGGCATCACCTTTGGAAATGGCTACATCATATGCTGATGTCCCTGAATTCCAAGTTACTACTGCAGTTATTGTCTCGTCGTTTACTACCGCTGTTACTACTGCTTGAACTGCCGCTGTCTTTGCTGCTTGGTCTTCCAAATCTGCTACTTCCAGATTAGTGTAGGTGGCTCCGTCAATCGCTGCCTTTGCTGCAGCTACTGCTGCTTTATCTTGGTCAGCTGCCACTGTAAAGGCTTCGGCTGCTACTGGTGTACCTTCGCCTAGCTTAACTCCCACTACTACACTCTGCGTTTCAGCAGTTTGGGCTATTGGGGTAAAGGTATAGGTCACAGTTACATTATCATCATAGGTGAAACCTGCCAATGTTAAATCTGTTGCTGCAGCTTCACCAATCTTGCTTGTTGCTGTGAAATCACCAGCTTGAGGTGCTACGGTTGGTTTTGCCGCCAAGGTGATGGTTACAGTTCCATTGGTTGCTGCTACGCTCGCTATACTAGCTTCTACTGTTTCAGCTACTACTACTTTTACCGTTACTGTCGTGATTGTATCTACCTCATCAACATATCCTTCGGGCAATGTACCGATTGTTCCTGTAAATAGATAGGTCCCTGCTATTTCCGGATTATATACAGGGGCAGATGTTTCTGACCATGTTACTGGCACTGTGTCTGATGTTCCTGTAATAGTCAAGCTTGTTGGGAGTGCTGCTACCACTTCAGCTGCAGTTGCATAATTCGCGCTTCCTGCTGTTCCTCCATCTACATCTGAAATTGCATCATAACCTGTGATTTCTACAGGCGGTACTGTAAAGTTAAAGGTTGTAGCCGGCCCTGCTGTATGAGTGTCTGTCGCTGCTACTTTAACCTGTAATGCTACTGTTCCGGTTAAATCAGGTAAGTTTGGCTCTTCTGCATTGTATGCTGTCCAATCAGTTCCATTTGTTGAGAACTCCATACCTGCAGCCATACCTGTCAATGTATTGGCATCATCATCTGCTGTTACACCTTCTAATGCTGGACCATCTGCTTTTATTACAGAAATAGTATATGTTGCTGTCTTTCCACCAACTGTTACGGTTAGTGTTTGTTCAGCTACTACTGCTGAGCTGTCAAAGCCACTTACATTAGCTGCTGTAATTTCTTCTACTTTTGTAGAACTATCACTGTATGTTCCTGTTACTACCATTCCAGTGATATCAAGTTCTTCACCAACTTTGTATTCGGTCTTCGTTGCTGGTGTGGTGATTGCTATGCTCTCTAAGGTTACTTCTGGAACTGTAAAGTTAAAGGTTGTTGCTGGTCCTGCTGTATGAGTGTCTGTTGCTGCTACTCTAACTTGTAATGCTACTGTTCCTGTTAAATCAGGTAGGTTTGGTGTTTCTGCATTGTATGGGGTCCAATTCTCTCCATCTGTTGAGAACTCCATGCCTGCAACCATACCTGTCAATGTATTAGCTTCATCATCTGCTGATATACCCACTAGTGCTGGTCCATCTGCCTTAACTACAAAAATAGTATATGTTGCTGTCTTTCCTCCAACTGTTACGGTTAGTGTTTGTTCTGCTACTACCGCTGAACTTTCAAAGCCACTTACGTTAGCTACTGTGATTGTTTCTTTTTTTGTACTCTCATCACTGTATGTCCCTGTTACTACCATGCCGGTAATATCAAGTTCTTCACCAACCTTGTATTCGGTCTTCGTTGCTGGTGTGGTGATTGCTATACTCTCTAAGGTTGCTGCCTTCGTTCCATCTTTCTTAGCGGTATTGAATGTTGTTGTTGCTGTTCCAATGTCAGTAACTGCTTGATCTACTTCTCCCTTAGTTGCATCTGCTTTGTTTGCTACTGCCTGAGCCGCTGCAATAGCATCTGTATAAGCGTCCATTTCTGCTTGGGTTACCCACTTATCTGCTGGGTCTATTTCAGAGCCATCAACGCTTACTACTGCTGTGCCTTTGTTTGTGTTGGCATCTGCAATAGCGGTAGTTAATGCACTCTTGTCTACGGCTGTAGAATCTGCTACTACGCTTACATAAATAGCATAGATTAGAATCGTTTCATCCGCTGCTTGTACTGGAACTACAAATAAATCTTCGTTGTTTATTGCTTCATTGTTGTAAGCTGTATCGTTTTGATAATTACTTGTATCGTAAGTATCATTAACTTTTGGATATTTAACAACTTTTAATACCTTTGCTCCGGCATCTGTTGGCTCAAACTTGGTAACATAATTACCTGCATTTGAAGTATCTGCTGCTTGGGTTGCTTTGAGTCCTACCCATCCAGCTTGCGGATTCATATCTGGGTATACACTGGCGGTTCCTAAATCATCGATTACTTTACCTTTAATAATTGATGAGGCTTTTAATGTTGCATCGTTGCTTAGTGGTGCGGTTCCACTTACTACAGTAATTTGTAAATCCTTTTCACCCTTATCAAATTTTATAGTTAAGGTTAGCACAGTTCCATCGGGAACTGCAGTAATGGGTATCGGTAATAACGCTGTAAGATTATTATTTTTAATAGTAAGTAAACCGGTGCCATTGCCATTATCTTTGACTACATATTCCAATCCTTCGGTTAGCGTTATTTTTAATGCTCCTCCCATAGCTGACCCAGTTATTCCGGTAATCTTGGTGGCACTGCCCCAGGTAATATTAATGGGAATATCAGCCACATCGTATTTGTTAACGGAATATGAGGTTGGACTGATACTTAGCTGAGTTGTGGTACTTCCTCCATTCCCGCCTCCTCCACTGCCTCCTCCACCTGCGCTAGGTTTAGTAATCGTGCCCGGTGGCGTGGCAAAGGAAGATTCATTTGCTTTGCTTCCGCTTGCTTTATTAATGGTACCTTGCCCTTCAACGTTGGTCTTCGAGTTGAGTACCATTTCCTTTACGGTGCTATCTTTGGCAAGTTCAATGTTGACGTCTTTTAATCCGCTTTCAACTTTTAGTTCACCAATATTGGTATCACCCTGGGTGGTGAGGTTTACATCATCGGCATTGACAGTGACACTCTTAAAATCTCCGTTTAGGATGATTTCTTCACCTTTGGCGTTTTCGGATATGGTTACCCTTAGGCCTGAGGTATCAACTGCAACTATACGTACCTCGCCGGTGGCGGTTTTTTCGATGATAATTTCGCTAAACTGTCCGCCATTAATATGGATACTGTCTTTACCTCCACCACGTACATAGGTTTTTCCTTTTACAGTAACGTTGTTCAGGGTAACATCTCCATCGCCAACTTCTTTAGCGATAATAAGGTCTTTTTCAATAATTAGGTTTTGTAAAGTAACGCCACTAGCACTAATGGTGACGTCTTCGTTAATTACCTGGGTCCCGGTTTCCGGGCCATAGGTTCCAGCCTTATCAAACAGGCTCTGTACTTCTGGTTTTGGTTCTGGTTTAAAGGCATCCTGCTCACTATCTAATACAATCTTGAAAAGGACTGCTGCTTCCGCTCGTTTAATGGAATTAGTCGGCTTAAAGCTGTTATCGGGATAACCCTTTAGGTAGCTGTTTTCTACCATGGCAGCTATTGAATCCCGGCTCCAGTTCGCAATAGTTTTATTGTCTGAAAACCTTTGTAGGGTAGCAGTAGTATCAGCCGGTTTAAGAGCTAAAATCCGGGCAACTATGCTGGCTGCCTCCTGGCGGCTGATCTGCTGGTTAGGTTTCATGGTGCCATCTTCATAGCCTGATATGTATCCGGCGGCTTTAGCCCGGGCTATGTCGACTGCAAACCAATCGGTAGGTTTAACATCGGAGTAGTTAATGGCCGTGCTGGAAGTAAAATTAAAAGCTTTATTGGTTATTACTATGAATTCTGCTCTGCTAATGGGATTTTCCGGTTTATAGGTATTGTCCGGATACCCATTAATAATTTTTTGTAACATTAAAGACTCAATCTGTGGTTCGGCCCAATGGCCGCTGATATCCTGGCATCCAGCTACTACCGGGACTGCAGGTAGGCTAAATATTATGCTGAATATAAAGGCTATGGTAAGAATCCAGGAAATTTGTCGGTTCTTTTTCAAAATTCTCCCTCCTAATATAACGGAAAATATTTTATTGCGTCACTATTTTTGTTTCGTTATGCAACTTAATTGGGTTTTTTTGTCGCGTTTCGCGACTCTTTTGGGTAAAAAAAATACGTTTGATTATTTCTTCATTCTTACCCGTTATGTTTCATCACTGCTATTATTGTTCAATTTAATAAGTAAAATAAAATCGTCACCTCTGATTAAGTCTACCTGGGTATCGGAGCATTTTTCTTTTAATACACCCCGCCATTTGCCGTCGGTAGTCTTCCAAAATAACCCGACTACAGATTTGAAATCAAATATATCTACATCTATTCCAATTTACCATCCTCCTCTTTACTAATTTGATATATTAAATAATATATTACCATTTTGCTAAATATTAGCAAGTATCTTGTTAGAATTTGTACCTCTTAAAAGCGTAGTTATTTGGCTTTGTGATATAATATAGTCATGAATAACTTTGCTAATATTCTAAAAAATTTACGAGTTAAGCGAGGTATGAGTCAAGCTGACTTAGCACGTCTACTGGGGGTAGGACGGTCTACTATTGCCAGTTATGAAAATGGTACCCGCAAGCCGGATCATGAAACCCTGTTACAGATTGCTGCCTGTTTCCAGGTAAGCACTGATTTTTTGCTGGGAAATTATAAGGGTAATAATAATGAGATTCCGGCTTATACTGAAATGATTAGTGAAATTAATCAATTATTGCGCTCGACTCCCCTACCCGCAGATAAAAAAACTGAGATTATAAATGAGCTGTTAGACTACTTCCGCTGGAAGGTTGAGCAGGCCCAGCAGGATCTTTCCGAAAAAGAAGAATAGCTTTTTCGGTTTTTATGATGTTTAAATCGCCAGCGTTAAATTCGTTATTTATGACCCCCTTCCACTGTTTATTATCCACCTGCCATAAACAGGCTACAACCAGATTAAAATCGTATGTCTCCACTTTTATGGTCACATCTGACACCCCCTATTTGTATATATCATATCTAATGATAATGACATGGCTTTGTCATTATGGTTTTTTTCTTTTTTTCCACATTTAAAATAATGAAAACGAAAGCTAAAAGCTTCCGCTACAACTGAATAATCATTAAGTTCTTGTGAAATCTTTAATTTATCCTTATCCTTTGGTATAATAATTTTGTCGAATAATATATTATTTCCGCATGCCGCGTCGACAAAAATGTCATCTTTGACATTTTGTGGTTATGCTGATAATCTGGCCGCTAGTGAACGAGAGCAAAGTGTAGCCGGATATTAGCCATGAAAGGAGGACAGCCATTAGTTAACCCTACTAGAAAACGACAAAGCATTATAAGCAACACACTATACAGAAGGGGTGAGTATATTGGAGATGGCTGAGGGCCTTATTGCTATTGCAATCTGGCTACCGGTTCTGGCAGCACTGCTTTGTTATTTTGGGCGCAGTTATGGGTTAAGAAATGCAATCGCATGGATAACTGGAATTGCGCTGGCATTAGTATCTCTGGCGCTGCTGGCCATTGGGCCGTTTGATTACCAGCCTTCCG
Source organism: Syntrophomonas sp. UBA5432 (assembly GCA_002424365.1). Lineage (GTDB taxonomy): Bacteria > Bacillota > Syntrophomonadia > Syntrophomonadales > Syntrophomonadaceae > UBA4844. Next base: position 20,092 of record DIRQ01000118.1, on the reverse strand, counting down.
GGATATTAGGTGTTTCCTGGGATCAGGTGGTGACAGTAGCCGATTTTGCTTTACTAGGACTTATACTCTATATTGGTTTAAAAAACAAACACGCTTTAATCACCGTTCTTACCTTAATCCAGCTGGTGGTGCTGGTTTATTTTGATTTCTTTACAGGTGAACATACAGCTGTAAACCCAGCTTTTGTGATTGATAATCTGGCTATTATCATGAGCCTTATTATTAATATCATCGGTTCGCTTATTTGTATTTACGGGGTTCGCTATATTGCTGAGCATGAGGAACACCATCCGGTAGAGAAATCAAGGCAACCCCGCTTTATGTTCTGGCTAGTTATTTTCCTTGCCGCTATGAATGGTTTAGTGTTTTCCAACAGTTTGCTCTGGTTGTATTTCTTCTGGGAAGTAACCACCTTATGTTCTTTTGAACTTATCGGCCATAATTTGGACAAGGAAGCAGTTGCCAATGCCTGCCGAGCTTTGTGGATGAATATGGTGGGCGGGGTAGCGTTCATTCTGGCTATTGTGTACCTGGCATCATCACTCCCGGGACAGCCGCTGGCTATTCGTACGCTTTTGGCTTTACCTGGTGGTGCCACTGGTACCGTTTTATTTGCCGTAGCTTTACTGGTGTTTGCCGGATTCACGAAATCGGCGCAAATGCCTTTCCAGAGCTGGTTACTTGGAGCCATGGTAGCACCTACTCCAGTGTCGGCCTTGCTGCACTCCAGCACCATGGTTAAAGCTGGGGTTTATCTGGTTGTAAGAATGGCTCCGGCTTATCAGGGTACTTACCTGAGTGATTTAGTTGCTGTAGCTGGTGCTTTTACCTTCCTGGCAGCTTCAGTCCTGGCAGTTACCCAATCCAATGCCAAAAGGGTCCTGGCTTATTCCACTATCGCCAACCTGGGCTTGATTATCGCCTGTGCTGGTATTAATACTCCGGTTGCTATCAGCGCAGCTATAGCTTTGATTATATTCCACGCCGTTTCCAAAGGACTGCTCTTCCTTTCCACCGGGGTTATTGAACATAATATTGGCAGCCGCGACATTGAGGACATGGGAGGACTGGTTGATCGGATGCCGGTTACTACCATTATTGTAGCTATCGGCGTTCTCAGTATGTTCCTGCCGCCGTTTGGAATGCTGGTAGGTAAATGGGCATCGCTGGAAGCATCTACCCAGTTGCCGCTGGTGGCTTTAATGTTTGTACTGGCCAGTGCAGTTACGGCATTATTCTGGATTAAATGGCTGGGCCGTCTGATGGAGGGTGAACCCGGGTTAGCCCGAATGAAACCTGAAAAAATGGCTCCCCATTATGTAGTTTCACTGGGAGGACTGGCCCTGGGTGCTGTTGTCCTGGGCATGTTTGTAGTTCCGATTATGAATAAACTGGTAGCCCCGGCAGTAGAGGTCGCCTATAAGACCAGCGGTTTATTTACCCAGGGGGGTGCCATAGTAGCCCAAACGGCTTCCAAAACTATAGGTGCTTTTACCGCTTGGCCCCTGTTTGTGGTTCTGGCCGTAGCCATCCTGGCCTTCTGGCTGTTGTTTAAACCGGAGAAGGCCAGCATAAGACCGATATATCTCTGCGGAGAGAATACCGGCGAACTGGATTCTACTTCTTTTCTTTCCACCGCTGACCAGGCGGTAGAGTCGAGCTTATCCAATTACTATTTCTCCAGTTCCCTTAATGAAAATAAACTGAATAAGGTAGGGAACGTGATAGCAATTATGGTAATTATTATGCTGCTGGGGGTGACGGTCATATGAGAGAGTTGGTCATTATCTTACTAGTTTTAATTGCAGCGCCGATTCTGGGCGGTCTGCTCTCCGGGATAGACCGTATTATCACTGCCCGGATGCAGGGAAGGGTGGGACCTCCCCTGTTACAGCCTTTTTATGATGTAGGTAAGCTTCTGGGTAAAGAACGAATACTGGTGAACCAACGCCAGGTACTATGGGCCATAGGCTATCTGGCTCTGGTCATAACCAGCCTGGCTATGCTCTGCCTGGGAAGCGACCTGCTGATAATCGTATTTGTCATGGCTTTTGCCGCCATCTGTTTTGTGCTGGGCGGCTTAAGCACAAAATCTCCTTACAGTCATATAGGAAGTCAAAGGGAACTGTTGCAAATGCTTTCCTATGAACCAGTCTTAATTCTGCTGGCCATAGGTGTGTTTTTGCAGAATAAGAGCTTTCTGGTAAAAGATATCTTTGCCCGGCCCGAGCCCTTACTTTTTTCGCTGCCGCTGGTGTTTGTGGCCGTGCTGTTGATACTGACTATAAAAATGCGTAAATCCCCCTTTGACCTTTCCACCTGTCATCACGCGCACCAAGAACTGGTTCAGGGGATTACCACCGAATATTCCGGCCCTTATCTGGCCCTCATCGAATTAACCCACTGGTATGAACTGGTGCTGGTACTGGGCCTGGTGGTGCTATTCTGGGCACAGCCTGTATGGGCAGGTTTGCTCCTGGCCCTGGCAGCCTTTTTTATTGAACTGGTTATTGATAATATCTGTGCTCGTATGACCTGGTCATGGATGGTTAAGTTGACCTGGACAGTGGGCATTATTTTATGCCTGGTGAATCTGGGCTTCAATCTTATTTAAAGAGAATGGGGTGATTTTACTATGGGAATAATACAAAAATCGCAACTGAAGTCTCCCTGGGTATTGCACTATGATTGCAGCAGTTGCAATGGCTGTGACATAGAAATCCTGGCCAGCCTGACCCCGGTCTATGATATTGAGCGTTTTGGCATTATTAATACGGGTAATCCCAAGCACGCTGACGTATTGCTGGTGACCGGTGGTGTAAACCGGCGCAATGCCCGGGTTCTTAAAAACCTGTATAACCAGATGCCGGAACCGAAAGTGGTAGTGGCAGTGGGAAGCTGTGCCTGCACCGGAGGGGTTTTCTATAATTGTTATAACATCCTGGGTGGAGTGGACAAGGTTATCCCGGTCGATGTCTATGTACCAGGTTGTGCTGCCCGTCCCGAGGCTATTATCGATGGAGTGGTATTGGGTTTGCAGAAACTGAAGGAGAAAACCCAGATGAAATCTGAGGAGGTAGCCAAATGAGTTTTGAAGCAAAGCAAATAACCCCGGAACAGCTAATAAATGAAACCCAACAGATGTTTAACGAGGGCTATCGTTTCGTTACTGCTACCTGTGTGGATGAAATCGAACAGTTTCGCATTATATATTCATTTGACCGGGAAACGGAACTGGTAAACCTGGAAGTCGCCATCGGCAAAGAGGAGCAGCTACCCAGTGTTTCCGGAGTGTATCTCTGTGCTTTCCTGGTTGAAAACGAGATAAAGGAACTCTTTGGCGTAAATATCTCTGATATTGCGGTGGACCTGGGAGGTCGTCTGTATATGATAGAGGGTGCTGACCCCCATCCCATGACCCGCAAAGAAAAGAAGAAAGCAGCAAAGGGGGTTAAGAAAAATGGCTAAAATAGTTACCCCATTTGGACCGCAGCATCCAGTTTTGCCGGAACCCCTGCAGCTTAACATCACTTATGAGGATGAGAAAGTAGTAAGTGTTGCCCCGGCTATCGGCTACATTCACCGCGGTTTGGAAAAAGCGGGCGAGCTAAATGATTTCCCCCAGAATGTTTTCCTGGTGGAAAGGGTTTGCGGCATATGCAGTTTTATGCATGGTATGACCTATTGTGAAGCTATTGAAGATATCATGGGGGTAGAGATTCCTCCTCGGGCCAAATATCTGCGGGTATTTTACAGTGAGCTTAGCCGAATCCACAGTCATTTACTATGGTTAGGTCTGTTAGCCGATGCCTTCGGCTTTGAAAGTCTGTTTATGAAATATTGGGCTATCCGGGAAAGAATCGTTGATCTGATGGAAATGACCGGTGGTCACCGCATAATTTTATCAGCTTCTTGCATCGGCGGCGTTCGTCGCGATTTGACTGATGAGCAGATAAGCATAATCGAAAAAACTTTGCTGGAAGTTAAGAACGAACTGGATCATGTTACCCCGGTTATTCTTAAAGACTACACGGTTAAGAAGAGAACTGTGGGTATAGGTGTATTAAGTAAAGAAGAAGCACTTACTCTGGGCGCTGTCGGTCCGGTTTTAAGAGCCAGCGGTGTAGCCCAGGATTTGCGCCAGACTGGCTATGAGGCTTATGGTGAACTGGGCTTTGAACCAATAGTGGAAACTGACGGGGACTCTTATGCCCGCGCAGTAGTACGTGCCCGTGAGGTTTACCAGGCTATTGAACTGGCCTTGGAAGCCTTACACCACCTACCTGAAGGTGAGGCTCAGGTTAAGGTTAAGGGCAACCCCAATGGCGAAACTATTCAGCGAGTTGAACAACCACGGGGTGAAGTGCTTTGGTATGTCAAAGGCAATGGTACTAAGAACCTGGTACGGATGAGAGTAAGGACACCAACCTATGCTCATATCCCGGCATTGCTGAAAATGCTGCCAGGATGTGAAATGGCTGATGTACCAGTTGTTACCCTTTCCATTGACCCCTGTATCAGTTGTACGGAACGATAGAAAGGAGGGGTGAAAATGGCCGTTATGTTACCTAATATTATGAAGAATTTGTTTTCCCGCCCGGAAACCAGATTATATCCGGCAGAGGAAAGAATATTATATCCCCATACCCGGGGACATATAGAATTTGATGCTGATAAATGCAACTTCTGCACCCTGTGTAGCAAGAAGTGTCCGGCTGATGCGATAAAGGTGGACCGGGCTAATAAAACCTGGACTCTGGACGGTTATCGTTGTATCGTCTGCGCTGTCTGTGTGGAGGATTGCCCCAAGGAAGCTATTCAAATGATAGAGCAATGGCGCACCCCGGCTTTCAGCAAAACCGTGGAAGTCTATGAAGGACCAAAACCGGAAGAAAAACAACCAGAGGCATAATTATCATAGGGGAACAGAAATTTAAGGGCGAACCCATGTGTTCGCCCTTTTTGTATGTAAATATGCAATTAGGAATAGTGTTGTGTGGTCGGAGGGGCAGACACACGGGTCTGCCCCTCCCCCTCACACCTTACCTCTCACGCCTCACATCAAACATTTGAGTTATAAGCCCATTAAAGGTGACAGGGGACGGTTCCTGTGTCATCCCCTGCAGGGGGTGACACAGGAACCGTCCCCTGTCACCTCTTTCTCAAATTAGGCCCAAATAAAGGTTAGAATTGCCGCTACAGTTGTAAATATAAGTGCTATAGGTACTACAACCCGGATTACTTTGCCTTCAGTACCCAGACTGTCAATGGTAGCAGCGGCGTTTTGTAGTTTGGCCGGTGAGATGACACTGGCCAATCCCCCGGCAATGGCTGTACCGGCGGTAACTACCAGGGCATCTACGCTCAGTATTTTTGAGGTCAGGACA
>DIRQ01000118.1:0-14290 GCA_002424365.1 Syntrophomonas sp. UBA5432 | reverse complement strand
GTCTCGCCACTGTTCCCGGCTGGGCTTAATAAATGGTATTGCCAGCAGAGTACTTATTATCACCCAAGTATAGGCATTCCACAACATGCGGGTCATAATGGGCTTGCCTCCGGGGATAATCTGAACCGGCATAGCCAGGTCTTTAAACAAGAAATTAAACAGCGGTGGCCAGAAGTTAATAAACAAGCAGGTTGCTATAAGTATTATCCAGGGAGCCAGGGCAGTTAAGAGGGGCATGGTTTTTTCTACACTCTTTTCCTCTTCACTGACGCAACTGCGATCCAAAATAGCTTCCCCACTCAGTTTAAGATAAATGAGCATAACTATAATGGTAGCTAATCCGCCTAGTACCCCGGTTAGCACTATGCCGGTACCAATATGGGCAACCACTATCGCAGTAAAACCCATGGTAAAACCGGCCAGAATACAGGGTACAAAACCCTCTCTGATCTTCCCCCATCCGCCCACCAACCAGAGCATACCGAAGCCAATCATAGTTGAAATGATGGGCATAAATTTGGAAAACACCAGAGCTGAAGTGGCCAGAGGGGTACCGGTCATATCGGAGAAAATAACCAGCGGTGCCCCTAACAACGCATAGGTGCATAACGAATCAAAGCCCAGGGCGGGAAGCGCAATAGCTACAAAGGTAGAATAGCCCAGTGCCAGCATAATCGGAGGCAATATGGATACCGGGGTTGCTCCTACTGCTACCAGCAGGGTACCTATACCCATATTTATAATCATAATCTGTACCGCCTGGTCATTTTTGGCCAGGGTTTTAACAAAGATAACTATTCTTTTTAAAGCTCCAGTTGATTCTAAAAAGGTAATTTGAAATATAGAAGTGGCTACCATAAGGGAAACTGGAAAGGAAGCTATAATTCCCGCCAGGCTAGCGGTTAATCCCACTTGCAGGGAGGTTTTAAAAAAGAGGAAACTAATAGCTATTACTAGAAGCCATCCTGCCAATCCACTCCAGTCAGCCGGCCATTTCGCCAGGGTAAGTAAAGCCAGCACAGCAACAATCGGTATCAAAGTAAGTACTACATCCATTAGAATATTAATCCTCCTGTCCTACTATCCTGCATCCAATGAATTAGTTTAGCAAAAGGGACGTTTTTAGACAAGCAATTTTTATGAGTCGGGGTTTTTTAGTCGGACTTGGTAAAAAAATCAGCCATCATAGCATAAGGAACCGGTTTATCATCTTCAATAATTTCACACCCACAAAACGGGCATCTATAGGCATTAATATCCAGGGTATAAAGCATTTTCTCCTGACAAAATGGGCAATACATTACGGTGCCCCCGGTAGCCTCCATACTGGTCTTGGAAAACAGCGCCATCTAAACCCCTCCTGCAACTGCGTCTACCATGACAAAACTATCCCTATTCTAACACTCTTTTTCACTTGTTTAGGTTGATTTTATTAGTTTTGTAGTCATAATTCCCAGTAGCAGGATAAATTGGTATTACATAAACTAATACTGTCATTAATTTGAGATAAGGAGTGGTGCAAATGGCAAAATACCTCATAATAAATGCTGATGATTTTGGCCTGGCACCGGGTATTAACCAAGCCATAATAGATTTACATCAAGCCGGTGTAGTAACCAGCACCTCACTGATGGTTAATATGCCCGGTTTTAAGGATGCAGTAAAACGCATACGCCATGTACTAACTCTGGGTGTGGGTCTGCATTTTAACCTCTCGGAAGGTTCCCCTATAGCCCCGCCTAACTGGATACCCTCACTGGTTGACCATAAGGGAAAGTTTTCTAATAGTTTAGACTGGGATGAATCTGATGTAATGACCGAATTAAAAGCCCAGATGCACCGTTTACAAAGTGCTGGAATTAGACCCACTCACATTGATTCCCACGGTTTTATTCAAAAACGTATGGCCGTTTGTCGTCCCATGTTAATACTGGCCCGAACTTTGAAGCTGCCCATGCGCCGTACTGGTTGGGAACCTGACACCAGGATAAACTCTCTGCCGGGAGTGGTAGATAATTTCTACGCCAATGTATATTTTGAAGCAGATGGTAAGTCGCTACTGTTAGATAACCTGCACTCAGTCCCTGATGGGATATCTGAACTTATCTGTCATCCGGGTTATGTGGATGAACATTTGCCCAAAGTCTCTACCTGGACTGAGGTACGGGAAGTTGAATATCACGTCCTGGCTGACCCTGAAGTTCTACAAACCATACGCGAACTCAAAATAAGGTTGATAAACTATAGCCAGGTAAGATATTTGGGCGGTTCAGCTGATAAGACAATCAATGTAACATCCTTTTTAAAGCTTTAGTTTGTTACATCATCCTTCAATGCAGCCTTTAAAAAGTGTATAATTTTATTATATTTAACTTTTTATGGAGGAGTTAGGAATGAATCATATCATTTACCCATTGTATAACGGTTCTTTTAATATCTTAATGAAATCTGCCCGCTCAATGGAGGATATACATTGTTTTGCTTTCCTGATAGTGGATGAAAATGGTGAAGCCGTGCTGGTAGATACCGGATTTGACCCGGATGCAATTCCGGGCGCCAACACTCATGCTAATCAGACCGAGGAACAGAAGGTAAAGGCGGCTATAGAAAATTTAGGATTTAACCCCGCGGGTATAAAGGATGTAATTATGACCCATATTCACTGGGATCATACTTGTGGTATGCCGGACTTTCCTCAGGCCCGGTTCCTTTTCCAGGCGGACGAGTTTCGCGGCCTCCTGCAGCTAAATCCCAATGAGGAAACTTATTTTAACCCTAACCATTGGTTTCACCTGCTACCTAATATAGAGCTTCTAGAAGGTAACCAGGAACTTAAACCCGGCCTGAAAGTTATACATAGCGGTGGTCATACGAAGGGTCATCAACTGGTAGAAGTACAGACCAAAGAAGGACCGGTTCTTCTGATTGGAGACTCCCCCTTTAACTACGACATGCTCTGGAAACAGATTCCCCCGGATAGATGGCAATATTTCCGGGAGGGAGTAGGAGCAAGATTTTACTGGAAAGAAGGAATACTAGATACTATAGGAGAGTGGCTCAAGGAGCGCAACTGCGCTGGCCCGGTACAGAGACAAGCAGTTCCCTGGTCGGAAATAAAAAAGCTGGGCTCCCGCCTCTTAATGGGGCACGACCCCCGCTTGTTAAAGGTGAAGTCGATAGGGTGATATTAGGTTGATGCACGTGCTAATACGTACTATAATATCTTATGAGGGAATATAATGAAAACGAGTGAACTGCTAAAATTGTTTAGAGAAAATGGAATAATGTTAAATAAACATGGTAAAAAACATGACCTTTACTATAGCCCAATTACAAACAAAATATTCCCGGTACCAAGGCATAAAACTGAAATTGCTCACGGTACATTGCAAAATATTCTAAAGGATGCGGGACTCAAATAAATTTTTATAGTCTTAAGGAGGCTTATTATGGCTAAATATATATTTCCAGCAGTTTTCAACCAGGAAGATGATGGTAGTTTTTCGGCCAGTTTTCCAGATATTGATAATTGTTATACCCAGGGTGATGATTTACAAGATACTTATGAAATGGCTGAGGATGTATTATGCTTGTTACTATACAAAATGGAAGAAAACAATGAAAACATTCCCACACCATCTAATCCCAAGGATATCCAGGTAAATGATAATAGTTTCGTGGCTATAATTGGAGCTGACACCCTGGAATATCGTATGTTTTATGATAATAAAGCAATTAAAAAAACCCTTACCATTCCTCAATGGCTTAATACCATGGCAGAACGTAAGGGAGTAAACTTCTCTAATGTTTTGCAAACGGCCTTAAAAGAAAAGCTGGGTATTCAGGATAGGCCATAGCTAGCATACATCACTAAATACTCCCCACCCATCCGGTGCTGGTAGTCCCATAATTCCCCGTTATACCTACGAGCCACTGCTCTTAAGTCTGGCCAGGTGAACCAGGCAAAGATAGCCGGGGGAAGCTGGCTTAAATCAATCTGGGGTGTATGGCATAATTCTCTGGCCCACAGTTGCAACATTATAGCAGCCTGCTCCTCATTAATCTGCAGGGGTTTATTTAGTATCAAATTCTTACCTGACCGGGTTATCACTTGAAAATGCAACAACGTATTTAAAAACGAGCTTACCGACCGAATGACCACATCTCGTTCCCCGTTTCCTTCAACCATTTTACGTTTGAGGAAAGCAGAGTTAATCTCACTGCCCCATTCATAAAGCCGGAAAATATGTTCGGAGATTATAATTAAGGTATCGGTACTGGCGACAAGATAAAAAAGATATATCGGGGCCATAAACGCCAGATCGTATTTCTCGCTTAATTCTTTTAGCCGCAGATTGTCTCTAACCCTGGCCCTATTGGCTGGACTCCGCAGAAAACAGCGGAACAAAACTGTACGTACTTTTCTTTTACCCTCTTTACCTGTTAACTCACGGGCAATTTCCTCAAAAGCAAGATTTAATTCGGTTATTTTTTGCCCTGGTTCAGCCAGCAGCAAACTATCATATATCCAGCGTGGCCTTAACGGGCGATCAAATCCTATCATGAGAGTACCTCCACAAATGGTATTACGACTTCTTCAATATGTATTCCGCCATGACTGATACTTATCTTATCTTTAGAAGTAAACATTTCTCTCCCCCACGGCAGGACCAGGACTTTATCGCCCAAAAGGCCTTTATCTTCCAACAGAATTAGATCATTATTGGTTGCAAATTCCTCCGCCAGCTTTCTATTGGGATAAACTAATGCCCGCAAAGCACGCTCCTCAACCAGATACTTATCCGCTCTTATACCATTACCATAACACCAGATACAACCATGATCAGAGGTAATAAATACCCGATAGCCTTCGCTTAATAAATTTGAAATAGTTAAAGCAATCTGGGTTTGTCCGTAGAGGTTCTGTAATTGTTGATGCATATTTTTCTTGCTCCGGGAAAATAAAATACTCTTATGGCCGACGTTATCAATAATATCAAAGATAACCCCCAGCACATTATACCCCAGGTAATTGCGACTCCATTTCCCATCGGTATTTTTGAATAGTTGTTTAGTAGTATTTCTTCCATTAGGAAAGAGTTTATTAACCGCCTTTACGAAACCCGAAGATTCCGAACCCATTTGTTCCAGAAGTACTTCCCCAGTAAACAGTGAGGTGCGAGAAGAAAATGTCAATGTAGGGATAAGCGCAAATATAGCACTTTCCTGAAAACCCCGGAGTTTATTAGACCACAAATATTCTTTCAGGCCAAACCATTCTGGAAAACCCATACCGTCAAAACACAATAAGGCAATACGTTCATTCTCCAAGGTACCCAAATAATTCATGGTTTGATTTATAGTAACCGGGCCATCCTTATAACTGGCAAAAAATAAATGATCATATTTCCTGCTGATAAAATCATGAAAACGCTGGCAAATTTCAGAGTCTAATTGCCAATAGCTCTCACACTCCACCATCTCAGCCGGATGCAGGTATTCTAATCGCCCCCAGCTCCGCGCTATAATCTGCCAATCTATATTATCTTGGTCTAAAAGCAGCCTGATTTCCTTTACTAATTGGCCATATTCTATCTCGGCATTTCCCGTTTCTTCTATTCCATTATCTGGTTTAAGCACTTTAACATGGGGACCTCCAGCATAACCCTTTTCCCTGGCTACTACCTTGCCAGTGGCAATCCATTCCCTGATTAATAATAAGGTCTGCATTTCATCCTGCATAGTTAAACTATCAGCCAATTCTCGATAAGCATCGAAAATAGATTGATAGCCGTCTAATTCAAACTTCCTTAGCGCTTCACTATCCAACCGGGGGAAGATATCCGCCAGGGTCCAGCTAATTAAATCGGAACTATGTTCGATATCAAAGGGTACATATAGCCCCTCTTGTTGTATTAAAATCAGGATTTGCTGGCTTTGATGCTGGCGTATGAATTGGCGTAAAGCTAATTCCCCCTGAAAGCAAACCACGGCAAAATCCTGGCTCAGCACTTCCAGGAATAGTTGATCACTTCCCAGTTGGTCCAGGTCCTTTACAATTATTAGTCTACTATAGGAGCGTTTGGCCTTTTTAATTAGAATATCAAACCAATTTCGCATCATACAAACTCCACCGAGATCATGCCCCCCAGGCCTTTTTCATTTGCTACCGGGCAGCAAACCTGGTCACCAATTTTCTTTTACAGGTCCTCTCCTGTTTTAAAGCGGGCAAACTCTACGAAATCGTTAATTTGGGAATTTTGTTCTATAATTTTTGAGTTGAGGCGTTTGGCCACATCCACTATATCCTGATAACGTTTTTCTTGATATGCCAGGGTAAAACCAGCAATTAGAGCCTCCTTGCGCACTCCCTTAATCTTCTTAGTACTGGTGCGGGCAATATCAACTATTTGTTCAAAACTGCGCAGCAAATCACGCTGCCGCTGGGCTTCGATTTTTTCTTCCTCTTCTCGGGTATGAGGTCGGCGATAGCTGCCTTTTTCCAAAATGAAGTTCTGGTCCAGTAGTTCTCGTAATTCAGGTATTTCATCCTCTACTCCGCTTATTATCTTACGAGAAGCAGTATAAATGTCGCTGTAAGTCTGGGGAGTTTCCAAATACTGATAAAGCCATACCAGCAGTGATTTTTCATCAGTTATAAAAAGGATTTGTTCCCCGCTCTTAATCTCCCGGATTTTATCCAGGCCCTGAGCTTTTTTCCACTCATTATAGTCCAATACCTGGTCGTCATTAAACCAGAATCCATCAACCAACTTGAAGTTATCCCGGAGCATGCCATAAAACTGCCGGGCATTCATGCGAATCTCATAGCCTCTTTGGATATAATGGGCCAGCATTTTGGAGTAGAGCATCTGCTCAGTGCGCTCGATATTGATTTCCACCGGTAGGTGATCCAGATGTTCTTCCACAAAATCTTTTTCCAGTCCTTCTCCCGCCAGGTGCAGAAAATGCTCTTCAAATTCTTTTTTAGGTTTATAGGCGTTGATTACCAAGTCGTTTTTTACTGCCCCAGCTGATGTTACCTGTTTAAAGCTCCCCTGTTTCTTGTCCAATACAGTAACCTGAGCAATTACAAAACCAGCCCGGGTCATAGCATCCTGAATGGCATTCCACACTGAGGCTTTAGAATTATGGAAAACTACTGTTATCCAGCGATTAGGTTTGAGAATACGGTACATCTCTTTAAAGCAGGAAGTCATTATCTCCTTGTATTCGTTTAAAGTTTTAAGTTGGACATTATTCATGATAGCTTCTGGTTTGTTATTGGTAAAAACCTTTAGCCATGCTTCCCAAATATAATTGAGTTCAGAATACATGATGTTTTCTCCAAACGGCGGGTCGGTGAAAATATAATCAATTGAATCTTGGCTAATTTCAATATTAGTTGTACTAGCAGTTGAAATTATCGTACCATTCTTATCCATATGTTTCCACATATGAATGTTTTTCAACCTGGAGATAGACCGATTATAGGAGGAAGCGACACTTAGTCCTCTTATCAGAGATGGTACATACAGTGTACCTGATAACAGGCCGCCTCCTTGTCCTTTATAATTAGGTTTTTTTACTGTATATCTATATAATTTTGATACAGTATTTGTTATTGAAAACGATGGTAAAGATTCAGTTATGTTTATTTGTTCGTAATGTTTTAAAGCAGATAACCACCACAAGCTCCTCTTAGTATAAAAATGATGCACATTGCTAACCCCATGGGACCTTTTGGGCTGTTCTGTATTATATCCTTCCGGCATTCTATCTACAGGAAACCAATACGGAATGGCAGTTGTTTCAATATTCTTTATAATTTCTATATCACTTGCGTCGGGTGTTTTTTCATAACGTTTTGTTCCCACAGAATAATTAATTAATACCGGGACCTGCCTGGCCTGGGTAATTTCTTTTCCTATGGCATCATCAAAATAAGTTATCATAGCTCTTTCGGATTGCCGCTTGGTAATCTCTGCATTGCACTGAGGACAGTAATAGTCGCCTTTTACCTTACCTTCCTCTTTGTCCACTGCTACCTCCCAGAATACATACTCACTTTCGCAATAAGGGCAGATAAAAACATCCGACCACACCGTATAATTAATCTTACCTTTAGTTTTACCATCCGTATGTACGGTCTCATACATCCAGCCGCATTCATCTTCCACTTCGGCCAGGATTCTGCGGGCTTCACGCTCAAATTCTTCTACATCTACCGGCGTATTGTAGTTGTAAGCAATAAACGTAGCTGCCGAGGAAAGGTCGCATAGAATAGCTTTTCGTCCCAACATCTGAGCAGCTACCCCGGTCATACCGGTTCCGCAGAAACCATCAAATACAATATCACCCGGTTCAGTATAATGTTCAATAAAAGGCATAATCGCCTTGTGAGGTACCTTGGTATGGTAGGAATGAGCATTATATATGGGATCATTCTTACCTTCACTGACATCGGCCACAAACGGGGTACGCTTATATTTATCCGTTTTCGTATCATAAAGCTTACCATAATACGCAATAAAATCGTTGATATAGGGATTAGGACAGGCAGTGTAATACGGTGGGTCCGACAGGGCCAGGATATCCTCATCCTTACCTATAGGAAATCCTTCAATATTTCGCACTAAGTCCAGCAGCCCCGCTAAGGGACGGCAGGACTCAGCAAACTCATCCTTCTCTTGAGGCTTTTTAGCTTCTTTTTCAAATGCCAGTTCTGACTGCTTGACCATCTCCTATTCGCCATCCTTTTCTGCTTGTTTAATTCTAACCTTTTCTAAATCCTTACCTGCCACCAGCATCTGTTTAAAATCATTCAAATTTCGCTCCAGGCTGTAGTAATCCAGAACCTGCGATTCTTTGAACAGGTATTCCATCAGTTTAGCAGGGTTTAGTTCAATAACTTCTAGTTCATCGAAGAGATGATTCAGTGCTTTCACCAGAGTAGCCGTTATCACCTCGGGCAGGGTACCATTTTTTAATATATAGTTTATTTCCTTTTTTTCAGCAGTCTGCAGATATTGAATATTATCTTTGTAGTTATTAACCTCAATAAGAATGGTACTCTCCCAGTCCTTCCAGGAGGCAGCTATACGTTCTTCGATGGCATCCAGTCTCTGGTTTAAATCTACCCCATAATTGCTGGGAAAGTGACAACGTGGGCAGAGGGCTTCATCATCTAACAATTCCAACACGAAACCATCACAGCGCAGATTACCGGCATTTATTATTCCGTTTTCCACATTGGCAAACAAGCGCTTATCTAAAATCCTGACATTTTTCAGGAGTAAAAGATTTTTATATTTTTGGTCAGCAGTAATACTTTGCAGGCGACTCCAATCAACTTTCGAACCTACACAACGTTCATGTTCCTTGTAATAAGCAGCCTGGTATTTTTTCCGTACCTGTTGCAGTTTCCCTAGTAGAGGTTGGCGTCCGGCTGGATCGAGAAGTATTTCCGCATCAGCTAGAATCGCCTGAGCATCGTTAAGCATTTCTGCCAGACCGTTTACCTCAATTACATTGGGATAATCCTGGAGGGCTTGCTTTACCTTTAATGCATACTCCAGTTCCGTTTTTAGTTGACTAAAATATAAATCGTATAGTGTCACTAATTTCTGCAAGAGCTCAGCTGCTTCAGCGATATTCTGAATTTGCTTTTTAGGATAGACAATCTTTTTCAGGTCAGCCGGAGTTTTAACCCCTTCAAAATCGTTCATAGGCAGATTACTTAAACTGTCATGCCTGGCTTTAAGCCCATTAACATCCACAACATTTCCATGCTGCAACGAAATAGTTCCCAGGCGCTGCTCTACTTCTTCATATTGTGCCTTAATCTCCAGGTAACGGGTACGAAAATCCTGGACAGCTTCCCCCCGTTTATTGGTTTTTCTAAGTTTGGCGGCCTGGTCGGGTGCGATACCTATGGCTGTAAAAAGCTGAATAAGGGGTTGGGGATTTATGTCGCTTTCAATAAACAGGTATTTAATATTGCTAAATGCATCAAAACCGCTAGCAAATACCTCTGCTACCTCTGATGAAGTAATGGTCTTTCCTCCCGCTGCTTTTAAGGCAATTTCTCCGTTATAGGTAAGTACCACAAGAATAAAAGCAGTCATTAAATAATCATAGCCATACGGAGATTGCTCATATTGGGCAATTAGTTTTTCCACATCCAGGTTTTTACCTTCCTCATCCCGAGCCTCTTGGAGAATATTCAGTACAACTTCTGATTGTCCGGTATTTAATTGCCCATTCTTATCCAACAAGTCCAGTGCACTTAAAATAGCCTTACTGCCTCCAAAGAGCGACTGGATTTCGTTACGATTTATTAAATCTTTGATCGCACTGGAGAATTCCCCTTCGATATTATCCCGGCTAATTAATTGCGGAAAACGTGGGTGTTTAGGGTAGGTCGCCTCAAAATATGGCTGTAACAAAGCCGGTTTTATTTCGGAAAATAGTTCATCAAAGTTTCTGAATTCCCTGGATATCAGGCTTTTAATAGATTTTTTCTCACTGGCGATTTCAATAATACCGGTCTCCAGGTAGGAGTTAATCAAGGCCGCAATGAATTCTTTGCGTAAAAGGACTAATCTTTTCTCCATGATGCTGACCTGATATTTCTCGGCAATGAGGAGATATACTGCAGCCAGTTTTTTTAGCAGGGTCTGGGCTTCTGCACTCAAAGAACCACTGCATATAATACGGTTGGGAGCAGCCTGGTAGCGGTTGTTGGCACAAAACGGAGATACTAAGACTATTTGATAATCCCCATTGTTTTCTACTATTTCACCCTTACCAGTTTCATAAATGAACAGACCATTACGAAATGATCTGCGGTTGTTCCAGGTACATGTATCCCGGTAACCTCCAGTTGATAATTCTGTCTCTAACATAAGCTGGTCTCTTAAAATTGCTATTATTCTTTCATCTTGAATGGCGTCGGGGAGATTATCGCTGCGCCGCTCAATTACCTGGTCGTAGTCAATCTGAACGGTAAGGTCCAAATAGTAATATCCGTCTTTAGTAACACTGATGAACTGTCCGTCCGTTACTTTGCGCAGACGAGTTAGGACCAGGCCTATTTCATCACTGGCTTCCATCATTTTATTGCCCGGCAGTAACAGGAGAGTGTTAGCCAGTTCTTCTAAGGTAGCTCCGTTATCATGAGTTTTGCCGAAAAGGTTAAGTACCGCCAGAGCTTTAATAATCTGCCTGGCTTCTCCCTGGTTGCGGGTATCCAGCAAATCAATTTTGCTATCCAGAGTCTGGACCGCATTGACTACCGGCGAAACTGTCTCCAGGTTTTTCACCGTATGCTTGGAATTGATTTCATCAAATATACGGTTATAGGTGATTAGACAGGGAAAGGATTCGCCCAGGATTTTTTCCACTTCTTGAACGGTAAACTGAATAACTCCCCGTTTTTCAAAATAAGGAAGTTCACTAAAAACCTGTATTACATATGGATGCAACGGAAACAGGTCTATGTATTCATCCAGATTGGCTTGAATACTGGGATAATACTTCTTATACTCTTCAAATAGCTTCTCCAGTTCCACCCTCTGCTCCGGTGTTTTGTTTAAAACCCGGCGGGCAATAACCCGCTTAATATCCTCGCGTTTGATAGTAATAACCTGGAAACGTTCTGATACCCGGCCGAAACTTTCGGCCTCATCTATATATCTGGGATTGGAGAAAATATGTTCTTGCATGGCACCGATAAAAGTGAAGTCACTGCTCTGGGCTACCTGCCCCAATACCCGCATAAACTGCATATCACGGGTAATCTTCTCTTTGTTCTTTTGTTTTAGAAAATCGGATATTTCATCCATAACCACAATTAATCCCCGGCTGGGGTCATCTGCTTTAATCTTATCCAGTAGATCCAGAATGTTATTCTTGTGGTCCACTACCCCTTCAGTTTTAAAGTCAATGTCAATAGCATATTGAGCAGCCAGTTGAGAGGTTACTTCATAATAGAAGTATTCGGACAAGTCTACATCATTGGGCTGTAATTCCCAGTAAACGATTACAAAATCCCTTTTGATTTGCTGTGCCAGTTTTCGCAGCTCTACATCCTGAATATATTGACGCAGTTCCGGTTCAGATAAAATGGAAATCAAAAATGCCAGCAGGTGGGATTTACCAGAGCCGTAGCCCCCTACGATCTGGGCTGCTTTATGTTGGGGTGAGTTTAAGTCTTTTAGGAGATGAACCAGGTATTCCTGCATATCTTTGGATATAACGTACTTTTCGACCATCGCCTGCTTATCGTCAATCGCATCGATATCAATAACTTCTTTTATTCTCTCGAAGTTTAATAACTCACGAATCTTAGCCATCGTCAGTATGTCCCTCCTTTTTTGGACGTTATCAGGTTAGAATTCAATATCTTCTATTCGGTAGTGAAGCAATTCGCTCACATCCATCTCATTATAATCATCGCGCCCCGGTTGGGAATAGCGAACCTTTTCTCCGTAAATCTGCCCATTCATAATAACAATAATTTCTTTTTCCCTGGATCTGTATTTAAAAGCTCCAACCGGATTCAACCTGCCTAACTCGGGAGAATACAGAATATTGGTATCACAAAGTATAACCTTGTCCGGTAGTTCCCTAAACCATTCCTTAATAATTCGACCAATCCGTAAGCGGCGTTCTTTCTTCGGGATATGTTCCAGCATTTCTAATATGTAATCAGTTACATTAAAGGCCTGCCAACCCTGTGGGTGCAGAGCCTCAATAAGCTTCTCATATTGCCTGGCATTATCAACAATAACCAGCATCTTATAGTGATTATTGCGATTCTGTTCCACCAGTGTTTCCAGTTTCACCTTAAAACCTCCTGACCTATACAATTAACCTGCAATATACTTCACAGTTTTTAATAAAAATCAAGCTAATTGTAGTACTCAAAATCCGTTCTAATATAAACAGTCCTATATTACCATTTCAACATTTTACCTGGTTTTCCTTCTAGTCTCAGTTAGGTATTTAAACACTTGGTATCAATTCAATATTATTATACCGGGTATAAATGACAAGATGTTGTCAGGCACAAGATTATTGACTCATTTTTATGAACTCCAGCCTATCAAGTAGCATTTTCTAGAAATAGCTCAATTTACTTGAACCTATCCTATTCTTAGCATTAGTATTTAAATGTAGTAATGTTCAAGGAGATATTGGATTAATGAGCTTGACCAGGAAGAATAGTAAAAGACCAGTTTTAAAGCTGCCTCTTACAGATTGGGAAAAGGGGCTGGAGCTTTTATCGGTACTGGGGGTACTTTTTGTTTTTCTACTAGTATATCAATCATGGGGTGTTCTGCCGGATAGAATTCCCACCCATTTTGGATTTACAGGACAGCCTAATGCATGGGGTAATAAAGAAAGTTTATTTTTTCTCCCGCTAATCGCCCTGGCTATGTATTTATTACTTACCATTGTCAGCATTTTTCCGCACACTTTCAACTATCCTGGTAAAATAACTGAAGAAAATGCGGCAGCTCAATATATAATGGCTCGGTACTTAATAGCTGTTCTAAAGGTAGAAACCATTTGGCTATTTGCCTATATTCAATGGGTAACCATAGAAGTTGCGCTGGAGAAAGCAACGGGATTAAGCAACCTGTTCTTGCCCATAGTCATGGTTGTGATGGTAGGAACCATTATAGTTTATGTGTATAAGGCCAGAGAGAAAAGGTAAGCATATCCGTATGTTTTTTGAAGTGCATGGGGCCTCCCCCCCTTAGCTACGCAGAAATTAATAAAACTGGGCCATATCTTTGCTAAGCTTTTCTCGCCATATCATTTTTAGTAACTCCAGGTCTTCTAAATAATCCGTTTTGGATTCTTCCTCTTCGTACTCGATTTGTTCAAGGATTTTGATTTCGAATGCATTTTCTCCAAGTTCCTGCCAATCTTTTTGTAGCTCTTTATTATAATGACCGCCTGCATTTAGCTTGAATTTGGTACTGTTAATTCTTCCTTTCAAATCCGGTGTGGTTTCCAGGAAATATTTAGCGTTAGATTTATTTATTACCGCAAATATACCCATATCCGATTTCATTAACTTGTACTGAGCCTGAAGTTCCTTCTTTTTTTCCTTCGATATGTTCATTACGCTTTTCCTTTCAGAATAAAATGCACCCACAGAGCTGTCCCTTGCCCAACAAGTGCTTTTACCAATAAGTCCATAAGTCCGGTGCCTGGCACCAGAAAAAAACCGGCTAAATGCCGGTTTTTATAGTTTAGATGGTGCCCGAGGCCGGGG
>DIRQ01000035.1 GCA_002424365.1 Syntrophomonas sp. UBA5432 | reverse complement strand
AATGCCGTTCTACGATGGTTTCATCGCTGTGGCGCTGCTTTATATCAAACCGTTCAAAAAAGCAGTATCCTATCCCATGGGTTAGGTATATTAGGTACCTTAATTATCGTTTATGGTATTTGGCGTCTTACCGTTGGAGCAGGCCTGCGTATTCCCTTGTTATTAATTCTTGCAGGCATATTGCTGTCTATGCTACAGTTTATTCCAGGGGCAGGGCAGGGAAGCTATATCCTATCCCTGTTCCACTGGTGGAGTCGTACGGATTAGCACCCGAAGGGAGCAACCTGATACAAGTGGCAGAGCAACGCAAAAAAATTCTTCATATGATTGGTGGGGGGGAAATCGGAGGAGCCGAAGAACTAGTTTTAACGCTGCTCAAGATGACTGATTCATCCAGATATGAAGTCCACCTGATCTGCCTGTGTCAGGGCCCTTTTGCCGATCTGGTCAGCAGAATGGGTTTTCCTGCCTCAACTATTCCCATGCGTCATCGAATAGATCTCAGTAAAACAAGAGATGTACGCAGTTACATACGTAAACACCAGATTGACCTGGTTCATACCCATGGTGTACGGGCCAATCTCATTGGTCGCCCGGCTGCCCAACGTGAGAACGTACCGGTCGTTACTACCTTCCACAGTATGCTGCGCTATGATTATGATTCACCCTGGAAAGCGTTCATGGCACGTTTCCTGACCATGATTACTAATAAATATACCAATCGTTTCATAGCCATTTCCCATGCCATTAAAGCGGATTTGCTGGAAATGCATATCCCTGCAGATAAAATTCAGGTTATTCATAGTGGGCTGGATATATCAAAATTTACTTCCCCGCAAAACCCCGATAAAATCCGCCGGCAATTTGGCCTGGATTCCAACCGCATAACCTTTACCATGGTTGCTCGTTTACATCCAGTTAAAGGCCATCGTTATTTTCTACAGGCGGCCCGTCAACTCCTGGATGTCGGGATTAAGGCTCAATTTATGCTCATGGGGGAAGGCTTTGACCGTCAGGAGCTGGAAGCCCAGGTAAGAGAACTTCAGCTTAATTCTGTTGTACATATGCCCGGTTATTACCGGAAAGTAGCCGATATATACGGAATTAGTGATATACTTTGTGTGCCGTCACTTATGGAGGGATTAGGACTGGTAATTCTAGAAGGGATGTACTTCGGAGTACCGGTCATTGCCAGCAGTGTTGGCGGAATCCCCGAATTAATTGAAGATGGTAAGAGCGGAATCCTAATTCCGCCTGCCGATGTGCAGGCCCTATTTGATGCTATGCACCGTTTAGCCGTCAATCCCGATTTAGCCCAGGCCCTTGCCCAGCAGGGAAAAGAACGAGTTAAACACTTTACCGTTGAAAACATGAGCCGTCAGGTCGAAAACTGCTACAGTGAATTGCTTTAGATTAGGTAGTAAGACTTTATGTTAGGCCTAAAATATAGAGAAACGCGAAGCAACCTTAATTATAAAAGTTAAAAATTTTCCGAGTGTTTCGTATGCTCGTGCCTAATTTGAACACGAGGTTTACCGCCGGTCATCAGACCAATCTTAAAGGCACCTACGACGATAAGCAGCAATAGCAGACTTAAGACCAGAGTAGCTTTAGGACTGCTAATAGAGCTTACTATAATGGCAGTAACCGCAAAAAAACCGCTGATACCATAAATAATCAATACACTATTCTGATGGCTAAAACCCATTCCCATCAAGCGGTGATGCAGGTGATCCTTATCCGGGCTGAAAATAGGTGTTTTATTATAGATGCGGCGAATAATAGCAAAAAACGTATCAAAAATTGGAATCACTAAAATAATAATAGGTATGAATAGCGATATAATGGCGGCACTTTTGGCCAGACCTAGAATTGCCAGACAACCCAGCACAAAACCCAGTAAATTTGAGCCGCAGTCCCCCATAAAAGTGCGTGCCGGATAAAAATTATACGGTAAAAACCCTATAGTAGAAGCTACCAAAATAAACGCCATGACTGCCGCCACCGTCTGTCCATTTAAAAGAGTAACGATTCCCAGGGTACAACCGGCAATAGCCGATACTCCAGCTGCCAGCCCATCCAGCCCGTCAATCAGGTTAATAGCGTTGGTGATACCAACTATCCACAGCAGGGTGATGGGAATACTAAGATACCCCAGGTTCAGCATACCGTCAAAAGGATTAGTAACAAAGCTGACCACAATACCAGAAAAAATAGCCACCGATGCAGCTAGAATCTGGGCCAATAGTTTTACCCAGGCCGGAAGGCCGTAAATATCGTCCAGTAGACCGGTGATAAAGATAATTACCGTACCAATGATTAGCCCATTAACCTGAGCTGATTTCGGTATAAAAATCAGCACACTGAGGAAAAAGGCTAGAAATATGGCGATGCCACCAACCCGGGGCATGGCCACCTGGTGAACTTTTCTCTGGTCAGGTTCATCAATAGCGTCAATCCGTGGAGCAATACGAATTGCCAGCGGAACAATAAAATAGGCAATTAGCGCTGTTGCCGCAATTGCAATAATAATCATATATATGGGCATATTAAGTTCAACTCCCCAAAATTCTCCACATCTAGACCTATTTTATCACCGGGGCTAATCCTTGTCCACGAGTGATTTTCTGGGTTTTCAGGAGATATAGGGATTAGAAGTGGAAAAACGCCCATTGCTTCTGGTATCATAAATCTATAATTAATGACGAAATAGGCGGTAATAACAAAGTTACCTTGTAAATAACCGCGAATTTAAAACTTGGGTAACTGTTTAGAGTGAGGGGTGAGGAGTGAACCCAGTGTTATTCATAAAAAATCAGTGTCTTCAGTGTCAGAAAAACCAATTACGGGGGAGCGAAGTCTGTTGTTAATCGTTCTATCCGGATACTATGGATTTGACAATGCAGGGGATGAAGCCCTGCTGTCCGCTATCTGTTCCAGCATTCGCCGCATTGAACCTGGTGCAGAGTTTGTTGTCTTATCCGGATGTCCGCAAAAAACTAAAAACCTGCATCAACTTCCGGCCGTTAACCGGATGAGCCCCATGCAAGTTCTAAAGGTGCTCCGAAAGGCCGACCTTTTAATCAGTGGGGGTGGTAGCCTGTTTCAGGATATAACCGGACCCCGTTCGCTGCCCTATTACATTAGTATCGTGGCCCTGGCCAAAATCCTGGGAAAACCGGTAATTTTCTATGCCCAGGGGGTAGGCCCTATACAGCGGCGTTTTAGTAAATTCCTGATGCGATGGTGGGGAAATAAGGTTGAACTCATTACCCTGAGGGATAACAGTTCCCGGGAGCTTTTGCAGGAGCTGGGTGTAGTACGACCGCCTACATATGTTACTGCCGACCCCGTCTTTACTCTGGACCCTTCAGGAGAGCACTATGAACGAACTGAAGCTTTACTGCAACAGTACCATCTAAAACCAGGAAAACTACTGGGGATCTCCGTCCGTCCCTGGCCCGCTTTGGAAAATATGCGTACCGATTTGGCTCATTTCCTGGATGCTCTGGTAAAAGAGGGCTATCAGGTAGTCTTTATCCCCATGAATTATTCCCAGGACCAGCCCGAATCGCACTTGATTGCCTCCATGATGCAGGAACAGGCCATCGTCCTGGAAGAAAACTTATCCAGC
>DIRQ01000047.1:3403-4972 GCA_002424365.1 Syntrophomonas sp. UBA5432 | reverse complement strand
TGGAGCTTATGGAGCCGGAAGATAGTCGCCTTCTAAAACTACGCTTTGGGATTAATGAAGATGAGCCGAAGTCAATGGAGCAGCTGGCGGTTATTTATAATTTAACCAGGACAGAAATATATAATGAATTGCGCCGGGTCGAACGCCAGGCTCGAAATATACTTTCAGATTTGGGTTATTAATAATCTACAAAAAAGTCGCACCCATTAAGGGTGCGATGATTAAATCTCATTTTTATGAATGCTATTTATCTGCTATAATACAATCCCTTAAGGTTTCCCACATCCCATCATCTATCACACCTAGTCTCCACAGGGCGATACCATTGAGATTGTAGCGTTTAGCAATTCCTGCTTTTGCCGATATACTGTCTGCTGTTTCACTGGGGGCGGATATGCCCAGAATAAGTTTATGTGCGGGAACGGAGGCACGTGCCATCTCCACTGCCTGTTTAACCATACTTACAGGTTCAGGTTTGGAACCGTAATCGTAAGCCATGATAATTATGCGGTCTGCGATTTTGCCCAGGGCCTGGTAGTCATAGCCCGAGTAGGCACTGTTAGGAGCATGTAGGGTAAGGGTAAGCCTGGTATTGTTTACCTTAAGTTCCTGGTTGAGCAGACTGACGAAGGTGGTGAATTTCTGCTGTACCTGTTTTAGTTGATCACCCTTATCGCTATAGCCCAGACCTTCGAAGTCAAGGTTAACTCCCCGGTAGAAGCGGGCCTCTTTACTTATAGCTTTTGCAGCCCGGGTCATAGCTGCCCGGTCATTTAACAGGGAGGAAATCGTACCGTCACCATCGGTAACATGGATCACCATTTCGTTCTGTAGTTTAAATTGGTTAGCAGCTGCCAATACATTTTCCCAGCCATCAGGACGCTGCCAGCCGGTACGGCTTTTATCCAGCAGGTTACCATCCCGGTCCAGGCTATACCAACCAAGGGCCAGCTCGGAAATTACATCTGTATTACCTGAAGCAGTAGTAGGGTAGGGGTGACCAAACAGGTTGGTCCAACTGCTGGTATTACTATCACCCAGGGCATAAAAACCTATAACTGTCATGGTTTTAGGCGAAGAGGCTATAGTTACTTGTCTGAGGGTACCATTCCAATCTACTATGGAATCAAAGGCTTCGCTAAAAAAACGCAGGGGAATAAGGGTACGCCCACTCACTATTTGGGGTGCTGCATCCAGAGTTACCGGGTTATTGTTGATATATGCAGTAGGGTTATTAATCTGCAAACGAACCGTAGTTTTGCCATCACCGGCAGTTACGGTACGGCTTGTATCATCCCAGCTTACGGGAATGTTCATAGCTTCGGCTATAGCTCGGAAAGGAACCATGGTACGGCCGTTATGAATAACTGGTGGGACCTCAAGGCTTAAGGTCAGGCCGTCAAGTTGCACCGCAATTGGCTGCTCCAGGGCTGAAGCACTCGAAGGCAGACTTACAACTAAGACTAACGCTAGAAAAATGGTAGATAGTATTTGTTTCATTATGTAATACCTCCCATATGATTATATGTTGTATATAATAAATAACTTACATTTGCGAATTCATTTGTT
>DIRQ01000047.1:2069-3043 GCA_002424365.1 Syntrophomonas sp. UBA5432 | reverse complement strand
TGGTATTAGACCAGATTTTATGGCTGACTTATGTACAGAACCAGGGGGCGGCTTTTGGGATTTTACCGGGACACTCCTGGTTATTTTTTATCTGTGCCATTCTGGTTATAGTAATATTAGTGGCTATAAATAGCAAGCAGCGTCTGCCCGCAGCTATGCAGATGATTTTTGGCCTGATTACTGCCGGTGCTATTGGGAATTTGCTGGACCGGCTACGCCTTAATTATGTAGTGGATTTTTTAGACCTGGGCTGGTGGCCGGTTTTTAATGTTGCAGATATGGCAATAGTTTGTGGCGGTATATTGCTGGTCCTAAAGTTATTATGGGATGAAAAAGGTGAGAGCCGTGCCTCAGATTGAGTTAATTATAGTTGAGGAAGAAATGGATGGGGAAAGGCTGGATGTATTTGTAGCCGAGCAGGTGGAGCAGCTTTCCCGTTCTGTAGTTAAAAGTTTAATAAATGAAGGCAAAATCCTGGTTAATCAGGAACGGCAAAAGCCCAGCTATCGGGTACGGGAAGGGGATGACGTCAATGTTGAAATCCCGAAACCGCAGGTATTGGACCTGCAGCCCCGTAATATCCCACTGGAAATTATTTATCAGGATGCGGACCTGGCAGTAATAAATAAGCCTAAAGGTTTGGTTGTTCACCCGGCCCACGGGAATTGGGATTATACCCTGGTAAACGCTCTGCTTTATCATATTAAGGACCTGTCCGGTATAAACGGGCAAATCAGACCAGGTATTGTCCACCGTTTGGACAAGGATACTTCCGGGGTAATGGTAGTTGCCAAGAATGACACCGCCCACCGCAGCCTGGCTGTCCAGATTAAGGAGCATAGTATCAAACGGGAGTATATCGCACTGGTTCATGGTACCATTAAGGAAAACCTGGGAACTATTGATGCTCCTATCGGCAGGAGCAAGAATGACCGTAAGAAGATGGCTGTAATTGCCGATGGCCGACCCGCAGT
>DIRQ01000047.1:0-1727 GCA_002424365.1 Syntrophomonas sp. UBA5432 | reverse complement strand
CTGGACTCGCAGGCTTTACATGCCCACCTGCTAGGTTTTGTTCACCCCCGTAATGGTAAATATCTTGAATTTACCAGCCCCCTGCCTGATTATTTTCAAGAAATTCTGGTTTCCCTGCGCCTGTAGGGGAAATAGTCGTCGGATTTTTACGTTGACAACGGGTTTTGAATTTATTAAACTAATTTAAGACCTTTAAGTTGGCCCGGGAGGCTAGCAAGGATGTAGCGATGTTTAGCCTGCTTATGGCTTGAGGGCCGAAGCAGGTTTTTTTGCACCTACAGTTAGGAGGGATGGCCATGCAGCTGCGTGATAAAAATGTCATAATGGACGACATGGGCATGAAAAGGGCCCTTACTCGCATAGCCCACGAAATTATTGAACGCAATAAGGGTGTAGAAGATGTGGCAATCGTTGGTATCCGCAGGCGTGGAGGTCCCCTGGCTCAGAGATTGGCGGCTCGTATTGAAGAAATTGAAGGGGTAAAGGTACCGGTAGGAATTTTGGATATTACTCTTTACCGGGACGATTTGACCACCCTGGCATCGCAACCGCTGGTTCACCGTACCGAAGTGAATTTTGATATAAATGGTTTGATAATTGTACTGGTGGATGATGTGTTATACACTGGCCGTACGGTACGAGCGGCCATGGATGCGTTGATAGACTTGGGACGGCCGAAAACCATTCAACTGGCAGTCCTTGTAGATAGAGGGCACCGGGAATTGCCCATTAAGGCAGATTTTATCGGAAAGAACGTACCCACCTCGCGGCAGGAAATAATATCAGTTCAGGTTAAGGAGATTGATAACAAAGACGGGGTGGTAATACAGGAGGTAATAGATACTTAAATAGTAACCCTTTAATCTAGTCCCGAGAGGCTGGCAAGGGATAAGCTACCGGAGAAGGCGGGCCTTCCTTGCTGAGTGTAAGGAAGGCTTTTTTGTTGGCTGCGTAATTTATTGTTAATGGTGGTAAGCTATAAAATCAGGAGGAGGCTTTACAGTGGGATTTGAACAGACCAAAGATTTACTGGGACTACGTGAATTGAGCCGGGAAGACATAGAACTTATCCTGAATACCGCCCTGCCCATGAAGGACATCATTAAACGGGATATTAAGAAAGTACCCACCCTGCGGGGAAAGGCCCTGGCTACGGTTTTTTATGAGCCCAGTACCCGGACCCGCACCTCTTTTGAGATAGCCGGGAAATACTTAAGTGCGGATACGGTTAACCTGACCGTAAATACCAGCAGTGTACGAAAAGGGGAAAGCCTTAGGGATACCATTAAAACTATTGAGGTAATGGGGTTTGACCTGTTGGTGATGCGTCATTCCATGAGTGGAACTCCGCATTATGTGGCTCGAAATACTAGAATGCGAATAATTAATGCCGGTGATGGCGCTAATGAGCATCCTACCCAGGCGCTTTTGGATATGTTCAGCATTAAAGAGAAGAAGGGGTCCCTGGATAATTTGAAAATAGCAATAGTAGGTGATATCCTGCACAGCCGGGTGGCCCGCTCTAATATATATGGTTTAAGCAAATTTGGTTGTGAAGTGAGGGTGGTGGGACCTTCCACCCTGATGCCTCCGGAAATTGAAAAGCTGGGGGTAAAAAGTTTTTACAGTTTGGATGAGGCCCTGGATGGGGTAGATGTAATCAATGTCCTGCGCATTCAGCGGGAACGCCAAGAGATAGGCCTTTTCCCTAGTCTGGACGAATATGC
>DIRQ01000018.1:8206-10406 GCA_002424365.1 Syntrophomonas sp. UBA5432 | reverse complement strand
CCTCCGGTCGCCTCTTTACGGTAACGGGCAATAAAGGGCACCGTATTCTTATCATCCAGCAACTGCACTACCGCTCTTATTTGCCGAAGCGATATATGGGTTTCTTCTAATATGCGATTAAATATCTGTTCCATAATATTTACTCCTTTTAAGTCTATAAGAAAGCAATTAGGAATTTCATCGTTTATCATCCTATAATATACCGTATGAATGCCTATTTCCCCGAATTGGTTTTACGTTTAATAATGAATTTTCCGGGATAGTTAAAGGCAAAGGCAAATTACCCTATGAAAACGGGATATTGCATTGAATATCCCGTTAGTACTAGGCGAATTTAATAGCTCTATTTTTCGGTAGTTTTTAAGCGACTATCTCTTCTTCCTTAAAGAAGATGCCAATCTCACGCATAGCGCTTTCCGGTGAATCTGAGCCATGAATGATATTTTCATCAACGGTTAGGGCATAATCACCGCGAATGGTTCCCGGTGCCGCATCCTGGGGATTGGTTGCCCCCATCATTGTGCGCACGGTCGGGATTACATTTTCCCCTTCCAAAACCATGGCCGCCACCGGGCCTGAAGTAATGAAGTTTACCAGATCAGCAAAAAAAGGTTTTCCTTTATGTTCGCCGTAGTGTTTTTCAGCTATTTCCGGGGTAATCTTCATTATTTTTAGCGCTACAATCTTAAGACTCTTTTTTTCAAATCGGCTGATAATTTCACCTACCAGGCCTTTTTGGACGCCATCAGGTTTTACCATGGCAAATGTACGGTTCAATTTTATTTACCTCCTGTCTATCTGTTTAACATATTTTTCACTGCGGTCAAATTCGTGTTCTGGATTGTCACCTGGATTGTCACTAATAAAAGATAATTTTGTACACAGTCTAATTCTCCCCTAAATTCTATCTTTATTCCCTTAATATACCCGTATTAAAAACTAATCAATCGGTATGATTATACTTTTATTACAGGTCTTAGCATAGGTCATTCTCTGAATATCCAACTGGTACTTTTGCCCGGTCCCAGGGAAGTCCAGAGTTAAATGACAGTCCCTTTTCAAAGAAATACGGGGACTCAAAACTGGCAATATACCTTATCTGGCTTTCGCTGTTATCGATCAATCCCTGAGATGAGTTCATCATATAGTCATTTACCATTCCTTTAATATACAACATGGAGCCTATTTCTCCAATGTCCAATTTCCCTTCTGGGTTATTTATGGTGTAGTAAACCAGAAGCTGGTTATCATCCAGCATTATCCCGTCCAGGCTTAATATAATGCCATTTTTATAGGTGTAGCTTTTATTAATACTCTGCCCTTTACCCAGTTGATTAAGCTGCTTTAAAGCGCCTTCCCTTGAATAACAGTATAAAGAACTTATACAACAAAAGAATAGTCTACAATAGCATGTTAAATCACATATAATTAACTTATTATGGTAGTTCGCAGGAATACTTGGACTATCCTCGCAGGAGGGTAAATATGCGCATATTGGTTTTAAACGGTAGTCCACGCAAAAATGGAACAGTTGCTAATCTTCTTAAAAGCGTTGTTGACGGAATTCCTAATAAATATGAGGTGGAATGGATTAATGTATATGAACTTAAGATTGAACCATGTGTTGCCTGTATGAAGTGCCGGCCAGACCAGGAATGCATTTTACCACAAGATGATGGGCATATAGTTGGCCGAAAAATAAAAGAGGCTGACGGCCTTATAATTGGCACACCAACACACTGGGGAAATATGAGTGCTCAGCTCAAACTTTTATTCGACCGGAATGTACCGGTAATTATGGGTGAAAAGCGAAATGGAATGCCTTATCCACGCCAAAAGGGAAAACCAGCGGTAATAGTAACTGCTTGTAGCGCTCCATGGCCATTAAATTTTATCGCAGCCGAAAGCAGAGGAGCAATAAGGGCAGTAAATCATATTTTACATTATGGTGGATATAGAATCCTGGGCAAGATTGTAAACCCCGGGACTAAGTCCAGACCGCAAATCAGCAAAAGGCTATTAAAAAAATCCAGAACTCTCGGCAGCAAATTCTAAGTCTTGCTAATTAAGCTTTTCTCTAATATTTGCCGCGGGCGTAGCCTACTGTAACGGCCAGGAAAACTTCATTTTGAATTTCTGTGTCGATCTAAGAGTAATCAATGGAAATATCTCCTTACATCTGATTAAGAATATAATGTAT
>DIRQ01000018.1:7637-7964 GCA_002424365.1 Syntrophomonas sp. UBA5432 | reverse complement strand
TTTCCGGGACAATTAAGAGGTGATTAGTGATGAATATTCCGAAAATGAGGCCCTTTATGGATAGTGATGTAGAGGCACTGCAGCAGCTCATCTATCAGACTATAGATGATGCCTATACAGGTGTTTATGGATCCAAAGCTATTCAATACTTCAAAGATTACCATTCCAGCAGCCAAATACTGACCGATGCCAGGCAGGGGCAGACCGTAGTGCTGGAGTTGAATGAGCGGATTGTCGGTACCGGGACCATATGTGAACAGAATATACGCAGGGTTTTTATTTCCCCCGCGTTTCAGGGCCGAAGTTTCGGGTGTATGGTTATGGAAA
>DIRQ01000018.1:0-7311 GCA_002424365.1 Syntrophomonas sp. UBA5432 | reverse complement strand
CTTTTATATGGAAAAGGCCTTAAAGGGTAACTTGTCATACGATAATGAAACCGTTCCCCTGTCAGGGGAGCAAATTGTGATAAGAGAGGGCCAAGCAGACGATGCCCCAGCCATGGCCAGGATTAATGTAGCCACCTGGCGCGACAGTTATGGAAAATTTCTTCCCCGTCAGCTAATGGAGGAACTCTCCTGTTCCCAAAAACAGGCGGAGATCGAAGATTTCTTTGCCCGTTGGGAGGAAAACCAGGCAGTGGCATTGATTGCAGAGGACAAAAACGGGGAAATGATGGCTTTTATCATGGCAGGAAAAAACCACCGTCAAAACTTAGGGTATACGGGTGAAATCTACAACCTGCACGTAGCACCAGCTTTTCAGAGTCAGGGCATAGGGCGTTACCTGGTATACAGGGTTAGTCAGGTTTTTCGGCAGAGAAACTGGAATACCATGATGGTCTGGGCTCTGGCGGAAAACCCCAACCGCCGTTTTTATGAAAAACTGGGCGGTCGTGTCATCGCCCAGAATGTTGATGAATACCGGGGGTTTACTGCTCCCGTGATTGCATATGGTTGGGATGAACTTCCATATGTTTTAACTTATATCGGAGGAATCCCATGTATGAAAGCAAAAATCCGTAGTAATAAATGTACGTAGGAATTCAACTTCTTCTTTATTAACCTCTAGTACAGAAAATTCTTTCCCATAATGCTCTGAAGAGAAGAAACACTTTTCATCTGTTTCTAAGAATAATGAAAACCAGGCAATTTTTTGTTCATTATCAAAAGGATTATTTATAATATCATCAATAACATCAAAATGAATGTCCAGCCAAACACTGGTCATATTAGGATTGCTTTCTCTATCAATCTTTTTAGCATAAGGCAATATCCGGTTTATTGCATATTCATCATTATTCCAACAATCGATTCTTAGAGTATCGCTATATTTTATATAGCGTAACACTAATGGCTTCCAAAAATCATAGCTATTCGGAACAAGCCATCCTTCTGAAGTACTTCTTAAGTTATTGATAATTTCAAAATGTACGCTATATTTATGCACGCAGGTACCTTCTTTGTTATAGTAGTTTTTATACCATTCTAACATTTCGTTATTCTAGTCAACATAATGCTCATATTTATTCAATAACATAAGTAAAAGCAAGAAAAGACCTGGCCTATTAGGTCTTTTGTTTTAATAGAGTTTGCCGTGGGAAAAAGCCATAGCGGGCATAGAAGGAAACGGCTTGTTCATTACCAGCAGCAATAGCAACTGTTTTTACGTTTGCCCCTGATTGCTCCATCCACGCAAGTGCCATTTGCATTAGGTAATTACCTACTCCCAATATTTAAAAAGTTATGTCGCTGTATGGGAGGTATATTCCAGAAACAGGTGATGGTGAAGTGAAAATCGATAGACTGATTTCAATTATAATAGTCTTACTCAGGCGCGAACGGGTTCAGGCCAAAGAACTGGCGGAAATGTTCGACGTTTTTGTCCGTACTATCCTGCGTGACATTGATACTATCAACCTGGCCGGAATACCTGTCATAACTTATCAACCCAGAGAAGTACCAATGGAACAAGATTACTTTGAAAACCAGTGGCAGGAGACGGCCAAACTGGTGGAACTGGATCTGCTTTTCGATAAAGTGATGGAAAGTGTAGTGGAAGAGTGTTTCGGCGAGGATATAATTGAGCAAGATAACGGAAGAATTATGGTTAAAGCCTGTCTGCCGGAAAATAATTGGTTATATGGCTATCTTTTAAGTTTCGGCAGTGGGATGGAGGTAGTTAATCCTCCGCATATTCGCAGCATTTTGGCGGCGATTGCCGAAAAAATTTATAAAACATATTCCTCTTAAACCTGTGTCCATATGAAAACAGAATTGAGGAGTCAAAGGAAACTGCCCTTTTGGCTCCTCAATAGCTGGCAGCCCCAATCTTGGCTAATGCGCTATATTGCAGCATGCTGTTGACCACACCTTACGATTGTACATGATTGATGACCCTCTCCGCCACCGCAACCGGACAATGATTACTTAAGTGCATCGGACATAAACCGCAATTTAAGCCACAAAGCGAGAATAAAGGATAATGCCTTTGGTAGTTTTTCATTTTCCACCCTCCTCGTTGGTTGGTTAGATTAAAACCACCAAAACCTATCGTTTCCGCCTGGAATTAATAAAAAAATCGTACATATCTTCCAAATCTTTAAATCCCATCTGTTTGGCCTGTTGTTTTGCTGTTCCGGTTAGAATAGGAACTCCATCTCCATGATCATGGATGTAGGTTTGCCAGAAGTTACCGTTTATATCGGTGCCATTCCACTTTTTCGAATTTACTTGTTGCAGGCCTAACCTTTTTGCGATTGATTTAATATTGCCTGTTGTAAATTGGTATGGCATTCCGCGATTACCTCCATCACTTGATCAATATCAGTAAGTTTTGCAATTCTACGGAGGTACGGATAATGATTTTTGCGGTTTTCAATTTGCCTGAAAAAATCAATTCGGGTTAGATAATCCTCTGCATAATCCATAAGATTTTCAGCCAGATCATTTAGTGCACTTATTAATGTGGGACCCTCGCCGTGAATTAATAGTTCATCAATAGAAATAGTATAACCATGACCGTCGGAGTCTTCCTCTATGGTCGGATTGAACTTGTAGCCTCTGTCGAGAATTTCCTCATAAATATCGGTAGAAATAATGGAAACCTTTTCATGATTAGAACTTTTAAAATTCCTGGTTATAGTTTCATGTCCTTTAGCAGCCTGACGAACAATATTGGGGAAATCTTGTTTGGCAATACTGATGGATTTTTCTTTCAGCAAGTTCATTACCTCACCGCCTTTATTCTATATTATGAAGCAATATGACCATATAATCCATAATATATTGATTATATGTTATTAGAATTCAAGTCATCTTGAATCTCTTCCTTGTATTCTTCTTGGCCGTAGTTCTTTCCCCAAGTCATTTGTTGACAATTAGAATAAAAATAGGCAATAGAGATTACCTTGCATTTAGTTGGTTCATACTTCTTGTTCAAGAATGTGGCCAGACAATCATGCAGTGAAAATTGACCGCCATGGTAGCTCAAATAAGTGTGTTCCAGACCCCATTGCCCATAATACTTACCAGAGGGAAAATGTTTGAGAAGCCTTACCATATTATTCCGCACGCATTCTTCCCTTAACTCGCTGAAATGCTCTGAGGACTTATAACACTTATTGCGGTTGACAATATTATCTACCACAAAACTGAAGTCGAAGTAATTAACCCCCAGGTATCGCTTATACTCAAGAGAGAATTTGCTAATATCGTTCTGCAGGCCGGCAGCTAAGTTATCTGTTCGCATATAGGTAACCATCAACGCGGATACAGCCAGCAATCCTGCGATTATAAAGATATACTTTTTCATATAATAGCCTTCTTTCCCAGTTGGTTTGCCTCCTCGCCAACAGTTAAGAAATCGGTTGGCCTCCATTGCCGGAATTATTCCGGAAGCAAAGATTTTATCTTTTCTTTTAACCGGTATCCGGGAAATTCACTGGCCAAGATATCCATGTAAATCTGGTCATATTTCCTGCCATTTATGATGCGAGTTTCCCGCAAACAGCCGGCTGTTTTAAACCCGCATTTTTCATAGCAACGGATGGCACGGGTATTAAAGGAGTAGGGTGCCAAGTAAATGCTGTTGAGGTTCAGAACTTGAAATCCATAGTCCAGCAGCAACATCACAGATTCGCTTCCATAGCCCTGGTTCAGGCATTCTTGAGCACCGATGTAGAGACCGATTTCTGCCTTGCGGTTAATAAAATCAATATTGAGCAGACCACCACTGCCGATTAAAGTATTATTTTCTTTCAGGGTAATACCAACGAGATGGTCACCCCGGGTTGTAGCCTGTACAAAGTAGTCCCGGCTGCTCTCCGGGGTTACAAGCTGGGGGAATACCGCCAGATAGATGCTGGTTTCAGCCTCATTCAGCCAGCGGGCATAGATTTCACTGTCTTCGTGGCGAATGGGCGCCAGGTATATATGATCTCCTTCAATTTTGCGTGTCATATGTTTTGGTCCCCCCTCATTTGCAGCTACGATTGTTCCCCCAATTTATACCAATATAGCACATTGGTGGTCAATTGTTTACTGTATTGTAAAGAGGATGCACACGCGAAACCGAAAACTAACATACCATTACCCTGTCCCAGCTGTCATTGTGCGGAATGTGCAGAAAGCCAGCAAGGATAACCCTGGGGCCTATTCGATTTTTTGTTTTAATAGAGTTTGCCGTGGGAAAAAGCCATAGCGGGCATAGAAGGAAACCCTTGACTGTTATTAATAAGCCGGAGATTCTGTTTACCCGCATCGATAAGGCTAAAATAGAGGAGGAAAAGGCCCATTTAGAATTCGCTGCTGGCCAAAAATAGCAAATCACGTAAGAAAAGGGGGAACAGACTATGTGCAAGCCAAACTACTAATCGCTTATTTGCTATTCAGGGCGGGGATCGGGTGACACAGCAAAGAGGGCTTATATTCTAAAAGGTTTCATCTTCAAAACGACAAGGATAAAGTCCAGCAGAAATGAAGGGATATGTACAGAACGCCCATAATTAATGAGTTCCTGGCATGAAGACTTATCAGGGGTTACCCGGAAAATCTTATGTTTGAATATCACAATTAATTCTTCATTCCGGTATAAGTGGGCATAGAAAAGCGAACCAGCCATATTATCCTTATTCCGGCAGGAAGATGCTGTTTTCAGCTTACCCCTTATTGCGCCAGGCTACCAGCGCAACGCACACATCGTTATAATCCTTGTCATTACTGTCCTCAATGCAGATATTGTAGCCATAGCCCACTATGGAGCCGGTATCGGTGGTAATGGCGTAAGTATTAATACTACTGTCCAGGCTGGAGGATTGGGGTACATCAATGGATAGTTTAAGCCCGTTGCTCTGAATGAAAGCCGCCCCCTGAGCCAGAGGCGGTTCGATATCGGTGCTCATTTTTGTCTTGTTAAAATACTGCTTGGCGCTGTCAAATAGCCTGGCATTAACCGAATAAGCCGCCTGGGAGGTAACAAACCAGGACATATAGTAACCCGGGGGAAAAGAATCGATGGTAAATGTTTTTTGAGCCATTGCTTATCATCCTCTCGATTTATTAAATAAAGTATGTGATTTAGTTGCCGCCGCAAAGCTTTCCTTTTCGCAGTTCATTGCGGCGGAATAAATGGCCAGGGCCGAGTTATAATCAATAGGGCCATGTACCTGCTGATAGGTTTCCAAATAATTACCCACGGCATATGCACCATCGGGATAGTGGTTATCGTTAATCCAGGGCGCATAAAGGTTGGACGGATCCGGCGGATACATCCGGTCTGACAACCAGTACCACAGGTATTCACAAGGGAGCATAACCACCAGACACATTATCGGGTCGTAGTGAGAGGCTACATCTGCCTCAAGCTGTGCATACTTAATATTAATTTCCATGGGTACCACGCTGGCGGCATCCCGAATATGCCATATCGTGGGGAAAACCTGGTTGTATTTTTCATAACTCTGGTACTTTTTTAAAAGAAAGGCCTTTAGAACAGGATCATCAGCACGACTGGCTGCGGCTAGATATGAATTGGCTCCTTTAAAACAGTAATAGGCGTCACAGACATTAGAACCTCCATACTTGACCGGGTCAAGGGAATTATGATGGATTCCCTGGATAAAATCAGTGTTTAAAGTCTGCACTGCGATGTTGTAACAAGCGTTCCATAAACGCATAAACAACGAATCAGGCGGTGGCGGATCAACGGACAGGTTATTAGCTCTCAAATCCTGGGCAGTTAACCTGATACTTCTGGGATTACGCAAATAAATCCCCCCCCTTGTAATATGCTTGGCTAATTTTACCACGAAATCCATTATATGTAGCTTAAGAAATTGCAGCCTTGTGTTTTAGATCATCGTAATTAGCAAAAACAATATGAATTTTAGCTGAATCACCGTTAATAGCCTTTTCCCCTTTGCACTATATCAGCACTCATTTGGTACGGAAAACCCCGATCTCAAGAATGAAAGGGAATTTTAATTAAACTAAGAAAGATAGCAAACTGTTAATTCTGGAGTGTCCATTTTATCGAGGAAACCCCAGTGTAATTGCATTCCTCTCACCCACCTCTACCTCCAACATTTTGCATTTCCTCAAAAGTTCTCCTGGTACTAACCATTGTTAAACCAGAAAACAGTATAATATTACTAATTCCAATACAGATAGATGAAAACATCTGATCCAAAAACAGGTGATAAAGTGAAAATCGATAGACTGATTTCAATTATAATAGTCTTGCTCAGGCGCGAACGGGTTCAGGCCAAAGAACTGGCGGAAATGTTCGATGTTTCTGTCCGTACTATCCTGCGTGACATTGATACTATCAACCTGGCCGGAATACCTATCATAACTTATCAGGGTGTGAATGGCGGTATCAGTATTGCTGAAGGTTATCGCCTGGATAAAAGCGTAATCAGTGCCGATGATATGGCTACCCTAATTTCCACCTTAAAGGGAGTTGCCGCCAGTATACCTGACAGCCGTTTTGATATATTGGCGGAAAAACTGAAAAACCCTCTATCGACATCACAGTTGGAACTGCTTGACCTGAAGAGCAGGCAATTGATAATCGATTTGTCTCCCTGGGGAACTAATGTGCAACTCAAAGGCAAAATAGCGCTACTGCGCCAGGCCATTGAAAATTATAGAGAGATTGAATTTGCTTATATTGATGCTGCCGGTACAAGAAGCATGCGGCAGGTTGAACCCTATGCACTGCTCCTCAAGGGGCAATCGTGGTATCTTTTTGCCTGGTGCCTGCTCAGACAGGATTTCCGCCTCTTCAAGCTAATACGGATTAAGGACATACAGCTTACGGATATAGTATATCAACCCAGAGAAGTACCAATGAAACAAGATTACTTTGAAAACCAGTGGCAGGAGACGGCCAAACTGGTGGAACTGGATCTGCTTTTCGATAAAGAGATGGAAAGTGTAGTGGAAGAGTGTTTCGGCGAGGATATAATTGAGCAAGATAACGGAAGAATTATGGTTAAAGCCTGTCTGCCGGAAAATAATTGGTTATATGGCTATCTTTTAAGTTTCGGCAGTGGGATGGAGGTAGTTAATCCTCCGCATATTCGCAGCATTTTGGCGGCGATTGCCGAAAAAATTTATAAAACATATTCCTCTTAAACCTGTCATATAGTTGTCATGTTTTGCATGCTATAATCAAGAAAAATATGTGAGGAGGCCATA
>DIRQ01000004.1:7814-20235 GCA_002424365.1 Syntrophomonas sp. UBA5432 | reverse complement strand
CAACTACAAAAGGATCTGGACTACCTGGGCTATACGGTAGGGTCAATCGATGGTATTTATGGTTGGAGAACACATAATGCAATTAGTAATTTTCAAAGAAATCACGGACTTATAGTTGATGGCGTTACCGGGCATGAAACTGCAATGACTATAATAAAAGAGGTTAGTCGGCCTAATCCTGTAACTAATACCGTCTCACCTTCACGAGGTTTAGTACCTTATTCTCAACAGGATGTTCATGACCTGGCCCGTTTAGTTTATGGTGAGGCCAGAGGTGAACCGTTCGAAGGACAGGTGGCGGTA
This sequence comes from Syntrophomonas sp. UBA5432, assembly GCA_002424365.1. GTDB lineage: Bacteria > Bacillota > Syntrophomonadia > Syntrophomonadales > Syntrophomonadaceae > UBA4844. Next base: position 19,932 of record DIRQ01000004.1, on the reverse strand, counting down.
GCTGCAGTAGTCCTAAATAGGGTAGAATCCCAGAACTTCGGTAAATCATTAAAAGAAGTAATATTTGAGCCCGGAGCCTTTACTGCTGTTGATGATGGTCAGTTTTATCTGCAACCTAACAGTGATGCTTATCGGGCAGCTGAGGCTGCGCTACGCGGATGGGATCCCACCGAGGAAGCATTATATTACTGGAATCCAGTAACTGCAACTAATAAATGGGTATGGAGTCGTCCTATTGTAACCAGAATAGGTCAACATGTTTTTGCCCGCTAAATTTCTCAATTAATCCTCCCCCATCAATTTCCATTAACCAGATATTGATTTTTCACATATGTTTTAACAATTAGATTATTATCTGGGGGAGATAAATTGAGATTATTTAAAAGGCAACCGGTACGTTCTCCGGTAAATGCCTATTTTAGTAAATACCAACAATCAATAACGCAGGGCGTACAAATATCAGGGCGTAAATCTGGCTATATTCCCCATCCCCTTGACTTATCCCATCTTACTGGAAAGAAGATTTTTATTGGCTATAGGGGAGAGGCCTTGCCTTCAGTCTATGATTTACGCCCGAAGGGTAGAGTTAGTCCGGTGAAAGACCAAGGGCTTGCTGGTACTTGCTGGATTTTTGCCACCTATGGTTCCCTGGAATCATGTCTCCTGCCGGAAGAGAAATGGGATTTTTCTGAAAACAATATGAAGAATCTCCTGGCTGAAGAATGTCCGCAAGGATATGACCGCCCTTTTGATGGTGGTGGTAACCAATGGATGTCTACTGCTTACCTGTCCCGTTGGAGCGGACCAGTACTAGAAAAAAATGACCCTTATGACCCCTTTCAAGGTAATTGTGACGTTTTTCCTGCCAGGAAACATATTAGAAGAGTAGTTTTTATACCTCCTAGAAAAAGCCCCACCGATAATACTAATCTGAAAACAGCTATTATGAACTCCGGAGCTGTATTCACTGCCATGGCTTATGATGATGGTTATTATAATGAAGAAACTACATCTTATTATTCTAGTGAAGGATTTCCTAACCATGTTGTTAACCTGGTAGGCTGGGATGATAATTATAGTCGGAAAAAATTTAAAACTAGACCTCCGGGCGATGGTGCGTTTATAGTTAAAAATAGCTGGGGTCAAAATTGGGGTGATAAGGGCTATTTTAATATTTCCTACTACGATTTTTTTCTAGGTATGGAAAATGCTCTATTTAGCAGAACAGAAAACCCTAAAAGCGCTCAGATTATCCACCAGTATGACCCACTGGGTTGGATAGCCAGTTACGGTTTTCAGTCCGATACTGCCTGGTTTAGCAATATATTTGAGGCAGAAACTAATCAAAATATAACCGGTTTTGGGTTTTATACAGCTTCACCCTATTCCAGTTATAATATTTATGTATATGAAAATGTAACAGCTGGAAAGCCACGAAGCGGTCGACTGACCAAAAGCTTTAAAGGAACGATTGATGAACCTTCCTATTATGTTAGGAACTTTTCCAGTCCGGTTAGGGTAAAACAGGGAAAGAAATTTTCATTAGTAGTAGAACTAACTACACCAGCTTATGATTATCCAATTCCCTGTGAAGTGCGCTTGGAAGGAATAAGCAGTAAGGCAAAATCTAGCCCAGGACAGGGATATATCAGCGATAATGGGAAAACCTGGGACGATATTTATGCCTTAGCAGAGGATGCAAGTATCTGTTTAAAGGCCTTTGCTGAACTGAAATAGAGCATTAGCAAGGATAGCTGAATTCCCATAATTTAAGCTGACCATCCTCCCCCGCAGTAACGACGGAATGATGGTTTGGAGTAAATTCGCAACAATTTACCTGCCAGGTGTCCTCTGGTAACAGATAAACTTGAGTACCGGCATTTATGTCCCAAATACGGACACTATTATCAATTGCAGCCGATATAGCAAAATTACAATCTTTAGTAAGGGTAAGTGAATTAACTAAACCCCGGTGACCTTTAAGCATGAGCAAATCTTTACCACTGTCCAGATCCCAGAGAACTATACTGCCATCAGTATTACCACACAGTGCATACTGCATATCATCAGTAGAGCAGATTGAATAAGGCCAGCGATCTGGTAATCCCAACCACATATGGTTCATCTCCCCACTCAAATCCAGCACGCGAAATTCCCTTTTAAAACCAGTGAGCAACAGATACGTACCATCCGCAGACATCCACATCCGGTGAATGGGACCAGTATTAGACCGAAAAAGACTCATCGGTTTTATTCTCTGCAGATCCCAGAATCCTATAGTCCCATCTAAACTTCCGGACAGGGCCAGACGTCCATAGGGTGCAATTCCTACCCAGATGGGTAAAGCTCTATGACCCCGAAACTGTCTAATTTCCTTGCCACTATCCAGGTCTAATAAGTGAAGACTATAATCATCAGTAGTGGCCAAAACATAGTTACCGTCAGGACTCATACAGGCAGCAGTCACATGGGCATATTCAAAAGTAAATCGTTGAACTTCAGCACCATTATTAGTATCCCAAAGAGATATGCGTCCATCCATCCCTGAAGTGAGGACCTGATTTCCGCCGGGGGAAAAGCAGGCACTAGTTATTTTTCCCTGATGAGCTACGAAACTCCGCATTAATTTTAACACCGGGTTTCGTAATAACTTCCTTTGGTCAAGCGAATCGTCTGCCAAAATTAGAACTTCTTCAATTTCTTTATCTGGAATAAGAGATTGTTCTATTTTAGCTAAATAGTTGTGGTAAATAGAATAGTCAGCGCGGCTGTATTCAAAGCTGTGCAAACTAAAAATAAAATCTTCATAACTAATTTCACCAGTTTTCCATTGAATATAGGATAGGTTAAATGCGGCGCGAATATTTTTAGAATCGTAACGACGAGCTTCTTTCCATAAGCTAATTGCATATTCCAGGTCATTTGTTTTATAGGCAACAACAGCCTGCTGACATAATTGAGTTGCCCGCATTTTCATTTGTTGCCATATCTGGGGAATGAGGGTCATTAAAAACTCGAAGTCACTGTCCCTATATTCATAAAAAACTGCAGCAATCCAATCGTTACTATTTTTTATTTTGTTTTCGCATTCAGAACATACAACTTCTTCTGAAGTTTTATGTAAATAGTTATTATGGCAAAGACCACAAGTAGACTTTTGGATAAATTCGTTAGCAAAGCGGTTCATTTTCTGTTTCCTCCCTGTCCGCCCTTCTCTCCAGGTTAACTAAATCTCCACAATCCAGATTAATCAAGGTAGTTTTTTCCTGGGTTACCGGCCATAATTGAACCGTAAAACCATTACTATCAACTTCTTTAATGGTAAGACAGACACCATTAACGGCAATATCTTCCCCCGGTTCAAGTCGGCTAAGTATTTGCCGTGGGTTAATCTTTAGGGTAATTACCAAATGATTTTCCCTAGCAGTCCCCTTAAAAATTACCTTGCCTATATCCTCGATTACACCAGTAAAGCAAAGTACTCCTGTCATAACCAATTGCTCCTTTATTACTTTACTCCGTAGTTTTTCCTATACTGGTTAGAGAAACGCAGTTTTTACTATAAATATGCTATTGCCTAAACACTTCCGGTAATAGGCATAAATAGCTATTAGAATTAATGAATATAAGAGCCAGCGAATAAAGTAAGTGACAGAACTGAGCATAGCTAATTGCCAGATTCCATGAGCCCCAACTAATAAAGGTAAAAATATGTATCCAAAAGCTAGGCAGACGCCCTCAGATAGGATTATAAAGGCCAATACAACTATTAAGAGCTCCAACCTGATCCCTTTTGCTAGCACAGCTGCTTTTTTCATGGATATAATTATACCATTATTGTCAATCATTAACACCGGAAAAGCCAGAGCATACCTGGTGAAGCAGTACAGGCTCACCAGTATTCCCCATATAAGAGCGGGTATATAAATATCATAGGCTATTAATGGTGCTAAAAATGCAGGAGCCCAAGCCAATAGTAATATAGGAACCACTAGCCCGAAAAACCGCGGCCAGTTAACCAGACCAGCTGTTAATGAAGGAATGATAATCGAGGAACTACTGCGATGGGAATGATGCACAGCATAGACTATGGCACCGATACAGAACAATCCCAGGAATATTTTCAGTAGCATAATAACAAAACTGATACTAGCTGGAGAAGCCTGAAAATACTTAATCAAGAAAGGAAAATCAGCAGGCTCAATTACATAGTGCTGCCATAGCCAGGCTTCACAAAAGCCGGTAGGCACAGCCGCCAGAAGTATTATGAAACTTATTAATAATATATGTGAACCCCAATATTTAAACACCCGTATGAGCAGCCTCATGCAATATATGCCCCCACAATTGAAATACTGCAATAAACAGCGTGAGTGACACTTAGCACGCTGCTACGTGCCGGGCCACTACAATTCTAAATTATTATAATTAATTACTGATATATGCATTTTAACATAAAAACTCTAATTACAATCACCAATATTCCATAAATTAGATAATATATTAAAAGAAGCAAACCTCTATCTACAATAAAATAGATAAAAGTCTGCCCCCATTAAAAATACGTAGACCTACGATACTCTGAAAAGCAGGAAAAATCCTAATGTAAAAGTATAGCCTATAGCTAGCATAGTGATAACGCCTACAGTCATTTTAATAAATTCTTTTTTCTGATACCCCACAAACATGCTTTCACCCTCCCCTTGCATAAATGCGAACAGTTGTTCTGCATTTAGGATATATGGGAACGTGTGTTCTGTCAAGGGGATTTTAATAATTTCCGCGCATGAGTCGCAAAGAGTTTATTACTGCAATAATAGTTACTCCAACATCCGCAAAAACGGCCTGCCACATAGTTGCCAGTCCAACAGCTCCCAGTACCAGTACAATCGCTTTTACCCCCAGAGCAAAGATTATATTTTGAATAACTATAGCCCGGGTATCCCGGGCAATTCTAACTGCTACTGGTAGTCTGCCAGGTTCATCATTCATTATAACTATATCGGCAGCCTCGATAGCTGCATCAGAACCCAGACCACCCATAGCTATGCCCAGGTCAGAGCGGGCCAGGACTGGTGCGTCGTTAATTCCATCACCCACAAAAACCAGGCGTTCATTTTTGGACTTCCTGCTTTGCATTATTTCCATCATTTCTACCTTCTGCTGTGGTAATAACTCGGAGTATATTTCATCCAACTCCAGTTCAGCAGCTATTTGACGAGCCGTGGACTCTTTATCTCCGGTTAACATAACCAGCTTTTGCATTCCCATTTTCCTTAATTCTTTCATAGCCTGGTGTACGTCTGGCTTTAACTGGTCAGACAACTCAATATAACCGGCATAGGTTTTATCAATAGAAATATGAACCTGAGTGGAATCCAGGTCATGTTGTGGGTGTTTGATATTTTCCTTATCTATAAGCTTTATACTGCCTGCCAAGACTTCCCGCCCCAAAATAGTTGCCTTTATACCATACCCAGGAATATCCTGATATTCTTCAATCTGTTCTTCAGCAATAATACCCGAATAGGCTGACCTGATGGAAATGGCCAAGGGGTGCTGAGAGTAATATTCGGCAGCAGCAGCATAGTATAGCAAATCAGCTGGTTCTATACCCGGTTCTGTATTTACCTTAACCACTTTGAAGTTTCCTGTGGTCAGGGTTCCAGTTTTGTCAAATACCATAGTATTTACATAGTTTAACGCCTCTAAATAATTGCTACCTTTAACCAGTATACCGTGACGAGAGGCTTTGCCGATTCCGGCAAAAAAACTCAGGGGAACCGAAATTACCAGAGCACAGGGACATGAGATGACTAGAAATACCAGAGCCCGGTATATCCACTCCCGGGGATTACCGGCATTAAATACCAAGGGCGGAATTAGTGCCAGGACCAGTGCGGCAAACACCACTACTGGTGTGTAATAGGAAGCAAAGCGAGTAATAAAGTTTTCTGCCGGGGCCTTATGAATGGCTGCATTTTCCACCAGATTGAGGATGCGGGTAACTGTCGACTCTTGATAAGCCCTGCTTACTTCTACTTTCAACAAACCATCAATATTAAGATAACCGGCCAGGATTTCATCACCCCTGGACAGGTAGCGGGGCAATGATTCACCGGTAAGAGCTGATGTATCCAGTGAGGAACTACCTTCTATAATGATCCCATCCAGAGGTATTCTATCGCCTGGTTTTATAAGTATTATGTCACCACAAACCACATTTTCAGGCTTAACTTGCTCCATTTTACCGTTACTAACAAGGGTAGCATATTCAGGCCTGATATCCATCAAACTACTAATTGATTGACGAGAGCGGTTTACTGCTAAGTCCTGTAGATATTCCCCAATACGATAAAATAGCATTACCGCCACTGCTTCCGGATATTCTCTAATAGCAAAGGCAGATAGTGTAGCTAAACTCATAAGAAAGTTTTCATCAAAAATCTGGCCTCTAAGAATATTATGTCCGGCTTTATAGAGAATCGGGGTTGCAACCAGTAAATAACTTCCCAGATAAAGAATTAATTCTATTTGAGCAGGAAGGCTTGATAGTAGCGCTACGGCTACCAGGATAAAGGAAAGCAAAAAAATAATGATGGGATTTATATTAACCCCTGTCATTTTATAAATAGTTTCGCTGCCTTTCTCCCCTACCCTTACATCAGGCTCCAAATTATTAATAATCTTATGGGTCTGACCCAGAACATCTTCAACCAGACCCGAGGAATCTATTTCAATTTTAAGTGTTTTAGTCATGAAATTAAGAGAGGCAATATTAACACCTTCCAAATGATTAACCTGAGTTTCAATCTTGGCTGCACAATTAGCACAATCCAGACCTTCCAGAATTAATTCCCGGGTAACAGCACTGCTCATGACAAATCCTCTCCCCTTACCTGGTTATATAAGTTCATTGATATGAGTCAGGCCCTGGTCAAATATCTGTTTAACATGTTCATCATTCAGACTATAATATACAACCTTACCCTGGCGGCGAAACTTTACCAGGCGAGCCTGTTTCAATACTCTAAGTTGGTGAGAAATGGCTGATTGAGACATGTTTAACAAGACGGCGATGTCACAAACACACATTTCCGCTGCAAACAGGGCATAAAGGATTTTAACTCGGGTAGTATCTCCGAAAACCTTGAAAAGTTCGGCTAAATCATAGAGGCTTTCTTCGCGCGGCATTTCTTCCCTTACCCGGACAACTATCTCTTTATGTACAACATTGCTGCTACATAATGGTAGCTCTGCGTTCCCACTTGACATAAGCTCACTCCTCCATATGCTCATATGAATATATGTTCATGTATTATTGTAAACCCTGGTTCTTTATTTGACAACAAGAAAAAACTCAGTTTCCCCGTTTTATCATCACCGGCGGATGCGGAGCTTTTCTGCGAGTAGGTTTCCGATTAGCCTTTAAGAGTAGTAAAAAAATAATAATGGAGAATATCAGCAGATAGGTGGCAAAATCTTTTAAGCCATTTACCAATAGGTAGGCTGAGGTTAACAAAGAAAACCCAAATATTATAGACCAAACCAGAGATCTGGTAACCCGGGTGTTTTGATCTATGGCATCGTTTATGTTCCGAAGGGGTAAAGTCAGATTAAATTCGCCTCGCTCCACCCTAATTAGCGCTTTTTGCATCAGAGGTGGAATGTCTAGCAAAGCGTTAGCAATAAGCTTGCTGCGATCCTTAACTATTCGGAAGATGCTGCCTTTCTCGGGCGCAATTTGATCGACATAAGGTTTGGCTACATCGATGAAGCTTATACCCGGATCTAAATCAATGCAAATACCATAAAGAGTACCCAGAGCTCGCCCAAGGAATGTGAAGTTAGCTGGAACCTGAAAAGGTTGCTCATACAGCAAAGTCTCCAGATCCCTTAGTAAAGCTTGAAGGTCCAGGCTGGATAAATCCTGGCCGGCGCCTACCAGTTCTTCTAAAAATATACTGATAGCCCGGTTTAGAGCCTGGTTGTCGTAATCATAACGAATAAAGCCAAGTTCTTTTAAGTACTCTGTTACCTGAGAATAATCCCGATTGACCAGGGCAAAAACCATTTCTATCAGAGTTTCTCGTAAATCAGGAGTAATGCTCCCAGTCATACCAAAATCAACCATAACAAGTTTACCGTCTGGGGTTACAAAAAGGTTACCCGGATGGGGATCAGCATGATAGAAACCATCGATTAGTATTTGCTTAACATAAGTCTGTAGTAATTTAGCAGCTATAGATTGCCGGTCAATTCCGTTTTGCTCCATAAGTTGATGATCAGTAACCTTAATACCCTCCAGGTATTCCATTGTAAGCACCCGGCGGGTAGTATAGTCCCAATATATTTTAGGTATTATAATATTTGGGTCATCCTGGCTATTCCGAGCTATAGTTTCAGCATTATGCCCCTCATGCACATAATCCAGTTCGTCTTGTACTGTCTCTTTGAATTCAATAAATATGGCATCGAGGTCAATCACCTGTCCCCAGTTGGTAAATATCTTTATCAGTTTTATTACCTGGTAAATAGCCCGCAGATCTATAGCTACCAACTCATCAATACCAGGTCTTTGTACTTTTATGGCTACCGTGTTACCGTTACTCAGGTGACCACGGTGTACTTGTCCAAGAGAAGCTGAGGCAAGTACATCAGAATCAAATTGAGCGAAAACCTGCTCAAGTGACGATTCAAATTCAGCTTCTATAACTTCCTTGATTTCTGCAAATTCTACTGCCGGCACTTCATCCTGTAAACCGGCAAGTTCGTCAATACTACTCCTGGGCAGGATATCCACCCGGGTACTTAAAAACTGCCCCAGTTTAATTAAAAGTCCTCCCATTTCAACAGATATATCTCGAAAATACCTGGCCTGAGTTTTATATAATTCCTGGCGTTTAACCTGTACCCAGGAAGTCGTATGCCATATTCGCTTAAATTTAAGCGAATAAAAAGCCCAGAAAATATTTAGAAACAATTTAATTACCATAAAAAATCTGAGCATACCCGAACGGTGGCTTATCTTCATCGTATACCCTCTCAATGTTTGCAAGTTTAATTAATTATAACAGAGAAAAGTCGGGAATCGAAACCGCCCCCCGACCCTTAATATTAAGCATGGGTATAATCGTGACTATATTTTTTTAAAAGAAATAATAAAGCTAGTTCCCCCGGAATTAGTCTTTACTTCTATAATGGCATTATGGCGAATAGCTATACTATGGCATACCGGCAGACCCAGGCCTGTTCCCTGTTCTTTGGTGGTAAAGAAGGGAGTATCAATTTTATCCATAATATCAGGATCTATGCCACTTCCCTCATCCGCTACTTCCAGGAAAACATTATTCTCCCTAGCATAAGTCTTAATGGTAATAGTTTTACCAGCAGACATTGCTTCCAGACCATTACGTACTAGGTTAAGTATTAACTGCCTAATTTCTTTTTCATCCAAAAGCATATCCGGGATATCTTCCAAGTCTAAAACCAGGTACTTATCTTGTTTGATAGCATCGACAGCAATCAAAGGTGACAAAGCCTCAATTATTTGTTTTAAGTTTCTAGTTTCCAGGGTAATTGTTTTGTTCTTGGCCAGAGACAGGAATTCACTAATTATTTCATTGGCCCGATCCAGTTCTTCAATCATTAGGCTAAAATAATCATGATATGGTATTAAGAGCTCTTCAGACATAAGCATCTGCAGAAATCCACGTACGCTGGTCATGGGGTTTCTCATCTCATGACCTATACTGGCGGCTATTTCCCCTACCAGGTTTAGTTGAGCTAAACGGATAATATAGTTAGACATACGTTTGTGTTCGGTAATATCGTTCATGATGTTTATAATACAGGTCTTTCCATCAAGTTCTATTATCTCAGAGGAAAGCAAGACAATACGTTCCTTATCAAATTTGGTTCTAACTTTTACTTCCAGGTTACGTACTGAGCCATTCATGAGAACCATTTTTTGCATCAATTTACGGTCTTCAGGATTAATCCATAAATTTAGTTCATCAGCCGTTTTTCCAATAACTTCTGACCTGGTATAACCAGTTACTAGAGTAAAACATTCGTTAACGTCCAAATACAATCCATCAAAGGTGGAGATAATCATAATATTCGGACTGGCTGCAAATGCTTTGGCAAACTTGGCCTCAGATGCCAGCAGTGCTTCCTCAGCTTTTTTACGCTCACTGATATCCTGAATTATGCCTATAGCCGCCGGTTGGCCGTCTAAATATATTAAATCAGATGATAAATATGCCCAGTAGGAAGTGCCATCCTTTGTTAGAATCTTAGTTTCATAGGGAGGGACGTATTCACCTGCTAGTCTGGCCAAACTTCTTTCCCTGGTCATCTCTCGGTAATCAGGATGAACAAAATTCCAGAACTCAGTATTCAGACATTCAACCTCAGAGTAACCAGTGATATTTTCAAAGGTGCAATTAACATACACAAAGTAATTTCCCTGCAGGATGTATATTAATGCAGGTGCATAATCAGCAATCTGGCGCAGGGTATTCCAACTCCGCCATGCTGTTATCTCTTGTTGTTGGTAGTATTTAACAATAGCATTTAGCCTATCTGTTTCCTGCTTTAAGGCTTCAATTTCTGTTGATGCTGTGTTTACCATAAGTTCACCCCCACAACAGCTTTTTTCAATACTTGTATTAGCCAACAACAGCAACATATCCTTTAGAGATAATGACATTATTTGTCGAATCTAGAATGTTTTGTTGTATTTTCACTTATTTTGACTGCGGAATTGTAAACTAGTTAAGGTAGAAAAAAAGAAAGGTTATATTTTAGGAAAGCGAACGGAACTAATCATAAACAAGCTCAAAGCCAATATAACAAGCAGTATTATAAGAGGATGCATATAAGCTACCAGAAGGGATAGAAGTGCCAGTAAACCACCAGCAATTGTTATAGGCAATCCTAAAAAATAATCACTAACATTCAATACATTGAAACGTGCCAGGCGGTACGCACCACAAATGATAAAAATTAAAAATACCGCTAATCCTATAAAACCATAGTTACCAGCCAGCACCTGCGAATACAGCAATACTGCCGGTGCAACCCCAAAGGATACGATATCACATAAAGAATCCAGCTCTTTACCCAAATCGGAGCTAGTCTGTAACCTGCGTGCCACTCTACCATCTAATCCATCCATTACTACTGCTGCTAAAATGAGTAGTGCTGCCAGTTTATAATTACCGTTAATAGTATAGAGGATTGCTGTCGAACCAAACATTATATTCAAAAAGGTAATAAAATTGGCAAACCTTTTAGTTACTAAACTGGCCAATGATGGTTTCCCCTCCCCTGACTTTTTCACCAGGCTGAACTAATATTTCAGCACTAACGGGTAGATATAATTCTGTACAGGAGCCAAATTTAATAAGGCCCAGTCGTTCTCCCCTTTGAACCTGGTCACCTAGTTTAAGCCAGCATACCAACCTCCGAGCAACTAGACCGGTAATTTGAACAACCATTATTTTACCGTTGCTAGAATGGATACCAACGTAATTTGAAACATTAGTGCTGCCTGCTTCTTTTTTATAAGCCGGTAAATAGGTACTGCCAGACCGAGCTAGCCATTCAACCTCGCCAGTTAATGGTACTCTATTTATATGAACGTTAAAAAGACTCAAAAATATTCTCACCTGTATGGCAGAGGACTTTAAATACTGATCCTCCCACACGGTGTTAATTTCCATTATTTTGCCATCTGCAGGCGACAGGATAAGGCCTTCCTCTGCTGATGCATTACGTTCAGGATTACGAAAAAAAAAGGCTGAAAAAATTGCTAACCCCAATGGAATTAACAAGTAGAAGTTGTACCAAATTACAGTCATAAAGATGGTTAGTAAAACAAATATACCTATATAAGGCCAACCTTCCCTGGCTATAATAGAACTATGAGCCATTTAACTCTCCTTAAATTCCCGCTTAAAAAATTCATATGAAAAAACCAGTGATACAATTCCTGTCTCCCCAATTTAACCCAACTTTATTAATAATGCAATTAACTTTGACAAAATATTTATAAAGTAGCTGCAACTGTTAACTTAGATGTCTAGTAAAAACCTGTCCCTCTGCTGCATTA
>DIRQ01000004.1:5990-7499 GCA_002424365.1 Syntrophomonas sp. UBA5432 | reverse complement strand
GTCAGGAAGGGAGTCCAAAAACGACTGGTCTTGCAGGCAGGTATTTAATAAATCCCGACCTTCTTCTAGTTTAATGCGCTTAATGCTTTTCGGAAACGGATGGGGTAAATTACGATGCAAAAAATCATATTTTATTAATTCATTCCATTCCTTTTTTCGGTCAGGCCAATGGTAGTTTAAAAATTCAAGTAAAATATCATATTCTTTTACCCTGCGGTGACCCCGTCCGAAGAGCTCGTTTTCCTCCCAATAAAGAGCGAAATCCTCAAAAAAGATAAAAGCACTGCCCTGGTAAACCGTACTGATAGCATGGGCTATAGTTGTCGGGACTATAGCTTTATTATAGTAGCGGTTTAAGAGCTCTTCTATCTGCTGCAATTTAATAATTTCATCATAGGAAATGTAATTGTTGGCTAAAACCTGATAAGGCGGACGGGTTTGAAAACGATAACCGTGTTTATGGCGCTGCCGATATATTTCCGAGCCCTTTAATAGTTTTAGAAAACCAAGCTGCAGCATATGGGGCTGTAAACTGAAAACATTATTAAAGGAATCCTGAAAGCGGTCATAGCTTTCATAAGGGAGACCGGCTATAAGGTCCAGATGCAGGTGAATGTTATTAAATGACCGCAATTGCAAAATATTTTTTCTCAAGTTTTCCCAATGGCTAACCCGATGAACTGCCTGCAGTGCCTCCGGGCAGGTAGATTGTATTCCAATTTCGAAGTTAAAAATATTAGGCGGCATCTTACTTAGAAATTCTAAAAATTCATCCGACATAATATCAGCGCAGATTTCCAGGTGCACTTTGGTACTGCTTCCCTGCTCCACAATAAATTGCATAATCTCCTGCGCCCGCTTTTCGTTACAGTTAAAGGTGCGGTCCACCAACTTAATTTCCCGCAGCTCATATTTAAGTAAATGTTTAAGTTCCTCTTTTACCCGGTCCATAGGAAAAAATCGAACTCCCCGGGCAGTGGAGGAAAGGCAATAAGAGCAGTTAAAGGGACAGCCGCGGGAGCTTTCGTAATATACGACACGGTCTTTATAAGGAGTGAAATCGCGGCCAAAAGGAGATGGCAGAGAACCCAACTCAGTAATTAAAGGTCGATCGGAATTTTCCTTTATCTGTCCCTGGTAGCGGTACGTTATCCCGCTGATATTCTCTACATCCTTCTCTGCGAAGATTTGTCCCAGTAATTCACGCAGGCTGATTTCACCCTCTCCCCGTACAATATAATCTATGCTCGGGTGCTCCTCTAAAACTGAAGTACTATCATAGGATACCTCAGGACCCCCTAATATTATCAGGCATTCCGGGGATACCTTTTTAAAATCATGGCATAGGGACAGGGTTTCCTCAGTGTTCCAGATATAGGTTGAAAAACAGAGTACATCCGGTTGGCTGCGGTAAAGGCGGGTCATTATTTGGTCAAGTTTATCGTTAATAGTAAACTCAAGAGTTTCTATTTCCCAACTATCACTGTGACAGGCTTCTTCCAAATAAGC
>DIRQ01000004.1:3041-5603 GCA_002424365.1 Syntrophomonas sp. UBA5432 | reverse complement strand
AGAACATCCCTGGCGGTAGCATTACCATTATTAACAATAAAGCCGGCATGTTTGCCGGATACCTGGGCACCACCCAACCTATAACCCTTTAACCCCAGTTCTTCTAGCATTGGTCCTACATAAAATCCCGAAGGACGTCTGAAGGTGCTGCCCGCACTTGGTTTATCCAGAGGTTGTTTTTCCTCTCGTCGGCGGGCAAATTCCAGCATGCGCTCTTCTATTTCGTTCCGGTTACCAGTCGCCAATTTTAAACCAACAGAAATTATTATATAACCATTACTTTGAAAAATACTTTGGCGATAGCCAAATTGCATATCCTCATTCTTAAAAGTTATAATACTACCTTCAGGGTTTATTGCCCGGGCTTCCAAAACTACCGCCTGCATTTCACCATTATAGGCCCCGGCATTCATAACCAATGCTCCTCCCAGGCTTCCAGGTATACCCTCGGCAAATTCCAGCCCAGATAATGAGTGGAATGCCGCTATTCGAGCCAAAGTACAGATTTTTACACCAGCCTGGGCCTGTATCTCTTCACCGTTGACCTCTACTTGGTCCAGGTTTTCTCCTAGTTTCATCGCTATTCCACGTATACCCCGGTCTCGCACCAGCAAATTGCTCCCTACACCAAATATAAACAAAGGGATGTCCCTTTGCCGGCAAAATGATATAACAGTACGAACATCTTCTTCATCCTGTGGAAGTACCATGATGTCTACAGGCCCACCAATTTTAAAGGTAGTATGATTTTTCATCTCTTCATTAAACAGCAAACGGTCTGCAGGCAAATAATTTAATATTTCTGAATACATAATCCTCTCCTTAATGAATAAACGCAAAGCTTCACTGTTCTGATACATTCTATGGCTCAAAGCGTTTGGTTATAACTTTATAGCGAGTCTGCACTCAGCTATTTTCATTTAATGCGCATATGGAAGGCTACCCCTTAGTGCGCAGAATTAACTCCTACAAAACCTCACTCCTAACCCCTTACTCCTCACTCTCAACAATTAATTCAAGTTCAAGATTAGAATTCATTTACAATCATTAATTAGCGCTTATTTTCTAATTCATCATTGCTTAGATTATACCGTATACATCATATATTTATAATCCCCGCTATTGGCTTTGTGATATAATAGGCAGGGATTTTAATATCACATTTTGTTTTTGTCAAGGGGGACTCAAGATGGATAAATCAGCGTTACAAAAAAAACTGGTTAAGATGCTGGGCAAGGATAAAGTTCTCTACGACGAGCTAGACTTGATGTACTATTCTTATGACAGTTCATTTTTAACCAAGTTGGAACCGGGTAACCCATGGGCTGTGGTTATGCCACGCTCCACGGAAGAGGTTCAACAAATAATGAAATTGGCCTTCGATAATGACATTGATATTATCCCCCGCGGTGCTGGTACTGGCGAAACTGGTGGATGTGTCGCCCTAAAGGGTGGTATAGTTTTAGACCTTTCCACCTGGGATGAAATTGTTGAAATTGATGCTAATAATATGCAGGTTATTCTTCGTCCCGGGGTGATACATGCCCATCTTAACAAGGAACTGGCAAAATATAATCTATTTTTCCCGCCTGATCCGGGTAGCAGTCAGATGTGTACCATCGGGGGTATGGTAGCCAACAATGCCAGTGGCTTACGAGCAGTAAAATACGGTTGTACCGAACAATATATCCTGGGACTAGAAGTGGTACTGGCCAACGGCGACATTATCACCACGGGTGGTATGAAGGCCCGCTGTATTAAAAATGTTTCCGGATTAAACCTGACCAAACTAATGGTAGGCTCTGAAGGTATATTAGGGGTTATCACCAAAATTCGCCTGCGCTGCTGGCCTCGACCTAAAGGACGTGGTATTGCCATGGCGGTTTTTGATAATTTGGATGATGCTCCCGCAACAGTCCTGGACGTATATCAGGCTGGGGTTCTTCCCTCTGGGATAGAGATACTTGATAGCTCCGCTATTAAAGCGGTAAACCTGTTCAAGCCTGAAATAAATCTACCCGAGGCGGAAGCTATACTGCTATTTGAGGTAGATGGCAATCCGCCTTCAGTAGGATATGAAGGCCAGGTAATTAAAGAAGTAGCAGGTAAACGGGCTCGTAATGTGGAGTGGTCGACTGAGGTCAAACGCATGGCCGAGCTTTGGGAAGGTAGAAGTATAACCGCCACTGCTGCGGCCCGGGTAAGGAAAGATGGAAGCCGCATATTTGCTGGTGAGGATATCAGTGTTCCCCTGGCCAAAGTTGCGGATACCCTGCGGGCTATACGAGCACTGGGCGATAAGTACGGTATCAAGGTAGTTAACTATGGCCATATCGGTGATGGTAATGTGCACACCGCCCCGGTAATTAATCCGGAAAATCCGGAAGAAGTGGAAAAAGTGCTGCAATTGGTTCACGATATTCACCTGCTAGCTATAGAAATGGAAGGAACTACTACCGGTGAGCACGGGGTAGGAGCGGTACGGCGGCAGTACGCAGAGATGGAACACGGTCAGGCCTGGAATTATATGAAGGAGATTAAAAAGGCATTTGACCCAAAGGG
>DIRQ01000004.1:1602-2691 GCA_002424365.1 Syntrophomonas sp. UBA5432 | reverse complement strand
TTTTTGGAATTAGAAAGGAGGGGGTGCTATGGAGTTCAAAAAGTTGCCTCTGGTTCAAGAACAAATTATGAAATGTGTACGCTGTGGTAAGTGCCGCAGTGTTTGTCCGGTATTTGATGAAATTAGAAATGAAACTGCTGCACCCCGCGGCCATGTCTTTATGGTCCAGATGTTACGGGATGGAAAGGTTGACCCCCGGCAGGAGGTATATGATAAACTATCCAATTGCCTACTTTGTGAAACCTGTAGTGTCAATTGTCCTTCAGGTATACATGTGCACGAGCTTAATGCTGCTGCCAGGTCTTATATATATGAGCAAAACCCCAGCATAGGCAAGGAGCTTATTTTTGATACTATGTGGACCAAACCTGGTTTATTAAGGGCTTCTACCAAAATTATGAGCGGGCTACAAAAGCTAGGCCTTCAAACCTTTGCCCGTAATACGGGTTTGACCCGTATTTTACCCGGTGACTTACCCCAGGCGGAGAAAATAATGACTAGTATCCCCTCCCAACCGGCTCGTAGCCGTCTGCATAAGATTAACCGAGCTAAGGGGGAGAAAAAATATACCGTAGGTTATTTCCTAGGTTGTGGAACGGATATATTCAATCCCAATGTAGCCTTGGCAACGGTCGATGTTCTTACTCGTAATGGCTGTGATGTGCTGATACCGCAGGACATGAAATGCTGCGGTTTACCCCATATAGCCAATGGTAAGATGGATACTGCCCGTTTGCTCGCGATTCATAATATTAAGATATTTAACTCCTATAAATTGGATTATATTATTAGTGATTGTGCTTCTTGTACTTCGGCTCTGTCTCGTCAAAACATGGAGTTTTTACTGGGCGGATTAAAAATTGAGGATGAAGCTTATAACTTTTCTAAGAAGGTAATGGACTTAACTCGCTTCCTGGTTGAAGTTATCGATATTAAAATGCCGGCTATTAATGAAGACAAAAATACTATCCGGGTCACCTATCATGACCCTTGTCACCTGGCTAATGCTCAGGGTATAAAGGAGCAACCACGTGAGTTGCTGAAACGTATTCCCGGAGTTGATTATATTGAAATGACAGATGCTAATCG
>DIRQ01000004.1:0-1295 GCA_002424365.1 Syntrophomonas sp. UBA5432 | reverse complement strand
CATGCAATTGCGCCATGGTATCAGCCGTCATAACTATAAATGTGAGGTAGTTCATCCGGTGGAACTGGTCAGCCAGAGCTACCCCAAAACCCTGCCAGCACAATAGGAAAATCGGCGGTTATAATGAGGATGTCTTGTTGAAAACTAATTATTTGAGTATCAATCCTGCCATTATATAGTAAAAAATAAAGAAGAAGGAGTGTGCAAACTTACTCCGACCTTTATAACAGTAATCTGGCCTATGTCTAAATAAGTTCAGCTTTTGAGGTTAGCCTTAAGCAGGAAATAGGAATTATAGATATAATATGTATGAGTTATTTTGAATATCTGGATACAAAGTATTCTAAAAATGATAATAAGAAGGTAAACGATGACACTTCAACAATTAAGATACATTATCAAAATAGTTGAATGCGGCTCAATTACCGAAGCCGCAAAACAGCTTTTCATCTCCCAGCCAAGCCTTTCAAATGCCGTCAAAGAGCTTGAAACCGAACTGGGCATAGAGATATTTTACCGAACAACAAAAGGTATTTCATTATCTATTGACGGTACGGAATTTCTTTCTTACGCGCGACAGGTTATAGAGCAGACTGAACTTCTGGAACAGCGTTATCTGGGTAAAAAGCCCTCGAAACAGCTATGCTCTGTTTCAACTCAACATTACGCTTTCGCTGTCAACGCCTTTGTAAATCTCCTCAAAGCATTGGATGTAGATGAGTATAAATTTACACTTCGCGAAACAAGAACCTATGAAATCATTGAAGATGTGAAGAATCTTCGCAGCGAGATCGGCATTATATATTTAAGTGACTTTAATAAACAAGTGCTTAATAAGCTTTTAAAGGAAAATCACTTGATCTTTAACCCTCTTTTTGAAGCTGCCCCACATGTTTTTATCAGTTCGGTTCATCCGCTTGCCAAGAAAAAATCGGTCACTCTAGAAGATTTGGATGATTTTCCTTTCCTGGCGTTTGAACAAGGCGAATATAATTCGTTTTACTTTTCAGAGGAGATCTTGAGTACCGCTCCGCATAAGAAAACCATCCACGTCAGCGACCGCGCAACGCTTTTCAATCTGTTGATTGGGTTGAATGGATACACCATTTGTACAGGCGTTCTAAACAGCGACTTAAATGGTGAAAACATTATTTCCGTGCCGCTGGAGACGGAAGAAAAAATGCTTGTGGGGTGGATAACTAACGAGAAAGCCCATCTGAGTGCGATCGCATCTGATTATATCGCTGAGTTAAAGCGGCTGATTTCCGAATACGGTTATGCAGTATTATCATAAC
>DIRQ01000010.1 GCA_002424365.1 Syntrophomonas sp. UBA5432 | reverse complement strand
CAGAATGTAAGAAAAGCAACCCTGAGATTAAGGACTAAAATTACCGAAGTGTATGAAGGGAGAAGAAATATATAATGAGAACTGAGGAGAATGTAGTTCTTACTAAGATTTCCGAACAGGAGGAACTGCCTTTGGCTGAACTGGAGGAGCTTGTATCCAGCGGAAAGGTAGTCATTTTGAATAATCCCCGGCATAAAGTATCAGAGCCCTGTGCTGTGGGAAAAAACTTATCAACCAAGATTAATGTAAACATTGGGGTTTCACCACGTGCCTCTGATTTGGACGAGGAACTACAAAAGTTAAATGTAGCTATTCGCTTGGGAGCGGATACGGTTATGGATTTAAGCTTGGGAGATAATATGGATGAAGTGAGAAGATCTATTATAACTGCCAGTAAAGTACCGGTCGGTACGGTACCTATTTACCAGGCAGCATATCATGTAGAATTGAAAAACAGTTTGGTAAACATGAAAGTGCAGGATATATTTAAAGTTATTCAGAAACATGCTGAAGATGGAGTTGATTTTATAACCGTTCATACTGGCCTTACCAGGAAAGCACTGGAACATGTTCGTAAAGACCGGGTTTTGGGAGTGGTCAGCCGGGGTGGTTCGATACTGGCTTCCTGGATGCATGCTAATAAGAAAGAAAACCCCTTGTATGAAAATTATGACCAATTATTAGAATTGGCGCGGCAGTATGACCTTACCTTGAGTCTGGGAGATGGCCTGCGCCCCGGGTGTATTGCCGATGGTTCGGATCGGGCCCAATTCAAGGAACTGATAACCCTGGGAGAGTTAACCTGCCGGGCCCTGGAAGCAGGAGTCAAGGTAATTGTGGAAGGACCAGGCCATATTATGTTAAATGAGGTGGCCATGAACGTAAAGATGCAGAAGAAGTTATGTCACGAGGTTCCCTTTTATATTCTCGGACCTCTGGTTACCGACATAGCTCCAGGATATGATCATATAACCTCGGCCGTCGGCAGCGCTATAGCCGGTGCCAGCGGTGCCGACTTTATCTGCTGTGTCAGCCCGGCTGAACACCTTGGTCTTCCCGACCTCCGGGATATTGAAGAAGGAACCGTAGCGGGTAAAATCGCAGCTCACGCTGCTGACCTGGTAAAGGGACATAAAAAAGCCTGGCAGCGGGATCTCGACATGGCCCAGGCCCGGAAGGAATTGGACTGGAACCGGCAGTTTTCCCTGGCCCTGGATTCAGAACGGGCCCGGCAGATATTTCACATGAAAAATAATTCCTCGGAAACCGGCTGTACTATGTGCGGGGATATGTGCGCTATTCGTATATACCAGGAGGGAGAAGACCGAGATGCACTTGAGAGATGTGGGCGAAGTCCAAGTAATTGAGAGTATTCGTCAACGTTCACGCTATTTGAATGATGTGGTTATTCCAATAGGTGATGATGCTGCGGCGGTTTCATGGAAAAAAGGATGGCTGCAACTTCTCACCACCGACCTGCTGGTGGAAGGAGTTCACTTCCTGCGGGAACGTATTAGCATGAAAGATCTAGGTTACAAATCCATGGCGGTTAACCTCAGCGATATCGCAGCTATGGGTGGCATCCCCCGCTATGCCCTGGTCTCGCTGGGTCTGCCCGAAGATCTGAAAACCAGTGAACTAAGCGAGTTCTATAACGGGATGTACGAACTGGCTGATGCTTACTGCGTAGATATTGTAGGAGGGGATGTAACCACCTCCCCTATTATTGTAATCAACATTGCTCTGATGGGAGAGGTGGAGAGCAATCTGGTTTTGCGTCAGGATCAAGCCCGGGTAGGAGATTTGGTAGCAGTTACCGGGGAGTTGGGCGGGAGTGCTGCCGGACTAGCCCTTCTCCTTAATCCCCAATTATGCCTTCCCCTGGAGATTAGAGACCGGGTATTGGCTCTTCACGACCGTCCCCATCCCCGTGTGCACCAGGGAAGAGTTTTTGCGCGTAGTGGGATGGTTACTGCCGCCAAAGATATCAGTGATGGGTTGAGTAAGGAAGTTCTAACCATAGCCCGTTCCAGTCACCAGGGAGCGGTTATATGGACTGACCATATACCTATTTTGGATGAAACCCGACAAGTAGCAGCTCGTTTAAATATTGATCCTGTAAATCTGGCAATTAACGGTGGAGAAGATTACGAACTGCTTTTCACCTTCTCCCCCACTAATCTACCCCACTTGCAATCCATAGCCATTCAGGAAAATATCAGCTTTACGATCCTGGGCGAAATTGTTCCCGAACAATTCGGTTATCACATCATTGACTCCAAGGGCATTCGGCAGCCATTGAAAGCCAAAGGCTATAATCATTTTCAGGGAGAGTAAGGAGAATAGTTTAGGCTTCAAGAAACCTAGTCTATTACCGGGTGGGGTATATCCCTAGTTATTTATCATCGGATTACCTGGTGCTGGTATGAGTGCTCATAATAACTGACTGGAAATAATAGGTGTAAATAGAGGAAATCTCTGGTATTATCTAAATAGTAAAAGTGGGAGGGGTATTTATGAAGTTATCGGCATCTGATTTGTTTGCTGTGGGTATCAGGATTATAGGTATATTAGCTATTATCAAATCTATAATGGTCTTAATTATGACTGTACCGTCTCTATTTGGTCATAATTATCCTGGGTGGGCTTTGAGTCAGCAAATAATGACCCTGGTATATCCCCTGGCCTTATTATTAATAGGTATTTATTTGCTAAGCGGTACCGGCAGACTGGTAAACAAGTTCTATCCTGAGGAAGAGGAAATAGCTACGGAATCTGCTCAGACTATATTTTCTTTGGCCATGAAAATAACCGGAATGGTACTTATAGTTTATTTTGTACCGGATTTACTGCGCATTCTCTCCAATGCTTTGTACATAGGTTATTACCGTCCTATGGGCATAGACACTTTCGAGCAACAATTACTGATAGCAGAAAGATCTTTAGCCATGCTCGTCTCTATATTGTTGGGTTTTTACCTATTACATGGGGGCCGATTTTTCGCCCGAATGGCTTTTAAGAGCAAAGATACTGAAATCTAGGTTTGGAAGTAAGGTTCATGAAATAATTGCTGTATCCAAACCAAATGAATGTTATCTTAAAAATAAGGCTGCTGAATGTTATGGTCAGTAGCCTTTTGCTGACAAATAGCTATTACGCCATCTTTCCCACCTGATACTACTTCTAATCCTTATTCCACCGTAACTGCTTTAGTAAGGTGGCGGGGGTTATCTACTTCGGTACCCCGGAAAACAGCCATATAGTAAGCAAATAGCTGTAAAGGAATCACGGCTACCAGGGGTGCCAACAAGGGATCGATATCGGGAATGACAATTCTGTTTTCATACTCCAGGCAATGTTGCTGCAAACTCTCTTTGCATATAACAATAATTTTGGCTCCTCGGGATTTTATTTCATTGATATTAGGCATAGTCTTTTCCACCAGAGCATCCTGGCTAACCAGAGCCATTACCAGAACATCACCATTAAGCAAGGCAATGGGGCCATGTTTTAGTTCCCCGGCAGCGTATGCTTCTGCGTGTACATAAGAGGTTTCTTTAAGCTTTAAGGCCCCCTCCATAGCGACGGGATAATCATAACCGCGACCCAGGAAAAAAGCATTATTAGCATTGTGGTATTGGTTGGCTATTTCTTTAATTGCAGGTTGCTGACTTAAGGCTTTTTCTACTTGTTGGTCAATAGTGGCAATAGCATTAATATGGGTTTTAAGCTCTTCTGCGGGCAGAGTATCTTTTTCCTGGGCGAAATATAAAGCTAATAGATATAGGACCAGTAGCTGAGTAAGATATACTTTGGTTGAGGCTATGGAAATTTCCAGTCCCGCCTGGGTGTAAATTACCATATCGGCCAAACGGGCTATGGTACTATCAGGGACATTTACTATAGCCAGAATAGGAATTCCCGCTTCTTTTGCCTTGTAGAGGGCAGCTAGGGTATCGGCGGTTTCGCCGGACTGGCTAATAACTATGAGCAGGTTACCTTTCTGCCATAATACCTGGCGATAAGCAAATTCGGAGGCCAGGTCGATTTCCACCGGAATGCCGGTTAGTTCCTCAATAGCTTTGCGGCCTACCAGACCAGCATGGTAAGCGGTACCACACCCTGCAATAAATATTTTGTTTATATCCTGAATTTTAAGTTTAAGCTCGCTAAAGACGAGTTTGTTATCTTTTGTTCTACCGCTTAAAGTTTGCCGCAATGCTTCTGGTCCATCAAATATTTCTTTGAGCATAAAATGCTCAAAATCGCCTTTATCCTCACTATTGAGATTCCCTACCACTAAAAAACCCTCCTTAAGTTGTTAACCTATTCATCTCTCTGGATTAGCCATAGACCAATGAAGTTACAAGTTATATTTTACATAAACTAATCAATTGTAGCTATAATAATTTTGTGTTTTATGTAACTACTTTATACAATATGCAATTATCTTCAGGTTTTCTAATAGTTTTTAAAAAAATGGGCTGATTTAAGAAAAAAATAGAGCCATCCTTTACGATGACTCTCATAGATCAGTGTATATCCTTTTTAGGCAATACGTTTTTGGATATGTTGCTCTCTATTTTTTAGAACTTGCTTTACCAGGTTTTCTCTTTTTATAGCATACGATCTTACATAAAGCCCATTGTTACCGAGAAAACTGCCTTTGTAAATAAACTTGGAGCGTTCCACCAGTCGTCTACCACCTTCGGAAACGGTAAAAGCTCCTACTGCTTTAATATTGGCCATTTTCTTTTTTTGCCCCAGAATAAATTGCCGGGCAAAGTCACGTATCAGCTCTCGGGTATAGATTTTATGCTGCTTATCCGATAAGTCAACAATTACTGAATAAATATACAGGTAGACATCAGGTGCCTCAAACGATAGTAGATAGGGTATGGCATCATCCTCAAGAATTTGACCCTGAAGAACCTTTTTCCATATTTCATACGGTAGTGGAAGTATTCCATAATAACCTTTTAATTTATTATCCACTTTACATAACCGAAACATCTTTGGGTCTCTCTTAATTAAACTCTTCAAGGTATTGGTTTTAGACTGCCAGCAAGTATCAAAATACTTCTTTTCGAAACTTAACATAGCGGGAATATCTTGAACCGCTGCACACCCCACTGTACATGCTGGTTCATCCATGGTTTCACCTTCCTAATTACATTATAAGCCCCGGGTTTAAAGCTCCCGGGGCTCTTATATAATTATAGCTCTTCTGCTCTTGTTCTTCATGGTACAACCGTTACCGTAAAAAGCAGGAAAATCAAGTATAACTGAGTAACCGAATTGTTAGAAGATATTAATAATATGAGACTAAGGTCTATTACAAGAGACAGTGCTTATTCCCGGTTTTTAATATATCCAATACCTGTACTTTGATTTATTGTGACTAAACTGTACAAAGTATTAACTCAAGTATGGACTATTGCCGACATAGTTAAAGAAGGCGATACTCTGCACTGGATATTCCCATAGCTTCTTTCGACTATTAAAGATTTTCCAATAAATCATTAAAAGCTGCTCACTGTTTAATAGTTAGCAGCTTTTTAATTCGATACGTATTTATGCGGTATTCTACTGTTCGTTGGGTAGTTTTATTGCATTTGATTGCTCTTCCAGTTTTTCAGCCAGCAGTGACATTTCTTTAACACATTCCAGCATATTAGCAATATTTTTGGATTGTTCCTCGGTTGAAGCGAAAATTTCCTCGGTAGCTGCTGCAGTTTCCTGGCTTACTGCTGCAATATTCTCCATTTCGGTGTTAATACTATTAGTGCTGTGAGTAATTTCCTGGCTGGCAGTCGCTATATTTTGAATTTGCTGAGTAACTGGAATTATATACTCCTTTAATCTCAGTAATAGTTTTTCATTATTTAGGACAGCATCTGTCTGGCTTTCCAGAACTTCCCGGGCGGATGCCACATCCTCTACTACCTGAATAGTACTATTCTGTATATCCCCTATTAATCCATATATACTCTGAGCGGTCGTGGACGTTTCCTCGGCCAGTTTTCGCACCTCTTCAGCTACTACTGCAAAACCGCGTCCCTGTTCACCGGCGCGGGCAGCTTCAATAGCTGCATTTAAAGCCAGCAAATTAGTCTGGCTCGCAATATCGGTTATAACATTAACAATCTGTCCTATCATAGCAGATTTCTCCTCCAATTCCCCTATCGATTCGCTTACCCGAGCAATAGAGGTCATGCTTTCAGTAACCTTTTGTCTTTGAAAACTAGCATTATGTAAACCGTCAGCTACTACAGCCTCTGTTGCCCCAGCATGATCAGCAACAGCAGAGAAATTTTGCTCGACTTGTTGCGCTAGATCAGCCATAAAAGCTGCAGATCTAGATGTTACCTGCATATTTACTGCCTGCTCGTTAGCTCCCCGAGCAATCTGGTCAATAAGACCAGTCATAGTATTTATACTCTCTAAAGTATTGTCAGTAATTCTTACAGCTTCAGCTGAAGAATTGTTAATCTGAAAACCGGCTTCTTTAATCTGGCTGCCAATAAACCTTAGTTCTGCTACCATATGGTTAAAAACATCACGCATCAATGCTATTTGACCCATGGGCTGATTCAACGGTACCTCAGCAGTAAAGTCTCCCCTGGCAATTAGATTCGACTGTTCAACTAGTAACCAGGTGGGATATATAAATTTCCTCGAGTTATTAGTGGTCGATATCCATGCTACTACCAGCCCGGCTAACCAGGCTGAAAAAAAAGATATAATCAGGCCACGTAAATGGATGCAATCTGCCAGATATGCCAGTAATGAGCCTACTACAATACCAGCAGTTATGGAGGAAAAGGTCATTGTTTTTAAGGTATAGTTAAGGGCTATTCTTCTAATCTCCTTTTTATCAGCATTCATTCCCATACCCTCCTCCTTTAATCTACTTCAATCTGCTCTGTATTAAATTTTTCCACTGCACTTTTAAGGCCTGAAAACATGGCATCAAATCGTATTATCTCATTATGCAAAGACTCCATATAGGTAGCTTGTTGCTCTGCAATTGTTGATATCTCCTGTGCCCGAGCACTACTTTCCTGGGTAATAATATCAGTCCCTTGAGCTGCTGCATTTACCTCATCAACCGCCCGGCTAATATCCTGACAATTAGCAGTAACGCTTTCCATGTCACGAGTTATGTCGCTAAAGTTGTTTGCTACCCGAGTAATATATTGCTGGCTTTCCTCCATGGCCTTCTCCTGATCGAAAACCGCCTGCTTGGCAGCATTAGTTTCATTAATTACTTGTACTATGCTGAACTGTATATTGCCTGCCAACTGGCCTATCTCGTAGGCAGCTTCGCCTGAAGCTTCAGCCAGTTTTCTAACTTCTTCGGCCACTACTTGAAAACCTTTACCACTTTCTCCGCTGCGTGCTGCTTCAATCGATGCGTTAAGAGCTAGCAAGTTAGTCTGGGCGGCAATATCGGCAATAACATCCATTATAGTTTTTATTTCACTGCTTTTAATTTGCAATTCGTTAATAGCAACACTCATTTTTTCTATCACTTGCCGGTTTGCCAACATACGTACTTTCTGTTGTTCTATGGCCTGTAGTTCATCTGAAGCCATAGCCCCTATGGATTGAAGTCCTGAAGCTGTTTCATTACTGCTATTGGCCGTATTATCAACTAGTTGGGCTATATTGCTAACCTCAATAACAATCCTCTGTACTACTTCAGCCTGATCGCTGCATCCAGCGGCTATTTGCATCATGGCAGATGCAACTTCATGAGCCTGTATATTACCGTTATTAACCTGCTCAACCATTTCATTTTTAACCTTTTCTGTTTCAAGAATCCTTTGCTTAGTGGTAAACATGAGGTTAATAATACCATCACCCATCTGATCAAAGGCCATCCGTATGGTATCCATTAATCCATAATTTAGATTCTTCAGTTTTGCATCTAGTTTACCTTGTTCAATTCCACTAACGTATTCTACCATCGAGGCGATAGGAATAAAAAATCTCTTTTTATTTATTATAGTGGCAAGAAAACCGACCAGTATTCCACCAAATGCCCCTCCCAGGTATTGAATTATCCAAGCCCTCACATCGGTTAATCCCAATAACCAAGCGTTAAGCAAACCGAAAGGAGCAGCAAGAAAAGCACACCAAAATATTGTTGAGATAGAGTAGGACCTCGATATGCGCCGTACCTGCTCTTGACTATCCATTGAGAAATTCCACCTCTCAGTTCTGCAGCAATTATTTATATATAATAGCTATATTACCATATTTAAGCAATTAAATATAGCAAAAGAACTATCCTCTTTAAAACTGTTTCGTAATAAAGATACGACTTAGAGCAGGTATTTTATCACTATATTCCGCTGAAAGACATAGCTATCTCGGAATTT
The DNA here is from genome assembly GCA_002424365.1 of Syntrophomonas sp. UBA5432. Lineage (GTDB taxonomy): Bacteria > Bacillota > Syntrophomonadia > Syntrophomonadales > Syntrophomonadaceae > UBA4844. The sequence goes on along the minus strand of DIRQ01000010.1, from coordinate 2,839 downwards.
AACATTTATATGGATAGTGGATTTGATAACGTCTTATGCTATATTTCTGTACAGTAGACAAAACCAACTGTCCCCAATCCGGTATGTAAGCCTATTACTGGGCCAATAGAATGGATGCTAACCGGTACAGAATAGCGATTTATAAGTAAATCCCTGAGCTGATGTGCTTTTTCTGGTGCATTGATATGGTGAACTATAATTTCTCTTAAACCATATTGTTGCTGATCTTCTTCTATCAGTTCTAGCATACGTTTAATAGCCCTTGAGGTACCACGGGCTTTCTCCATCAAATGAGTCATACCTTTTTTCATATCTACCGTTAAAATTGGACGGATATTTAACAGTGATCCTAGTAAAGCAGAGGCAGTTCCTATACGCCCACCTTTTTTTAGATACTCAAGAGTTTCAGGGACAAAATAAAACCGTACCCGATCACGCGTCTGCTGAGCTGCCTCCAGGACTGTTTTAAAACTCTCCCCTGCCTGGACTAAACGGGCAGCCGTTAATACCTGTAAACCCATGGCCATACAGTTAGTGTAGGAATCCATGATTTCTATCCGGGCTTCCGGATATTCATGTAAAATCATTTCCTTGGCTTTCAAAGCTGTGGCCCAGGTACCACTCATAGCGGAAGAGATAAAAATTCCCAGAATCTCATCTCCCCGGGCGACTATCTGCCGGAAGATTTCGTGAATCTCTCCTAGCGAAGGTTGAGAAGAGGTAGGAATACATCCGGTACTTTCGATTTTGTTATAGAAATAATCATACTCGACTTCCGTTTCCCTAAACGATTCATCCTTAAAATGAACACTAAGAGGAATTATCCTAATATCCAGTTCACTTTGCGTTTCTCCATTAATATATGCTGTACTATCACTTATTATTTTTATTGCCATTTCTGTAACCCCCCCCCAATTAACTGAATTAGTATTCTATATAAATTAAGAAACTCCTTTAAGTTTAAAGATAAAGGAATATTAAACAAACCATTTATTACTTGCCATATATGTATACTTTTCAGTATAATAAATGGTAATAACCTAATACTAGAGTCAGGCTTTCTAGCCGGGCCTTGGGTGGGCAGCGGAGTTACCGTGGGACTATTATGCAAAAGTAACAGTCTAACGGTAATTTTTTTATCTATGGAGATTATTACGGATATAGGGAGTGTTAATTTTGGATCGGTTGACCACTTTTTTTACTAACTTCATGATTCGTAAAACCCTTAAAGATGTACCTGCAGAAAATACTATTGATAACCCCATTTACCGAAATCAGGTGGCTTATCTAGAGGCCTGGTTCAGTATAATCGGTAATTTCATATTGGCGATTATCAAAGGGGTTCTGGGAGTAATGGTCAATAGTATCTCACTAATTGCTGATGCTGTTCATACCGCTTCCGATGTAATAACATCCATAGTGGTAATTGCTGGCTTTAAATTGGCAGCCATCCCTCCTGATGAAGAACATCCCCATGGTCATGGTCGCATTGAATTTATTGCCACCCTGATTATTTCAATACTTTTGGCGGCAGTAGGGGTTAAGTTTGGAATTGATTCCTATAAACGTTTAATTGCTAATACTCCCGTAACCGGCAGTTACTTTGTAGTTGTAATTATGCTGCTGGCTGGGTTATTTAAAGAACTCATGTCTCGTTTCTCGATTGATTTGGGACAGAGAATTTCCTCATCCACCCTGATAGCCGATGCTTGGCATCACCGTACTGATGCTATCGCTTCGGTATTGGTGGCAATAGCCATCCTGGCTTCCCAGTTTGGCTATTACCGGGTAGATTCCATACTAGGGTTCTGTGTGTCAGGACTTATTATTTGGACCGCCGTAGAAATTTTCAGAGAGTCCTGTTCCAAGATAATTGGTGAAAATGATCCCTATCAGATAGAAGAGATTAGCCGTTTAGCTCTTTCCGTACCAGGAGTCATGGCTACTCATGACATTAGTATTCATGACTATGGTGCCAACAAAATGGTAGTTATTCATATAGAGGTAGACAAGAATCTTTCCCTGCTACGGGCACACGATATTGCCGATCAGGTGGAAAATAGTATTAATGAGAAGTTGTTTGCTTCAGCTACAACGGTACATGTTGACAGTTGTGAGAGAGAATAGCATGAATTTTAAATTATGAATGCTGCTATTTCATCGATGGTTGCGTAGATTCGGAAAACATGCGGGGTTAATTAGGAGTGTTGCTATTGAAAATACTGGTAGATGCCGATGCCTGTCCTAAGCCAGTTCTGCAAATCTGTTTCCGACTGGCTCGTAAATACAATTTGGCGGTATGGACTGTAGCCAGTTTTAATCATAATATAGACTCCGATCATCATATAGTAGTAGGCAATGCTTCCCAGGAAGCGGATCTTAAAATTATGAATTTAACCAAACCAGGAGATATAGTTATTACCCAGGACTGGGGACTGGCCGCTATGGTTTTGGGTAAAGGAGCAAAATGCCTGAGTCCAATGGGGCGCGAGTATGAAGTGGCTACCATGGACTTTCTTTTAGAGGAAAGAGAGGTTAAGGCCAAGCTACGCAGGGCAGGTGGTAGAACCAGGGGGCCAAAAAAAAGAAGTATTGAAGATGATAAGCGTTTTGAGCAGAGTTTACATAAGGGTATTTGCTCTTTGATGCGAAACGGCTAACTAATTTTTCGAGTATCAAAAACGGTTCCTTCGGGAACCGTTTTTTAATTAAATGATGGTTATGAAGAAACAATATGGTATGGATATGTTAACCCCATGAACTGCCGTCATATAGGCTATTATTTTTCTCTGAACCCGAAATAACCTGACTGAGAAGACATCCAGGCTAAAATCGCCGG
>DIRQ01000121.1 GCA_002424365.1 Syntrophomonas sp. UBA5432 | reverse complement strand
CCCGTACCCGTATACTGCATAAATCCAATCGACTCAGATGCGCATTGCCCGCTCAGGTCAACTTCCATGGTTCCGTTTACCGATATCATATTATCATTTTGGCCGATAATGTAAGGGTCGTTGACAAGTTTTGTGGAGTGCATCTCTACCAAGGGGTTTTCATGGATAAAGTCATATAGCTTTCTGGTACCCAAAGCGAACGAGCCTATCCATTTATAAGGCATAAAATTCTTCTTATTGCAGTTTATTACTCCGGCCTCATAAAGATCAACCATACTATCGGTTAGCATCTCTGAATGAATTCCCAAGTCTTTTTTATCCATGAGGAAGTTGGCCAGCGAGTTAGGCATACTGCCAATACCGATTTGAATACAGGAGCCATCCTCAATCATATCCGCAATAAAACGGCCGATTTTCTCATCCTTATCAGTTATCGGTATATGAGGTAGTTCAACCAGGGGAATATGATTCTCAATTACTGCGGTTACTTCACTGATATGCACCTGGTTGTTTCCATAAGTACGGGGCATGTTTTCATTTACCTCTACGATAATCACGCGTGGATTACTAACTTTGGCTGCTTCCCAACCCCAGTCCACATTACAACCGGTACTAAAAAAACCGTGTTTATCCATGGGCGATACTACCATGGTGCAAACATCCACATGACGGCAGCGAGAAATCATATCTACAGTCTCACCCAGACGGCAGGGGGTGTAAGTAAACAAACCCTGACCCACACCATGGCGGGTAGCCGGTGCCACAAAACCTGAATCAATAGTGACTTTCCCCACCAGATCTGGGTGATAAAGATCAAACCATCTCACATCAACACCGCTTACATAAAGAATATCAGTTAAATTATCTTCACGGATTCTTTTGGCGACCGCATTAACCAGACCCAAAGGCTGCCCATTGGAAAGAGGTGCCACTATACCATCGCCGGATTCAAATAGTTTAGCCGCTTCATCGGCACTCATTAACTTTTGTTTATATAATTCCTTCCACTTTATTTCCAGATTACTCACCATAAACTCCCCCTTTTTTATTCGGGTATTACCAAATTAATTGAATAGATTATTTGCCCTGAAACGCAGGTTTACGTCCTTCCAGAAAGGCCAACATACCCTCTCGTTGATCTTCGGTAGAAAAGAGGTAAGCAAACTTCTCTTTTTCCATCATTAATCCGGTATGAATATCCACATCGTAGCTTAAATGAATTAGTTCTTTGGCGGAATGTAATGCAATGGGTGGTTTCCTGGTCAATCTTCCAGCCAGTTTTTGTGTTTCTGCTTCCAGATCTTCCAACGGTACTAGGCGGTTGATAATTCCTAATTCTAGGGCCTTTTTGGCATCGAATATCTCGCCTAGAAAAATTAATTCCTTGGCCTTACCTTCACCTACCAGGCGAGTCAACCTTAAGGTGCCGCTACCCCCAGGTATAATTCCCAGGTTAATCTCCGGTAGGCCGAAAATAGCATTATCAGCCGCGATACGAATATCACAGGCCAGGGCCAATTCACACCCACCTCCCAGGGCATATCCAGAAATAGAAGCAATGCTAGGTTTCCCTAGAGCCATTAACATGTTCATACCTTTTTGCACCTGGGAAATATACTGGTGTGCATCCTGAGGTGAGTAATTTACAAAGCTTTTGATATCTGCGCCGGCGGCAAAAGCATCTTTATTCCCCTTAACTACCAGAACCCGGACAGAATCATCCTTGATCATGTCATGCATTGCTTGTGATAAATCGAATAGAACATCTTCATTGATAGCGTTTAACACTTCAGGCCTGTTTAATTGCACAGTTGCAATTCCAGAGTCCTTGGTGTAAACAATAGTTTTAAACTCCATCCCTATACCCCCTTTGTATTTTAACCTTCACTGAATTAAATTCCCCCGGTAATTGCTGCAATTTTAAAAATATTCTGAAAATTATACTGCTATATTGAGCAGAATACTTAATTTGTTTAGGAATATACCAGGATGGAATACCGAGAGTAAATAATGAAGGCTAATTACATTTAACTAATAAATGATAAAATTGTCAACACATACCATGTATGTGTATTTGCGCTAATATTACATTGCTATTTTATATGAATAGTTTAGCTTTTTTAATACCGCAATATTTTCACTGGTGATTAAAAGGTAAGGGGAAATGAGTAAGGGGTAGGGGAGAGGAATTAGAGGGCGCGGGAGCGAGGAGTGGGGGAATTAGGCTGGGTGCAGAGTAGTAGGAGTTGCCGGGATTTGCCAGGCATTATGCCATTAGACGACATTTACAACTCTCCCCCCTCTCCTTACACTTATATCCTGATTTAGAAGTTAAAGATACTGTCCATCACCCCCCCCGGGGGTTAAATTTGCCTTAAGGGTAAAGAAGCAGCGAGATGAGGTTTTTTCTTAGTTTTTAATTGCACCGCGCATAAGGCCGTCTACCAAGTATTTTGAGAGGAACATTACCACGAGTAGCGGAGGGATGATAGCTATGATTCCTGCTGCTGACATGAGTCCATAATCAATAGACGTACGACCAACAAATTGGGTGATTAGCACCGTTATAGGACTAGCATTTTGAGGAGAGAAAACCAAAGGAATGACAAATTGGCTCCAAGCACTAAGAAAGGTTAGAGTGGCTACTGCTACCATACCAGGTACGACCAATGGTAGTATGGTTAAAAGCGTTTTAGCCGGAGAGGCTCCGTCTACCATCGCTGCTTCTTCTAATTCGATGGGGATGGTATCAAATGCTACTTTCATCAACCAGACACCCAGAGGAGCAAAAGCTGATGTAAAAATCAAGGTAATTCCCACCCAAGTGTCAAGCAAACCTAACCTGATAATAATTCTATATAGGGGAATCATGACGGAGTAAGCAGGCAGGGCAATAGTGACCAAAATTGTACCTAATAAGAGATTCTTACCTTTGAAAGCAAACCGAGAAAAGGCATACCCAGCTAATACGGAAAGCAGTAATACCAAAAGGGTAGTTCCGGTACTGGTTACGATACTATTTATTAAGGAATTTTTTAGAGGAATCCAGACATCGTTACCCCGGGTTCCGATTCCCAGGAGGTTTTGGTAGTTTTCCAAGGAAAGCGGCATAGGAATATATTTAAGAGGAGTAGTTGTTAACTCGATTTTTGGTAGCAGGCTAGTACGCAGGGACCAATATATAGGTAATAGTGACCATAGTACAATCAAACTTACAACCGCGACCAGTGGAATTGATTTTCTCATTACACCCTGGCCTCCTTTCCCAACTGGTTGTAGAACCAGGTCAGCGCTAATATAACTATAGTAATGATTAATGACAAGGCCATTCCCATGCTATACTTTAGTTCACGAAAAGCAATCAGGTAGTCTTGTACCATGATGGAACGAGTATCCAGACTGGTTCCAGTAAGGACGTAAACCTCGTCAAAAAGATGGAATGCGGATACCGTTCCCAGGGTCAGAGCTATAATTAAAGCTGGTTTAAGCAGGGGTAAAGTAATGTGTCGAAAGGATTGTAGTGAGTTGGCTCCATCTATCCGTGCGGCCTCATAAAGCTCAGCAGGAATAGTCTGTAATTGGGCCAGTATAATAATGGATATTAGTGGCATCATCTTCCAGATATGAACCAAAGCCACCCACACAAGTGAAAAATGGGGATCCCCCAGCCAAACATGAAAGTGGTCAATCATTCCCAATTTGAGTAGAACATCGTTTAGCAAACCGTATGAGGGGTCATAAATCCATTTCCAGACGATACTATTAACCACAGGGGGGAGAGCCCAGGGAAGAATAACGATGCCCAGAATAATAGCTCGGCCTCTGAATTTGTTTCGTAAGCCCAGGGCGATTACGATACCGCCTAATATTTCCATGCTTACCGACAGCATAAAATATTGAACTGAATTCCTCATAGCATTTAAAACTGCGGGATCAGTCATCAGCCCGATGTAGTTGGCTAACCCTACGAAACGGATATCATCTGGTCTGCCCAGATTCAGAGACTGCA
>DIRQ01000082.1 GCA_002424365.1 Syntrophomonas sp. UBA5432 | reverse complement strand
CAACCAGTGTTCAGCTTCCCAGCGGTCACTAGTTATTTCTAAAAAGCGTTCATCGCGAATACTGGAAAGGTTAACATAAAGTTCACTGTTTCTGATTAGTATAGGATGGCTAAGGATAGCATATTTTAATATTTTGGGGTCAGTTTTAAAACGATCATACTGGCAGAGAGCTACGCAGGGGTAATTAGGGAAAATAATGGTATTCATACGGGAATTAAATTCTACCATCCTATGGGCAGAATCCAGCCCCAATAAGGTATACAAAGATTCATTAGTAAAACGGACTGCTGGGTAACCTTGAGCTAGAGATTGTTCCAGAAATTTTATATAGAAATCCTGTATCTGATCCATGCGGTCAATATCCTGTTCCTGTGGCAGCACGCTTTTGTCTAAAATTAAAAGTTGTCCCGATTTTTCGTAGGTTGTTACATCTATACCTTCTTTCTGGAGACAAGCTTTAATATATTGCTTAGTTCGGTGATTAAGCCCGTAAACACATTTCTCCCCTTTTTCTAACCCCGCTATAAGAAAAGGAATAACATTGTCCTGCCACTCGTTTTCCGATTCATATATCAGGCAGGCATGATCATGTGGTTGTAACGTTAATACTCCTTTGTTTTTTAATGGCTTCGGCATGTACATAAACCCCCACCCCAAATTTTTCTCACATTTTACAATTATAGGGTATTTTATAGTTTTTGTCTTTAATTTTAATAATAGTTTTAATTTCCTATGACAAGTTACGTTAACTTGCGTGAGTATTGTATATAATAGGACTACTTGGTTTGGTAGGAGGATTAAAATGAAAAAATATCAGCGGCAGGGTCATAAAGGGCCGAACCGTCAAACACATTTAGATGTAGCGGAACCGGAAGAATTGATGAAGTTTTTAATTGACAAACTACCTAATAAGAGCCGTAATAACATAAAATCCTTGTTAACTCATCGGCAGGTCTTGGTCGATGAACAGGTGGTTACCCAGTATAATTATCCATTACAGGTGGGACAGAAGGTAATCATTGATTGGGTTTTGGTTAGGGACGAGAAGCCCGGCCGAGGGCTGCGGATTATATATGAAGATAAGGATATCATTATTATTGATAAACCATCTGGATTGCTATCAATAGCATCAGATAAGGAGAAGCAGCGTACGGCCTACCGTCAGTTAACTGACTATGTCCGTTTAAATGATGTGGAAAATCGGATATTTATTGTTCATCGCTTGGATCGGGAGACTTCTGGGGTAATGCTTTTTGCCAAAAATGAAGATATTAAGCGTTCATTGCAGGACAATTGGAAAGAGACGGTAGTGGATCGAGCCTATATAGCGGTGGTAGAAGGAAAGATAGAAAAAAAGGAAGGCAAAATAAAATCCTGGTTACAAGAAACCAAAACCAGGCTGGTATATTCCGGTTCCAGTCCTGAAGATGGACAGGAAGCGGTTACCCACTATATGGTGCTGGAAGCGGGAACAAGGTATTCCCTGCTGGAAATCAGGTTGGAAACTGGCCGTAAAAATCAGATCCGGGTTCATATGAAAGATATCGGGCACAGCATTATAGGGGATAAAAAGTATGGTGCTATGACTAACCCTATTGGTCGACTAGGTCTGCATGCTCATATCCTGTCCTTTTATCATCCCGTCAGCGGTGAATTAATGCGTTTCGAAACTGAAGTGCCAAAGAAGTTCTCCCAATTGTTTAAATAGTTAAGGCAGGGTCTTCCCTGCCTAATAACCCCTCGGTTTAGGCCTTTTGGGTTTCCTGGAGCTACGCGATGAACTCTTCTCATAAGGTCTTTTAGACCGTTTGCTACCATAGGTATCTTTTATCTTTATGGGGGGAGCCTCACTTAGCTGATGGTATGCAACATCATCCGGCTGCCGGGTAAGTAGTTTAAGGGCTGCGGATAAAAGGGTGATAGAATCATGATCATCTAACAGACTTTCGGCCAGGCTTTTATATTGCCCGATATCTTCGTTTTCTACCACCGCTAGCAGATTTTCCATACCAATGCGCTGTAAGCCGGCCAGAGCTTCGTTTATGGTTGGTACTGGTTGACGTTTAATTCTTTGGCGGATAAATTGTTCGATGTACTTTAAATGTCCTATTTCGCGGGGGGTAACCAGGGTAATAGCTGCACCGGTTTCCCCGGCTCGTCCGGTTCTTCCAATACGGTGTACATAGCTTTCCGGGTCCTGGGGAATATCAAAGTTATATATATGGGTAACCCCAGTAATATCCAGGCCACGTGCGGCTACGTCGGTAGCGATAAGCAGATCGGTCATACCCGCCTTAAACCGGCGCATTATTGTTTCCCTTCTACTCTGGGTCAGGTCACCATGAATACCTTCAGCTGAATACCCGCGTTTATTCAAGGCCTCGGCAATTTCATCCACCCTGCGCTTGGTACGTCCGAACACAATTGCCAGACCGGGATTTTGAATGTCCAGCAGACGGCAGAGAACATCAAGCTTTTGCGTTTCCGGAGTCTCGATATAATGTTGCTCGATATTGGATAATGTTACTTCCTGGGGTTTAATGTAAACCATTTCCGGATTTTTCATAAATTGTTCAGCCAGGGTTTTGATGTGTACTGGTATGGTAGCCGAGAAGAGAAGACTTTGTCTTTCTTCCGGTATCTGCCGGAGGATGACTTCAATGTCCTCTCTAAAGCCCATATTAAGCATCTCGTCAGCCTCATCCAGAACTACCATTTTAACCTGCTGGAGACGGATAGTTTTTCTGCGCATATGATCCATAAGGCGCCCCGGGGTGCCAACTATAATTGGCGGACGGTTTTTCAAAGCCTTAATCTGCCGTTCAATCTCCTGCCCTCCATAGACCGGCAATGAACGAATTCTTTTATATTGCCCAATGCGATTCAGTTCCTCTGCTACCTGAATGGCCAGTTCCCGGGTTGGGGTAATAACAACACCCTGGATATGTTCTGAGTTGGCCTCACAGCACTCCACCAGAGGTATACCATAGGCTGCCGTTTTCCCGGTTCCGGTTTGAGCTCTTCCGATAAGATCTCGCCCCATTAAAGCCAGCGGAATGGTTTCCTTCTGCACCGGGGTGGTTTCCTCAAATCCCATATCATTGAGGGCTCTAAGAATAAGAGGGTCAATTTTTAGCTTTTCAAATGTGATCAATAGTTTATACTTCTCCTTTATACTAATGATTTTGAAACCTTGATTAAAATTACTTTTTCCAGCCATAAGCCAAGAAATACATAAATAACACTGCTATAATACAACAATTATTTTACTACACTTATTGCTTACTTTATCATTCTACAGCTTTTAATCCCTCCCTGGCTAATTACCTTTCCTAATCAGGTATGAAGACAGCAAATGGTAAAGCTTTGCAGCTTGCCAAGCAGGGGAAAAGATTGTACAATAAATGAGCTATAGGAGAATAAGATTTGCCGTGCTAGACGGGGAATTAGCGGTGCCTTGTAACCTGCAACCCGCTACAGCAGGGTCGAATTCCTGAGCTGAGGGTCTATCCTGTAAGGTCTTGGCTTGAATAAGTGGCTAAGAAGTTTGGGTCCGGCGCAACAGGACGTCTTGAATCGTGTCAGGTCCGGAAGGAAGCAGCACTAAGGGATTAATCCGGTGTGACGCAGGGTAGCCTGAATGGAGTTAACTGTTCAAGTAACGCTTGGAGGGTATTCTCGAAGCCAGGTGCACGGCAATTATAATCCTCACCCCTAACCCCTCACTCCTCACTCTAGATAATTAATCATTTTCTAAATTCAGAGTTATTTACAAGACAACTTCGTTATCAGCGCCTATTTTCGTAAACCTCAGCAGGAAAGTCGGGATTAAATCAAGAACTTATATGCTAGTATCCGTAACCGAAAGGGAGAGATATTATGGCCTATTTGGCTCTATACCGTGCCTGGCGTCCCCAGCGTTTTAAAGAGGTGGTAGGGCAGGAGAAAACCGTGACCGCCTTGCGTAATGCCATTAAGGAGGGGCGCTTAACCCATGCCTATCTATTTTCCGGTCCTCGGGGAACTGGTAAGACTAGCATTGCTAAAATAATTGCCAAAGCGGTTAATTGTGAGAATATCGGGGAAGGAGAGCCGTGTAATGTTTGTTCCTCCTGTATTGATATTAACAACGGTAACTTTATGGATGTTATCGAAATAGACGCTGCCTCCAATCGGGGAATAGATGAAATTCGCGACTTACGGGAAAAGGTACGGGTCTTACCTGCTCAAGGTAAGAAAAAGGTATATATAATAGATGAAGTTCACATGCTTACCACTGAGGCCTTTAATGCTTTATTAAAGACCCTGGAAGAACCTCCAGATTCAGTTATTTTTATTCTTGCTACCACTGAGTCCCAAAAAATTCCTGATACTATACGTTCCCGCTGCCAGTCCTACAATTTTCGCCGCCTAACCGGGCCTGAAATTTTGGAGAGACTACAACAGGTAGCGACAAGTGATAACATTGAGCTGGATAAAGAAGCGGGGCAGTTAATAGCCAGGCGAGCTAATGGTGGCCTGCGTGATGCCCTCAGTACTCTGGATCAGATTTATTCCTATAAGGGTAAAACTATTAAAAAGGAAGATGTGCTGGATGTGTTGGGATTGGTGGATGAACTTTTCCTGGCCCGTCTGTTGGAAAAGATACTGGGGCAGGATACGGCAGGAATAATAGAAATGCTATCGACTGCCCTGGGCGAAGGTAAGGAAGCCCAACAGTTGGCTAGAGAGACTGCTCTTTATTTACGGGATTTGCTTTTATATATGGTAATGGGGGATGAAACTGAGTTTTTAGTAGTAACGGCAGCGGCCAAACCATTACTGGAAGAGCAAAAATCCAAAATAGATAGGAACCAACTTTTGCAGGCTCTTCGCCTAATGATGGATACTGCCGATAAGCTAAGGATTAGTGAAGGAAATCGCTTTATTCTTGAAGTAGCATTTCTGCAGATGACCCAGATATTTAGCAGCGAAACCCCGGTAGTACAACCAACCCGACAGGAAGCCAGGACTACCCGGGTACAGGCAGGTAGCAAGAGGAAGCCAGATGCCCGGGAAGTACTATGGAATCATTTATTGGCCGGGGTTAAGGAAAAGAAAATTCCTACCCATGCCCTGTTATCTCAGGGTAAACTGTTGGGGGCACGTGATGATGTCCTTTATATAGGTTACAAAAAGGGATACCGTTTTCATAAGGAACGTATGGAGGAAAAAGATAACCGGGAGCTGGTGGAAGCCGTAGCCCGGGATATATTAAAGCGAAACGTGGAAATTGAGTTTGTTTTCCTTGATGATGAACAATATAATGATATTATTGTAAAAAAAGCCATAGAGTACTTTGGCGAAGATATCGTTGAAATAAAGGATTAGGAGGATGACTAATGAAATTCAACCCTGGTGGCGGCTCCATGAATAAAATGATAAAACAGGCCAAGCAAGTACAGGAACAGATTATAAAAATGCAGGAAGAACTGAAGGAAAGAGAAATAGAAACCTCGGCTGGTGGCGGGGCCATCACTGTCAGAGTAAATGGTAAACAGGAACTACTAGCGATTAAAATTAGCCCTGAGGTGGTTGATCCGGATGATATCGAAATGCTGGACGGCCTGGTTATCGCTGCAGTCAATGAGGGAATCCGGCAATCCCAGGAAATCGTCT
>DIRQ01000030.1 GCA_002424365.1 Syntrophomonas sp. UBA5432 | reverse complement strand
GAACATCGTGCGATGTTCCGGCAGTTCTTCGAACAAATACACTTTTTCGGGTCAATACATCATGGATAATTGCATTGCCGTGCAGATCATTCTCCCGGTCGATCATCACGAAATCACCAACTGCCGGATAATCGGATAATTCATAGGAAGAATAACGAAGCTTTCCGGATATTTCTGCAATAAATTCTGTATTTTCAGTGGCAACTTTGTATAAGTCCTTATATTGGGCAATGACTCTTCCCAAAAATAATCCTTCATAGTACGCGGCTTCTTGAATCACTCTTTCAGAAAAACCTAGATTTTTAATTCTTGTATTCAATTCTCCCTCTCCTTCGACAAACCCGGGTTTATACAACAAGCGCCAATATAAAGGGTTGTTGACGGTTAAAAGTTAATCTAAAATTTCAGAAATGACCTTCTCCCTATGCTGTAAAAAATATTTAGTAATTTGATAATGATCTGTCATTTCATATTCTATTTCATTTATTTTTCTGTCATCAAAATTTAAAATAACAGAATTGGGATAACCCAATAGTATGGGGGAATGAGTAGCAATAATAAATTGTGCTGTTCCATTCCTGGTAAGATCATGTAGTATCCTAAAAAAGGCCAATTGTCTGGAAGGAGACAAAGCTGCTTCGGGTTCATCCAATAGATAAATAGCTTTTCCTTTAAAACGATTCATAAACAATGCAAAAAATGATTCTCCATGTGATTGTTCATGTAGAGAACAACCTCCATAAGCTCTATATCCTGTATCATCCACATCATCAATGTGAGAGGCAAAATGGTAAAAGGATTCTGCCCTTAAGAAAAAACCACTGGTTACTTTTGGCATCCACGAAAGTCTGATGTAATCTGCTACAACAGATTCAGATGCAGGTACATCATAAACATTGTTGCGGCTGCCACCTGCGGTATTAAAACCACACTGGTGAGCGATTGCTTCTAACAATGTAGATTTCCCCGAACCGTTCTCTCCAACAAAAAATGTTACATTGCTTCTGAATTCAATTTGATCAAGACTCTTAATAGCAGGAATAGAAAAGGGATAATGGTCGAACGATTTTATATTCTCTCTCAGAAGTGATATCTTTTTCAAATACATACAAAATCACCTGTTAAAATTATATCTAAAAAAATAACAATCTTAAAAGAGTTTATTATTGAACCAAAAGAAGAGAAGTAATATGAGTTTGTTTTGGAAAAAAGGAATGCCGGCTATAGTTCAGTGTTAAGATATATCCTGCTGTAGAACCGGTAATAATGCAGGAATAATTTATCAATATCTATATTATTACGAACACACTTTTCCGATTGAATTAAGAGATGACCGAAGTCTCGTGCATAAATCATCATACCTTATAGTACCATCGTCTTTATATTCTACCTGGAAAAGGGCAGGAATATAGACCCCTTCTATCTGAGCCAGTTTTAGGAGCAACTCATTCCGTTCCATTTCCCGGTTCTTATAGACACAATCCAAAAATTCCAGGGTGACTTCCTCACCATCACCAATAAGGAAAGCATCGAAGAATTCGGCAAATGGTTCCGGGTTAAAGACTACCGGCCCACCGGCAATTACCAGCGGGCAACCGTTGGGGCGGTCCTTCGACCACAGGGGTATTCCGGATAGGTCCAGCATATTGAGCACATTGGTAATAGATAATTCGTATTGCAGGGAAAACCCGACTACATCAAAATCCCCCAAAGGGCGAAAGGACTCAAGGCTATAAAGGGGTATATTCTCCCGCCGCATAACCTCTTCCAGGTCGGGCCAAGGAGCAAAAGAGCGCTCCATCAGGTGATTGCTCTTTTCATTAACCAGACCATAAAGAATTTTACCCCCAATATGGGACATACCTACTTCATAGACATCGGGAAAAGCGAACACCATTTTAGCCTGAGCCTCTTCCCAATCCTTTTTTATCATATTAACTTCCCCACCAGTATAACGAGCCGGTTTCGACACCTGCGGTAATATATCTCGAAACAACCTATCCTTCACTGTCGATGCCTCCATATCTACAAACGTTCTTTAAGTATTATACAAAAATGCCGTAAAATCAATTCTGATTCATACGGCATTTTTAAATCGTCTTATATTGTAGGCCAGGAAATGTAATTTGTTTTCTACTTGCACCGATGGAAGACCCCTGGTTAGGAAATAACTATATCCAAACCCCCTCTTGATTGTGTATTTGGGAAATTTCTGCTTGGCTACATAGGTCTGCATTTTAGCCTTTTTACAGGCTTTGAGTTCCGCAACTGAATAGTATCCTTTATCAGCCAGTACCTTTATCTTTTTCTTTCCAAAGACCTTTTGTGCTTTTTTGGCCATACTACTTAATTGACCATGGTCAGTTGGATTATTAATGACTTCGCAGTCTACAATCAGGCTATGCTTCCCATCAACTACAACTACGGTTTGTACGTTATAACAGACTTCTATGCCATTATTCTGGTATCTGTCTTCTCCTTGTATATAGGCCATTATCAACACCTCTCTTCTTTATAATTATATCATTAAGTGCCGATATATAGCCGTTTTATATGCATTTTTATTCTATTTATTGCCGTTTTATTGAGCGGGTTTTCACACAGTCTGACGGGGGCGTGATTCATATGATTCCGTTTAATTTAATACGGTAATTTTTCCTGATTCCATATTTTTCTGACTCCCCTTAAAAAAGTATTTTTTGTCCGTTAACATAGACGGGTTTTGAAGTGTCTATGCCCAACTTTGCTAAACCTGCTTTGATTTCATCATCAACTGGAGCTGCGATTGGCGGCATTTGCCCGTTTGCCACACGTATGAGAAGGTCAAAAGATTCACCCATTTTACGGATAGATTCATATTGTTCTATTCCGCCCATTTGCGTAATAATCGCATCATTAGCATAGGATATTTTGTCCAGTATGGCGTTTTGTTCTTTTGTCAATTTGGTCATATCAGGAGCACCACCTTCATTAACCGCACCTTTTAGCATAGTCCGGATAGTGTCATTAAGCCGTTCATTAGCAGCCGCACCTATTGGATCTGAGCCCCAATACATACTAACAGAGCTATTTCCAATTCGCAACGTGAGGTCTTTACCTAAATATTGGCCGAAGCTTATGGTACTTCCGGGGGTTAAATTAATAGAGTTTTCCTGATTTTGGGAGGGATCAGTTTTTAAGTAGGTGTAGGGTGTTGCTGAATAATTACCAGGCATTAGCTCTTCAGGGTCGCGATAAACGTTCATCAACTGTTTGCTTGCATCCTTTAGGGCCTCTTGAAATTTGCTGTCCTCTGGCGCAAAAACCGGCATTTTTTTCGTGAGGGGCGTATAGCCTTTATAAACTACGGGTGAATTCGTATTATTGTCTATTACGATCAAAATATATCCCTCCAAATTATTTTTAAAAAGGGATATGCCTGAAGATTTTCATAGCATATCCCCACGCCGCATTAGTAGCTTTGAAGCTTTGTTTATAATAATTTTTACACCTTTTATGATCTTAAATATTTATATGCAATTAAAATATTAGGAGTCCATCTGGCAGGCGTACTGAAAAGCACGCTAATTTGTGTACTGATTTGCCACTGTTGCTTAACAAATAAAGTATATTTAGGAATACTCAAAACATAATCCAAGCCTGCTTGAGTTTGGTATATCTGATATGATTGTGGGGAGTAAATTTTTTTAATCTGACCCGCCCAGTGTCCAATACCAGAACTGTCTAATTGTATATAATCTACTCTGGCTGAATCTGGAATACTTGAATTATTGCGCAAGTCAAAATATTGATATGGCAAAGTTGTTCCTACATTACTCGTGGTAAAATTAAAAATTAGGTTTGTAGGAATCCAGCTTGTTGAACCGTCCAGCCATGCGCCTCCAACAAAAAACCTGTAATTTGCATTGTCGTTATAACCGCTTTGAGGCCAGACAACAACATACCATGTGCCAGTTGTTTGTATCTGGATATAGAGTTTTTCATCGGCGTTGCCCGTATTTTGTGATACTGCATAATTGAAATTAGGATCGAATACATATAGGTCATAATCACATCCTGCAGGGATATCTTTAAGTAAAAATGCGACTGCATCCTTGGGGTCGGAACTGGCGGTTAGATTAATACAGTACCAGTCCTGATCGGTTGCGGTCCCAATATTTGCATACGTATATTGATTGTAATAGATAGTTTTCGCAGCACCAGAACTATCGTTGGGCTCATACGGGTCTGTCAGAGTCAATGGCGAGACTTTATTCGTTCCGTTTTTAGAACTGGTTGAACTTTGAATCCCTTTTTTTATGGTCTCAATATCTACACCTTTGGAAAGTGGGGCATTGTTGCTTACTTGGCTAAATTCTGATTTAAAATCTTTGCCCATATCAAAGTTAATCGTCGGCGTAGCTAACTGTTTTTCATTCAATGCTGGACTTTCACTAGCAAATACCGGTAACACTAAGCTGTTAGTAAGCACAATAGCACAAATAACCGCTAATATTTTTAACAAATTCTTTTTCACGCTAAAAAACCCCCTATTAATAAAATTTAATTGGTGTTCAGAAAAATAAATTTCCGAACCTCCTTCCTTTTTCGCCATACCAATTCCCGCCTTTTACTGCCATTGCTTCCCATTTGTCGCAAATAGTCATTATAGTGACGTGAAAACCCGGTTTACTAGCGTGAATGCCCAGAAGTAAGCAGGAATAATTAGATAAGATGTCTACTATTTACAGCAGCCATAATTAGATATCTATTATAATGATCCCCGTGGCTAGGTCCTTTCCGTTAAGAGTACGTCCTACCTGATCCGAATAAGCACCCCAAATAGAAGCATAGACAACTGGCATACAGCATACCCAGCTGAAAAGCATTGGCTCTCAGTGATTCCGCATAATACGGCAATATCGGCATAATAATACTAAAGCCCATCCCCACTAAAAATATAGCCGCAAATAATACCGCCGTACTCTTACTGTCATTCTTATCGTCACCGTTTATCAGTCCTTTATTATTAATTATAGTTTAAAGGTTAGCAATTCTTCTATGTGGTCTATTAACCGACATAATCTTCTATAAAGCCGGAATCCAGGACAAAGGAGCGACCATTAACGGAAAACGGAATACTCGGGTCGAGATGCAGGCGCTGTAATGCGTTTTTAATCTCGTCTTACGATATTTGGGAAAGTTTCAGTGACTCGTTGAAAGGATCCGTTTTCAAATTATTTTCGACAATTTGTGTAATACAAGCAATCACGGACCCATATGTTCACCCTGCGATCATTCCTGGGGGGTATAGGAATCAAAGGCTCGCGCACCGGCCTCCTGCTCAGGAGTTACTCTCCCTTCAGGCCGCCAGGGAATCCTCATTCTACCGGACCATTCAAATCCGGCTTCTTGCAGTAGCTTAAAATTAAACGGCTTGCCATTAATAGTACCGAGATTGTATGTCTGGTTTTTTTCCAAGGTTATTGCTTGCACTTTCTTCTGCTCTAAGATTGCCTCAAACGACCTGGTATTTGCATTGCCATATAATTTGTTGTTGTCACCTCTGCTTCTCAAGGATTCAGCTGGGAGTCTGTTTTGATAAGAGTCCTTATAAATTTATGTGAGACATCATCATTGCTATAAATAGTTTGCTTTATATCTCCAAATCCTCAACTATTGTAATATTCCTCATTTCACCTCCTCAAGTATTATCCCCCTATTTATACTATCGGTTACATTTATGGAATACATTAGAAATAATGGAATAATTATGTTACACAGAAAACAGAGGGACGACACAAAGACACCGTCGTAGTAGCAGTTGCCAAGGAAGGACGGGAAGCAGCGGAATCCTTGGGGACGATTAACAACAGTCCAGAAGCAATAGCCAAACTGGTACGCAAGTTAGGTCCGGCGGAGAACCTGTATTTTTGTTGAGTAATATTTTGAGATAGAACCAGTAGTGTACTAAAATAGAACCACCTTGTTCATCTTAGAGAACCACTCTGGTCTTTCTCAGAGCCACCGCCAAATGACGGCAACTCTAAGTATTGTTTTATTCTTTTAGACCATGACGTTCCCTCATTGATATTTCACCATCAATAAGAATAGTGTAGGAATCATGAACTATACCTTAACCATTATCTAAAGGAGTTCCATCCGCATCCAAGCATTGATGGTAACGATCCATTATTCTTTTCAAGAAGAGCCGGGAAACCTCACGCCCTATCTACAGATTCGGTAAATCTACTCCTTGGCAATTATGCAAACCAGGCAAGGTCTGTTTGTCCTGAATTTCCGCAGCATATTTATTGTCATTTAATTAGGAAAACAAGGCTATGAATTTATACCGGCAAGGGATGCCACTCACAATCATTGCGGAAATGCTTGGACACGAAAATCTCTCAACTACATCAAACTTCTATGCTTTTGCCACAGTTGATATGATTCATGAAGCTATGAAAAAAACTAGTCCTGAAGCAGTGGCAGAAGCTCCTATTTGGAAGAACAAAGATATTAGGGATATGCTTTATAGCCTTGATTAAAAAGCAAAGATTATGCCGAAAAACCAATCGGAAATTATTTGCTTACAGGCAAAAATAGCATGTTTTTCGGCATAGTGTATTTTTCGGTATAGTCAAAGTACACTTTCTCTGGTACCCCGTATTTTAAAATGGCCTGGCGGAAAGTATCTTCAACGATTACCTGATCCAAAGTGGGATAGAATTGACCGTGCAAAATATATCTGGTCGCATCATCCACGAAGGTCACAAGATAAACCTGCTTCTTATTCCCGTCTTTGCCTATGGGTAGGTATGGGCCATATTTTATGTCCGAATTATTCCGATATCGGAATAATTCGGATTCTCCTGTAGGGTACTGCCTTGATTTGTCCTGGCTCTACCAACCCTTCCCATTCCAGGATTTGAATAATCTGTGCAATGCTACGGGTCGGTACCTGCCTGCGTAACAGGATTGCCTGCTCCAGTACGTTAACCGGTATTGCTTCATCACTTCGTTGCTGACTTTTACCTTTGGGTTTGAGTCCGCTAAAACCATCCTTCCGGTACTGAGCTAGGTATCTGCGCAGGGTGCGTTCGGATATGCCGATCTGTTCGCATATCCTGGCTTTAATCTGCCTGGCCTGAGCACTATCCAGCCCTTCGGTCAGGAGTGGGGACAGGATTTGCACTCGCTGCTCGGCAATTTGTTGCCGCTCACACTATCTGACCGGTAATAATTAATGGCTAATGCTACTACAAAACATCTACATTCTGAGCTATAAGGGGTAATTTACCTATAGGGTGCATTTATTCCCAAACTAGCTGGAAAAACACCGATACGTTAGAATATCAGTCGTGATAAGCTTTACATGCTTGATTTTTGACATTTGCTATGCTTATGTAACAGTTTAATTTAACTTATATGGAAATTATATCATATTCCTCATATTCCTCATATTTCCATATACTATGATAATTTTCAAGAAAGGAGAAAGGCTTCTATTTGAGAATTGAAAAATCGGAAGACATTTTTTCTCCTGGACTGACTTAAACCGCTCATTTACTTAGCCTCTATGGGGCCACCAGCTGACCTTTTATTCAGCGTAGGCACCCAAGAATATCTAGTTTTGCCTAATATGTACACATTCATTTATTAAACTTTCACTGGCTCCATAAATGG
>DIRQ01000046.1 GCA_002424365.1 Syntrophomonas sp. UBA5432 | reverse complement strand
CATACCATTGGTCGGTTTCTTAAGGAAAGTGTCGGTTTATGAGGCCTTTGTAGAGGGGGCTGAGGAAGGATTTACCACCGCCATTAAAATCATACCCTTTTTGGTGGGAATGATGGTGGCTATATCGGTATTTCGGGCTTCGGGTGCGATGGAAGCTTTGAGCCAGGCAGTGCAACCGCTTACCAGCAGGGTGGGGATACCGTCCGAAGTTCTGCCTCTGGCTATTATGCGTCCTCTCTCCGGTAGTGGAGTATTAGGCATGGCCACCGAATTAATGAAGACCCATGGACCTGATTCCCTGATCGGGCGTCTGGCTTCCGTTATGCAGGGGACTACTGATACTACTTTTTTTGTTCTGACCGTATATTTTGGTTCCGTTGGTATAAAAAAATATCGCTATTCCATTGTTACTGGATTAACCGCAGATATTACCGGATTTATAGCCTCGGTTTATATATGTAATTTAATATTCAAATAGCTTCAGCAGAAGTAGTCGGTAAGAAAGGTTACTTATTCTTGCTTTTATTGGCCTTGGTTCTATCCAGTACTTCGATTTTGATATCATGCCCGGCAACTTTGCTTTCAATGCGGTCAAGCTGCTCGGTATGATCGGCTTGAACTGTTCGAATGGCTTTGACTTCTCCCGATACGCCAGCTACCTGATGGGTAAGATTATCGATATCAGCTTTATGAACTTCTGAAGCATGTTGTAGAGCTCCCAGAATTGCACCATGTTCTTTAACTTGATTATGTATAAGGCGAATTTCCTCGTTGGTGGCAGCCTGGCCCTTTACAAGATTAGCCTGGCCTTCTTCAAGATTAGCCTGGCCCTCTTCAAGATTAGCATAACCCTTTATAAGATTAGCCTGGCCTTTTTCCAGGGAATCCAGTTTAGAAAGAATTTGTTGAAGTATTTTTTCCATAATACGCCCCTTTTATGGTCTCGTCTCAATGCTCCAGAAACGAGCATCTATCTCAATATTTTTATACCGGTTGCACTTTTCTTTCTCGCTTGTGTTGCCAAACACACACACCTCTCTTCCAAGAATATCCTGGAATTTGAGCATTGTCAACAACCACGTGTGACCTCCTGTTATCCCCAGTTATGCAGGGAACTACTGATACCACTTTTTTGTTCTAACGTATATTTTGGCTTAGTTGGTACAAAAAAATATCGCTATTCCTTTGTTGTATGCTGTCATTACCGGATTTATTGCTTCGTTTCAACAATGATTACTGGTTGAAAATCTTTTTGAACCTTTAGATTTATTAATAGCTCCCTGGTTTTTCGGCTAATTATGATATCCCTCGCATGCTTGACCGCGCAACAGAAACCCTTAAAAAGGGTGAACATCCTCTGGTGCATTCAGATCGGGGCGGCCATTATCGTTGGCCTGGGTGGATATCACGAATGGAAAAAGCGGGTTTACAACGCTTGATGTCAAAGAAGGGCTGCTCGCCCGACAACGCAGCTTGTGAGGGATTCTTCGGTAGGCTCAAGAACGAAATGTTCTACAATAGATCTTGGGTCGGGGTGAGCTTAGAGGAATTCATAGATATCCTTGATGAATATCTGGTCTGGTACAATGAGAAGCGGATTAAACTTTCATTGGGTGCGATGAGTCCGTTAGAGTACAGGCAGAGTCGTTTGACTACCTAATCTGTCCAAGAAAACGTCCGTACCCCCATTCCGGCCCATTTAAAATGCACAAATACAGGCTACTTTTAGCGCTCGCTCCCCGGTTTCTCTATGGTATTGTCGCTAATGGTTATTGTTTTTAGCCAAATCCTTCTTGTCCTTAGATAATTTATGTTCAGCTATGACATGTCCATCAAAATCATCCCGAATACCATCAATATCAAAATCAACCTTTGTACCCTGATATTTCAAACTTAGCATAATGCAACATCATTTATTCATGATCTCAGCTAAATATTTTCATTCTTGGTTGTGCCTTGCGGGCATGGAGGGTTCCACTGCAAAAACAGGGTATTTTACCCCGTAAGGATTTTTAGGTTCTACATTATTCAAGTTTTGAAGAACTGTTAGCGGAGGTTCAGAATGAAGTATGAGATTCTGGCAACGGCAAGATTTAAAAAGGACTTAAAGACCGTCAGATAAAGCGGGGGCATAATATCCACAACATAACATTAAAGGGAATTTTATCTATTACCGGTATATAGAAATATATATCATTAAATGGGAGGTGAGTATAAAAATATAAAATTTTGATAGAGGGGGTGGAATAGTTTGAGGATAGGAGGTTACAACCCATATAAGATTGCCAATGTGCAGAAGCAGATAATGACCAAAAAAGACGTTACTGAAAACAAACAAAAAATCGACTTGAAAGCAAACCAAACTAAAAGCCTAGGATCTCTTAATGGTAAACCATTTGATTTTACGATGCTTTCTGGAGGAGGATTCACTTGGTCCGGTGGCTTAATGATAAGGCTTCATTCCGGGAATAAATTGAATGCTGAAGACCTGGCCGCAGCAGAAGCTTATAATGCTTATACAAAAGAAGAACATCAAGAAGCTAACAATATAATAGGTGTAATTAATCAAATGTATTTAGTTACCAGTAGGAATCAAGATGTTGATTATTTCAATAATCTTGTAAAACAGAACAGTTTATCGGCTGATGTGGTTGAAGAAGCATTTATACGTATGGGGGTAGATCCCAGTCAGCAATTTACAGTCAACGGCCGCAACTTTATCCTGGAATCCGGTGTATTAAAAGAACTGAG
>DIRQ01000068.1:4298-4917 GCA_002424365.1 Syntrophomonas sp. UBA5432 | reverse complement strand
TTAATCCTGGAAGATGCTAAAAAACGAATAGTTGAAGTTTTTATGGTATACCAGGAAGTAATAAAGCGCTTGAGCCTTTTCAATGCCGAGCTTAAATCGCAGATGGGCGGGCAGATGGAGATGCTGGAAAAAAATCAACTACGAGTAGAAGAACTCTCCCAGTTTTTTTACAGTAAAGATATAAAAGAGCTGATGGAAGAGCTGGAACAGACTAATATAAAGGCTATACAAGAATAATTTATGTTAAACATACAGGAATCCGATAAAGGATTAAGAATAGAAATCAAAGTGCAACCGCGTTCTTCACGTAATCAGATTTCAGGTGTGCAGGATGGGGCACTCAAAGTTAAGCTTACTGCCCCTCCGGTGGAAGGGGAAGCCAACCAGGCTCTGATTAATTTCTTCGCTCGTTTATTAAAAATACCGCGCAAAAATATCGTACTTATCAGGGGAGAAACCGCCAGAAATAAGCTTATCGAAATCATAGGCATATCTAAAGATGAACTCCTGCGAACCCTCGGTATTTAAATACGAAATAGACACTGAATACACTGCTATCTTAATTGTGCCGATAGGTACATTCGTGTCCCCGTAGGAGGAAAACTATGAAGGACACTGA
>DIRQ01000068.1:0-4066 GCA_002424365.1 Syntrophomonas sp. UBA5432 | reverse complement strand
TTTTCCGCCTCATAAAGCATTTTTACACCCGGGCTCTGTTTTCGACTAAGGATGGCAATAAGCATTGCCACCAAAATCATAACTGCCCCCACCAAAGCCCGCTGGCTAAAAGTCTCGTTTGCCCAGAGGTGACCTGCCAGGGCGGCAAAAACCGGCTCAGTAGTTAATATAACTGCAAAACGGGTAGGAGTACTGTACTTTTGCATACTGTTTTGTAGGAGAAAGGCCAGGGAAGTAGCAAAAATTGAAGTAATTAACAATGCCGCAATCAGTGAGGGACTAAAGTGCTGGGGCCATGGTTCAAAAATTAGTCCCACCACCAGACAAAAAATGCCGACAAACAATATTTGTACACTGGTAATCGCCAGGGCACTATGACGGTGAGAAAGGCGATCTACAAAGACCACATGAAAGGCGAAACCGAAAGCACAAACCAGCACCAGCATATCACCGTAAGAAAGTGACGTCTGCCAATCTTGAAATGACATGAAAAATAGACCTACAAACGCCAGGAGCACCGTAATTATGGTACTAAAACTGGGGGTCAACTTATTAATAAGCATATAAATGATAGGTACCAGCACTACGCTTAGCCCAGTTATGAAACCGGCATTGGAGGAAGTAGTATACTTCAGGCCTACGGTCTGAAACACATAGCCAATAGTTAAAAAAATCCCCAGCAGGCAGCCCGAGTAATAGGTAGATTTAGGAGCGATTTTTAACTGCCGCCATGATACCAGGCCTAATAGAACAAAGGCCAGAGTAAAGCGTATCCCCAAAAACAGAAACGGTCCAATTTCCAACAGTGAGTTTTTAACAATTACAAAGGTGCTGCCCCATACTATTGCTACCAGCAGCATACTGAGTTCAGCCTCAGTACGTTTTTTAAAAAACATTTCTATAACCTGCTTATCAATTATTTTCTTCAATTAAAAAGTCATTATTGCTAGTTTACCCTATCTAACAAAGATTGTATAAGTCCTGGTAACAGCAAATCTGACGATTGTCTAAAATATCGACAATGTATATAATGATAACATATACATTTTACTACAGAGGAGATTAAGGAGTGAGCGGTAATTGAAAAAATGGATTAAAATGCTGGTAGTAGGAATGTTGATTACGGGCTTGTTAGCTACTGTGATCGGCTGTAAAGGAGAACAGCAGAAAGCTGGTGACAACACCCCCAAGGAAAAACTGGTTGTAGGTACCGAAGCTACCTTCCCGCCCTTTGAAATGATAGAAAACGGCGAGTACACTGGGTTCGACATGGAAATCATTAGAGCTATCGGGGAAAGCCAGGGTTATGATGTTGAAATTAAGCACCTGGGTTTCGATGCTCTCATACCGGCAGTTCAAAGCGGTAATATTGATTGTGTAATAGCAGCCGTAAGTATTGACGAGGAGCGGGCTAAAAAAGTAGACTTCAGCCAACCCTATTTTAATGCCGGCTTAATAATCGCAGTAAAACAGGAGACCACGGGGATTGAATCTACCAAAGACCTGCAGGGTAAGAAGGTTGCGGCTCAGGTAGGTACTACCGGTGCGGAAGCTTGCCGCGAAATAAAAGCTAAAGATGCCAGTACCGATGTACGATACTTTGATTCCGTAGGTGAAGCCTTTATGGAACTGGAAAAGGGCGGAGTGGATGCAGTTATTAACGATCTCCCGGTTACCCTTGATTATATTCAGACTACGGGTAAAGATTCCGTGAAAATGGTGGGGGATGTCTTTAATACTGATGAGCAGTATGGTATTGCGGTTAAGAAGGGGAACAGCAAACTCCTTAACGATATAAATAAAGGTCTTGACGAAATTAAAGCCAGCGGTCAATATGACCAGATCTATGCCAAATGGTTTAAATAGAATTCGCCATATTTTAATGGCAGGCGAAAAGCGCGAGTTTAAGCCTCGCGCTTTTAGATTGTTTACTCAGGGGGATTTAATTATATGCAGCTTTTAGACCCGCACATTTTTGCTTTAAATATCTTGCAGCCTATATTGGACGCACATGGCTTTCAGATAGTTAGTCAAAATATGGGTAATTTCTTGCATGGTACTTTGCTTACCCTGGAAATAACCGCTTTGTCAGTTCTTTTCGGTATGTTTCTCGGTCTGCTGGCTGCCTTGCTAAAAATGTCGCGCTATAAAGTGCTATCTATTCCGGGTGTTATATATATTGATTTCTTTCGGGGTACCCCTTTATTTGTCCAGATACTGCTTTTCTATTTTGGTATACTGCCGTTGGTATTTGATGCTAGTTCCTTTCAGGCAGCAGTTATCGTATGTTCACTTAACAGTGGCGCCTATATTGCGGAAATAGTGAGAGCTGGTATCCAGGCGGTGGAAAAAGGCCAGATGGAGGCAGCCCGTTCGTTGGGTATGAACAATCGCCAGGCTATGTGGCATGTAATACTACCCCAGGCTTATAAAGTTGTAATACCCCCCATGGTAAATGAATTTATTGCTATGCTTAAGGATACTTCGCTAGTTGCGGTTATTGGGGCCGAGGAACTCACCCATTCGGGAAGGATTTTAGTTTCAGTTACTTATGAAGCAGCCTGGATTTGGGGTACAGTGGCCTTGATCTATTTGCTGTTAACCCGGGTACTGTCCATGCTGGGTGATTACCTAGAAAGGAGATTGGCAACTGAATGATTACAGTAAAGGACCTCTATAAGAGCTTTGGTAAACTTCAGGTATTAAACGGAATTAATTGCCACATCTCCCCCCGGGAGGTTGTATGTGTAATAGGCCCCAGTGGTTCAGGCAAGAGCACCTTCTTACGCTGTGTAAATCAATTGGAAAAACCTGATTCCGGTACGGTAACTATAGATGGCGTCGAGCTAACATCGCCACGTACCGATATAAACAAAGTACGCCAACAGGTAGGAATGGTTTTTCAGCACTTTAATCTATTTCCTCATCGCACTACCCTGGAGAACATTACTATGGCTCCGGTGGTAATTAAAAAAACGAATAAAGCTGGGGCCCAGTTGGTAGCCCGCGAACTGCTTCGTAAGGTAGGGCTTTCAGATAAGGATGACGTATACCCGGCCCAGCTATCCGGGGGACAGAAACAGCGGGTGGCAATAGCCCGGGCCCTGGCCATGCAGCCTAAAGTCATGTTATTTGATGAACCTACTTCTGCCTTGGACCCGGAAATGGTAGGGGAAGTCCTGGAGGTAATGAAGGACCTGGCCAAAGAAGGTATGACCATGATGGTAGTAACCCACGAAATGGGGTTTGCTCGGGAAGTGGGACAGCGGGTTCTTTTTATGGATGAAGGACTGATTGTTGAAGAAAACACCCCAGAGCAGATATTTGAAAACCCGACTAATCCCAGAACCCAATCCTTCCTCAGCAAGGTGCTGTAGAGGTGAGGGGTAGGAGTGGAGCAAAGGCGAACATGGGGACTGTCCCTGCTGTTTCGCCCGGAACCAAGGAAACAGAGGGACTGTCCCCGTGTGCGCCCGGGATTAAACATAAAAACACACAAGAACCGTCCCCTTGTGCGGTCCCTTGTGCGGTCCCGGTCCGACATCCGACTTTCGTTATGGGAGATGCCTATGCATGAGAAGGAAAGAGTAAAAAAGATTCTAGAATTCCTTAAACAGGAATATCCTGATGCCGGCACCCGACTGCACTTTTCCAATCGCCTAGAGTTGTTGGTGGCAGTGGTATTATCTGCTCAAAGCACTGATGAACAGGTAAATAAAGTTACCCCGGAGCTGTTTTCCCGGTTTAATTCGGCTCAGGAATTGGCTGCCATGGATTTAGAGGAATTGGAAGAGTTGATTCGGGGAGTAGGGCTCTATAAAAACAAAGCTCGCCACATCAAGGGTCTGGCGGAAAAAATAGCTGCAGATTATGATGGGGAAATGCCCGGTACTTTTGAAGAATTATTAAAACTACCTGGGGTAGGGCGGAAAAGCGCTAATGTAATGCTATCAGTGGGTTTTGACCAACCGGGGCTGGGGGTAGATACTCACGTAAAACGAGTAACCCGGCGCCTGGGAATTACCAGCGGTAAAACCAGTACCCAAATAGAAAAAGACCTAAAAAG
>DIRQ01000081.1 GCA_002424365.1 Syntrophomonas sp. UBA5432 | reverse complement strand
ATGTTGATTTCGTTTTAACTGATGTTTCTTTGAAGTATTTGTGCTTCTGTTAAAACATTCAGATTAGCAATATAGTCCAAGAACTGTTTTTTATGACCAGTTTGTAGATCGTTTTGGCGCCATACAGCTTTTATATTCCAGGATGTTTTTAGTTCATCTACATAGACCTTCTGCAACAGCCCCTCGTCTAGCTCTCTGCGGGCAACTGATTCAGGCATAAGTGACACTCCATTATTATTTATAACCGCATGTTTGATTGCCTCGTAATTATCGAATTCAGCGACCGTGTTGAATTCATCAAAAAAGCGTCCTAATTTAGCCAATTTTGCATCAAGTACATTTCTTATACAGGAACTTTCCTCCCGGGCAATAAATGGTTCATTTATAAGCTTATCTAGACTTATGGACCGCTTATCTCTTAAACACTTATTTTTGCTGGGAACTACCAGCACCAATTTATCATCGTAAATATTGACAGAACTTAATGAATTATCATCTTTAGGTAGTTTTCCTTCAATAATACCAATATCTAAATGCCTTTGTTTCAATTTTTTGATTATATCCTGGGTATCAGCTACTTCAAGGCGCAGACATGCCTGGGGGTGTAGTTCTTTAAAATTGATTATTATGGACGGTAGAATATAATTGCCTGCTGTATCACATGCAGATATTTTTATAACTTCCTTATTGTGGCCTTTTATTCTGGCCAAATCCTGTTGCATTTCTTCATACAGGGCTAAAATACGATCACCGTATTCATAGAAGGTTCGACCTGCGTCGGTCAATTGAACACCATGGTTATGGCGCTCAAAAAGGGCTAAATCGAAGTTTTGTTCCAGAAGTTTAATTTGGGTGCTAATAGCTGGCTGGGTAAAACTAAGCTTTTTGGCGGCTTTGGTAAAGCTTTTTACTTCAGCGATGGTTCTAAATATTTCGAATTGTTCTATGTTCATAACCTTACTCCCCCTCCGTATCCCGGTGTGAATGTTACTTCTTTCACTAATTATATCATGATTGCAAAGTAAATCAAGAAAAAAGCTCGCAAAATGTCGGAAAGTTTAAAACTGATATTGTTTTACTAACCTATATTTGTTATCACCTATTACTTTTGCTAGAATTTAGCCATTAGCACGGAAATATTTGCCTGTTATTCTTAAGGGTGCCAGGTCATCATCTGGAGGTAAAAATATGTATGTAGTTTACGGATATGTTGAATTGTATTTACCCTACTGCTCTTCTCTTAAAGAAAAACGAAAGATAATTCATGGGCTAATCTCCCGGATTAGAAAGCGTTTTAATGTGTCGATTAGTGAGGTTGCATTTCACAATCTTTGGCAACGAAGTGGGTTGGGGTTTTCGGCAGTTGACCATAATAACCTAGAACTAGAATTAATTAATAATACAGTTAAACAGACCATTCTTAATTACTCAACAGATACCGAAATGACTGTTTTTAACTATAATATTATAAGCTGTCCAAGATACCAGTAACTGTAAATGTAAATATTTACTAGGATATTTTGGCAGGAATGCACTTTAATGTGTAGAATTTTGGGTGTGCTTACTTTTCTGTAAGAAAAGATATTATTAGGAAAGGAAGGATTAAAAGTGAAAAGAGTAAGCATCAAAATTCGCTGGTTTACATCATTATTGCTAATGGCCTTTATTATGTCAACGGTTTTGGCGGTACCACCCCCAGCGCAGGCTAGTTCCAAGGATAAGGTAGCACTGGCCAAGGGGACGGTTTATGCCACTAACATGTATATAATAAGGAGCGGGAAACCCGGACCCGTGGTAATGATTGTCGGAGGAGTGCATGGGAATGAACCCGCAGGATACATAGCAGCAGGAAGAATGATAAATACGGAGATTAAGAAGGGAACTCTAATTGTTTTACCTAGAGCTAATAATCGGGCAGTTGAGCACAAAGTTCGTTATTATAAAGGGCATGGTGATTTAAACCGGGATTTTCCCACCAGTAAATATGGATCTGCTGATGGTACACTGGCAAAGGCTATTTGGTCTATGGTTAAGAAATATGATGTCGATTATCTGATGGACATGCATGAGGGTTATAACTACGCCAAACTGCAGTCGAGCTCATCAGTTGGTCAGTCGTTAATTTATTATCCAACAGGTTATTTTCGATCTACCGTAAGCTCGATAGTGTATAAACTTAATAGTAATATTAGCACTAATTACAGGGAGTTTTCTCTTTTACGCTATCCAGCTCGGGGCAGTCTAAGCCGGGCTGCGGGACAGTATCTGGGATGTAAGAGCTTTATTTTTGAAACTTGTACCAAACAGACTTTATCAACCCGACTATATTATCAACAGAAAGCAGCTAAAACATTGCTTAGTAAATTAAATATGTTATAAGCCATTAACGTACGATATGAGTACGCCTTACCTGAGCGGAAGTAATAATCCTTCCTTGACGAGGATTATTACTTCGAGCCGGGTTACTAACTACCCGGCTCGGTGTTGTCGAAACCCGGGTTTGGTTTCTAGGACCACTGGTTCTAACCCGTCTACTAGTACTTCTGGTACTAACTCTGGTTGGTGCTGGGGATCGGGAAGTACTCACCTGGGTAACGCTGTTGCGCTGGGATGAACTATCTGAACCGCTGCGAAGATACCGTCTGGGTACAGTTTTAAGTTTCCAGGCTTTACGAAAATCAGCCTTCTCATTCCAAATAGTATTGTTAAAAATTAATTCAGGTATGATTTGTAGCTCTTCCTCATAATCTAAATACATTTCAGTTTTTTTAATATCCGCCCATAGATCGGGGAACACGGGTCGTAAAAAATCCTGATTACCAGTATAAAAGGCCCTCTGGGCTTCCACTGAGTTAAGGAAGTTTTTAGATAACATATAATAGGAGCTGGCTATTATTTTTGCTAAACATAATACAGCAGTAGTTATCTCCTGGGATACTAGCCAACTAGCTGGAGTACGGTACTCGAATCCGCCATAATCTTTAACACGGTAATCACCCAGGTAACCATAGCGCCGTCGCCGCCTTGTTGCAGCTACTGGCTCTTCAATTAGAAAAACAGGTATAGCAAGATAGTTATCTAAGGCACGTATTAAATTACCCGTAAGTCGGGTGTTACTAAAATGTATATGGCCACCAATAGAATAACTGCCCCCAGGTTGGCTGCCTGCTAACAATTTTACATTTTGGTAAGGTGCCATTCGAGTGGCTGAGTCCAATGCCTGTTTTATATTATCACTTAACTTCAGGGGGCAGGAGCTGGGGTTAGGTCTAATTTCTGCCACGGGTCGTTGTTGACGGTTGGCCATACGAATATTATCGCAGCCTACCACTCCATCCCTGGGAAAAAAACGGGAAGCTGATAGCAGGCGATTTGTTTTAGAGTTAAATATCATGAATTCCGGGTCGGCACCCAGTTTTACGTTCCTGGTTGGTAAATATTTGTCCAGTTCACGTATTTCATCAATTCTATTTGCGATTTGGTTTAATTCACGTTTCCTCAGTATAGGTGAGGGATCAACTTCGATTACTCTCAGGCGCCGCCGGGTTGTATAAGCCAGGCGTACTAATCCTATATCCAAACCTGTTATTAAAAATATACGTTTGGCCAGTTCAGATAGTTTAAGATTCTCACTTTCTCGAAGATACTTAGGTTTACTAGTACGCCCATGGTAAACTAGACGAATCGATAGTATATCCAGATCGCATATTAAAACCTCATAACTTCGAATAAGTCCCTCTTCATCAATTAAGCTGATGTTATTCGCTTTTAACATCTCAGCCAAGGTTTCTTTATCCAAACAATTATTTATGGACTTAAAGGTATTCAGGCTTTTTCTTACTTTAGACTCACGATCAGGAATTTTCATGAGCAGGTGATTTAATCCGCCTATACGTATTTCGTTAATCTTAACCCGGTCATATGTGTCACTTAAAAAGGAACATAGTTTTTCTGCGCTTGCATTCTGCTGGTATATTAATTGAAGATCCATTTTAAATTACCTTCCTCTAGTCCGGTTTTCATTAACGTAAATAAAGTAATCCATTAAGTTCTGCCAGTGAGCTGTACGAATCTCATTTTCATCAAAGCTAGCAGGTTTAGAATTAATTTCAATAATCCACAAGCGACCATTTTTATCTACACCAATATCCAGAGAGAGTACAGCCAGGCAGAGACGTAATTCTTTTTCAAGTGCTGTCGGTACTATTGATCTGATTTGTTCTAATTGCTCATCAACCTGTCTGCGGGTCAGACTAGTGGAACCAAATACTTCATTCATTACGTCATTATAGGCAGCTGCACGACCACCATTAGGAATATGAGTAACAAAACGGTTTTTACCTGCTACTCTCACAGCAACCCCGGTAAGTACCCATTCCCCTGCCCTATTTTTTTGGAACTGGGTTCTAAGATCAAAAATCTTACCTTTGTACCTGGCCAGGTCTATACCTCTTTGCACCAGGTAGGCGTTCTCCGATAAGTAGTGCAGCTGACGATACAAGGTGTTAGGGGAGGAGCATTTCTTCCATTTCGAGCCTCCTTTTTTAGCTACTGCATAGGCAAATTGATTATCTGATAGGCGTTTAACCTTGATAATGCCCTTACCCAAGCTACCGTAGCTGTATTTTAAAAATACTGCCGGGTATTTTTTAACCATAGTGGTTAGGGATTTATGGTTGAAGCGGACAGTTTCAGGTAACCATTTAGCTGTACTTTTTTTAATCCGCAGGGCTTTGTATACTTCCCATTTGTTAAGGAAACGAGAATTAAACAGATAGATTGATGGGTCGCGTTCAAATTGCCGTAACAGTTGTTTAACTCGAGCTTGAGACTCTATATTTCTGAAACGAATACGATTGTAGATAATATCAGGAAATAAAAATAGCCCCTTTCGCCATTGTTTTCCAGTCCAAACATATCCCGTTATTCTTCTTTTTCGCCAGTTAACCCCCTGGGCAAAAAAGAAAAAGATAAAGATATTCTGTTTCTTACCGTAATCAACCATTTCCTTTAATAATCGTTGTTTTTCTCCACCGGGAAGCCCTTTTTTATTTGCAGTAGTTAATACACCTACCGTTACCGGAGAGGGGGTTTTCTTCTCACGCTGATTAGGTAGAGTACTGCTAAGCAAACGACCTGACGGCCCTGGAATAGGATTCAGCCTGACCACCCCTTTAGTCTTTGTTAATGCATAATATGACTAATACTAACAGTGAGTGTCAGGCTAACATTTCTAATTTAAAACAAAAATACCGGCCCATAGCCGGTATTGCTGCTTATTAAGGGTATATAAGATTAGGATTATTTAGCGTCTAAAATATTTCCTTATAGATAACTTTATACATTAAAACGAAAATGAACAATGTCACCGTCTTTAACTAGATATTCTTTGCCCTCTAAACGGAATAATCCTTTCTCCTTGACTGCATTCATACTGCCTAAGTTTTTCAAGTCTTCATACTCAACTACTTCTGCCCGAATAAATCCTCTTTCAATATCGGAATGAATTTTTCCGGCAGCTTTTCGGGCAACGGTACCTTCCTCGATAGTCCAAGCTTTAACTTCGTCCTCGCCTACAGTAAAAAATGATGCCAGTCCCAGGCGATGGTACATACTTTGCGAAATTTTCACCATACCTGATTCTTCTATGCCCAGTTCCTGCATAAAGATTGCTTTTTCTTCGCCTTCGAGTTCGGCTAATTCCCTTTCGATACCAGCAGATATCTCAACTACCGGTAAGTTTCGCTGGATAGCAAATTCCAATACCTGTTCCCTTTGCTGATAGGCTTTACCAATAAGGTCATCTTCAGAGATGTTAAGACAAATCAGTATAGGTTTGGTGGTTAGAAATTGGTAGGCAGTTAATATCTCCTGCTCTTCGGAAGTTAGCTCTACTGCTGCCAGTGGAGTCTCGTTTTCCAGGGCCTCTTTTAACCGCTCCAGGAGTGTAAGTTCGCTTAAGAAGTTATTTTTTTTCTTATTAGTATTAATTCGATCAATTCTTTTCTCAATTAAATCTAAATCTGCCAGTAATAATTCATAATTTATATTTTCAATATCTTTAACCGGGTTAATCTCATTATTCAGTGTTGGGACAGCATCATTCTCGAATACCCTAACTACATGTAATAGTGCATCAGCACGACGCACAGAGTCAAGAAAAACACTGGCCGTTTTTTCGGCTCCTGGTACTAACCCCGGGATATCTATGACTTCTAGCTGGGCATAAGTAGTTTTTTTAGGCTTATATAAATTGGATAGAAAATCTATACGGTTGTCTGGAATGCGGGCCATTCCCAGGTTGGCGCGGGCATTATTATGGCTTTTATCACTGCTTTGGGTAAGTAATTCAAAAACGGTGGTTTTACCAACCAGGGGTAAACCTATTATCCCAAGTTGCATTTTTATCCTTGTCCCTTCATTATATATATCGATTAATATTACGTCTTCCAGATTAAAGTCCCCGGCCAAAAGGTTTACATAATAATTTATATTGTTAACCAAGATCATTTCAGGGTTATTTCTGATAATGCCAATATGATGAATAATCCGGTGACTGCCAGGCCAATAACCTGTAATATATACCCCCCGGTACTACTAAACTGGAATAACCTCCCGGCATTACCGATATTAAAGAAAAACAAGGCCATGGCTAGGACTAGAAGTAGTACCGTAAAAGGAGGTGCTCCTGACCCCGGGTAAAAAATTGCCAGGTAAAGAGCAAAAACAGCTAGGAATATTATGTTTAAGCGAAACAGAATGTGATAAAAATTGTCATCCTGAATGCTTTCTCCCTTGATTTCAGGGTCCATAGCATCCATATTAATATGTTCAATTGCTTTTTGTGATTTCTCCGCTATTGACTGTAGTAGATTTGGGGATGCTTCTTCTATCGGGGTAATTCCAAAAAAACCTTTGCTGGTTTTAATGTAAATAAAACCATTCCAGGGATTAGTAGCGTACATTCTAACGGTACCCAATCCTTTGGCAGCATATAGTCCTATCATATATCCCGGCCAGCTCATGCCAAATAAGGAATAGAGGTTGCTTTTACCATTGACCTTAATAATATTCTCTATCTCCTGCCAGCCAATATGTATCTTGCTTAACCCCCAGGTTATCACCAGGCCGTTATCTTCAACTCGGTAATTTAAATTAAAGGCGCTAAAAAGTAAAAATACATATATAAATAGAAAAAGGTATGCTGGTATATAGAGTAATAGTTTTAGGGTAGCGTCTTCTGGACCAAGTGAGTACCCTATTCCCCAGAACGAGAAACCAAACACTAACAAACCCATTAGTATGCCGAAAACAATCCCCGGAGTCTTTTTAACCATTACCTTCACCCCTTAAATGTTTATAGTTTGCTCAGTTTTATTTTTAATCCTGTTTAGTACTCATAAAAACCACGACCGCTTTTTTTCCCATAGTATCCTGCCCTAATCATAGTTGAAAATAGAGTATGAGAGCGGTATTTGCTATCTCTAAATTCATTGAAAAAGACCTCCAGAGCAAAATAAATAGTATCCAACCCTATACTATCTGCCAATTCAAGTGGTCCTTCTTTCATACCTGCACCCATTTTCATAGCCAGGTCGATTTCATCCCTGGTAGCTATTCCATCCCCGTAAATAAATATTGCTTCATTAATATATGGTATAAGAATACGATTTACAATATAACCTGGGCTTTCCCGTTTGATTACAATGTAATCCTTGCGAATGGTATTAATAAATTTGGAGGCAGTAGCTACAGTATCTTCTGATGTTTCCAGACCTCTTACCAGTTCCACCAGGCGGCTATCAACCACCGGATTAAAAAAGTGCATTCCCAGAATTTGCTTCTGCCTTCTGGTAGATGCAGCAATTTCGGAAATAGATAAGGATGATGTATTGGTAGCCAGAACCGTATGAGCAGGACATATATTATCCAGTTCAGCGAAAATCTGTTTTTTAACTGCCATGTTTTCAACTACTGCTTCTATAACCAGATCAGCTTGCTTAAGCTCAGATAAATCAGTAGTACCGTGGATCCGGTTAATAATTTCATCTTTATTTTCTTTGTCTATTTGCTTACGGTCTACTATTTTATCGAGGTTATTTTCGATGGCCTGTAATCCGTCTTTAACTAGGCTCATTTGTAAGTCTCGTAAAATAACTGAATAGCCCGCTTGAGCGGCTACCTGGGCTATACCTGCTCCCATTTGGCCAGCACCAAGAACTGCAACTTTTTCTACCATAGTTGGCCCCTTCCTAATATCATGGCTGATATCCAAGCGTTCTTACATTAGTAATCCCCAAAAGTAATTCCAATTGCGCGTGCCGCATCAATTAATTTACTTTCAACTGGAACCTTTCGAATCTCTTTGATAGCTTCTTGTAAATCTACTGTAATTATCTTATTGCCCTGGAGACTAACCATAGAGCCGTATTTACCTTCCATAAAGGCTTCCACTGCCGCTACCCCATAGCGAGTGGCTAGAATTCGGTCATAAGGAGTAGGTCCACCGCCTCTTTGCAGGTGCCCCAGTACCGTAACCCGGGTTTCTATATCAGTAAGTCGACTTGAAACCTCCTCCGCCACTTTTTGTCCTATGCCCCCCAGTCTTACAGGGTCATGGCTGGTTGGCACCAGGCTTTGCACTACCATTTCCCCACCGTCCGGATGAGCACCTTCTGCTACCACGATAATACTAAACTTTTTCCCCTGGCGAAACCGCTGTGCTATTTTAGACACTATGGCGTCAAGGCTGTACGGTATTTCCGGTATTAGTATAACATCGGCACTACCGGACATCCCTGCATATAGTGCAATCCATCCCGCGTACCTTCCCATTACCTCCAATATCATAACCCGGTGGTGAGATTCAGCCGTAGTATGCAGCTTGTCCAGTGCATCTGATGCTGTATTTACTGCGGTAATGAAGCCAAAGGTTATATCAGTGGCTGATAAATCATTGTCAATAGTCTTGGGCACGCCTACTACATTAATTCCTTTTTCATTAAAGAACTTATAAGCTATATTAAGACTTCCGTCTCCGCCAATTATAATTAAACCATCTAAATCCAGATGTTTAATATTGCTTACGGCCCGGTCTGATTGGTCGGTAGCTTGCAGTTCGCCTCGAATCATGGTCATAAAGTTAAAAGGATTATCCCTATTACTAGTTCCCAAAATAGTTCCGCCGGTATGGCCAATACCTGATACCCGGCGCAGATCTAATTGTATATAATTATTTTCCACCAGGCCGCGAAAGCCATCCATAAATCCAATAACTTCTACGCCATACTTTAGTACAGCCGTTTTAGTAATTGCTCTTATAACTGAATTTAATCCTGGACAGTCTCCCCCCCCAGTTAATATGCCTATGTGTTTAATTGGCCGCACGTAATTAACCCTCCTCTACTCATAGCATGGTCTATTAGACCATGCTATCAAAACCTACCCCAACTAATAAGGTGGGATAACCCACCTATAACCATTTTTACTTAGTTCTATTCTGCATTGAGGAACAATTTCCTTCATCTATGGTTATTATACTATATTAATAGGAGGGCAGTATCAATTCTGCCCTCCTATAGACGTATGTAGTTTTATGTAATTACCCGGTGGCTTCTTATTTGACTTTAAAACCAGCCAGGTAAGTAGCATATGCCAATGGCCTCTTAAAGGTGTTTTTTACTATCTTCATAGAAAACACGGTTTCTGTAGTCTTTCTGGGTTTGGAGTTTACTTCTATTAAGCATAAACGTCCTTGCCGGTCAATTCCTATATCCATACCTAGTTCTCCAAATGTATTATTACTAGCATTCTCCAGGGTAATGGCTACCATTTTACATAACTGCCGTATCTCTTCATTTTTTGATTTAATAAGGGAGTCTTTTTTAAACAGATATCGCAGGACTTTAGAACTTTTTTCTACCCGTCCTCCACTACTTAAATTTGAAATACTGCTACCGTGAGGAGCTATACGGCAAAACTTTTTACTAATCATCCATTCTCCCTGGCCATTTTTTTGGTAGATAATGCGCAGATCAAAAGGAGAACCTTTATATTTGGCCAGGTCCAGTCCCTGTTGTATGATATAATGTCTATCATCCCTCAGCTTTTTAGTTTTTCTTATCAGTTCTGCCGGATTGCTGGCCTGGTTGCGAATACGCCTGCTTTTGTAGGCAATATAGTTTAATTTCCCCTTGCTGGCACTGACTTTAATTATCCCTTTACCCAGGCTGCCATTGCTTGGTTTCATGAATAATACCCGGTATTTTTTTAGCAATTCCTGCAGATTATTATTATCTAACTCGAAAGTTTCAGGCAGGTAATCCGTCAACATGGGATTAGTTAAAAGTACTTGGTGAACGTTCCATTTATTTAGGTAATGGGGATTAAAGTATTTTAAATAAGGCAGTTTCATTAACCGGTTTTTAGCGTATTGCACATTACTGCGGGCTTCTGCCGATCTACTATGAATGCGGTCGTAAACTACATCCGGAAGCGGGAAAATAGAAGATTCCCATCGCCCCCGATACTGGGATAACTGATGGTATACATAACCTCTACAAGTCTGGTTAGCCCAATTTATACCACCGGGAGTCAAGAGATAGATCTGCCCGGGAAAAGTATTACCGATAATACTCAAGTAGATTAGCTCTGCCTGTAGGCTGCGTGGGTCCATTACTTCTCGATTAGAACCAGGAATTAGAGTAGCCAGTATTCCAATAGTAGGTCCCAGGTGGAGCATTTTATCCTCCGCCTGATAACGTATTTTCATGCCTTTTCTTTTTTTAATATGCAGAGCTTGAACTAGTTCCGGTGAAAGCGCATAGCCTTTTTTGTTATTATCATGTACGATAAGTTTGCTTTTAATCTTCAAGCTCCCTACCCGGATTATTATGGATGATTGTACATCTATTCCTAGTTTATTAACCAGGTTGCGTGACATGGAGATACTCCCTGTAGTTTTCATTAAATTTGTACCTCTCCTTTTACTTAGAATCCTGCCAGGTACCTGGCATATAATAGTGGAGTTTCTATAGATTTCTGGCGAGTCTGAGTTTCACCAATTAATGAAAATACACGTCGGGCTGGACGCAAGTTGGCTTCGATAAACCACACCTTTCCAAACTTATCTACTCCTATGTCTACACCCGCTTCCCCACAGTTACCCAGGTAGTCTTCTACGCTTTTAACAGCAGTGATAGCAACCAAAATAATTGTCTCAATTATCTGATCTACTTGTTTTTTACCAAAAAAAGACTCTAAAACTATTTCTACTCTCATACCGCTACCACCACCACTTATATTACTAATTATGGCGCCAGGTTTTCCTACCCGACAAGCCATGCCGGTAGCCTCCCATTTTCCATTATGGTTCTTTTGTACCATAACCCGGATATCAACTATTCCCCCCTCGTAACACAATAGATTTATTTCTTTTTGAACCAGGTAGCTCTTGCCAGTCATAACCGGGCGCAACTTTTTCCGCAGTTGCAGTAAATCGTTAGCATTTCCTCTACATAAACCACCGTTTAAATGAAACTGGTAGCTGTAACCCGGTGATTTTCGATTTTTAGTTACCCGGATAATATTCTTTCCCTTGGTTCCGTTAACCGGTTTAAGATAAATGGCATGGTATTTTTTAGCCATTATTTCGACCTTACGAAAGCTGTTAATGAATCTGGTTTCTGGTAAGTACGGCAGCATATCTGGATTGCGCTTAAATACACGATATGCTTCCCACTTTCCTACCATTTGAGGGTTAAGAATCTTTATTCCCGCCTGTTTTAGTCGGTACCGGCTATCTGCCTTATGGGAAACATAAAATTTGCTGCGGGGATAAACGACATCAGGAAGCGGAAATTTTCCTCGGTGCCACCCACTGTTATTATGGTAGTATCCATAAATTATTCTCTTTTTCCAGTCTATATCCGAAAAATAAAAGGCAAAACATATCTGCCCTAATTTTCTACTACCAGCTATAATTTCCTGAAAGAAAGTAGTTTGATTTCCATATGGCCGTTTTTTACTATCTAGTTTTAGGGCAACAATGCCTATTACCGGTCCGATATAAATTTCATTCTGGTTAAAGTTAACACCATATTTCCGATCTTCTTCCAGAAAAATCTTTTTCATTAAAGATGGATTCATATGGATGGTATTTTGGCTTAAACGGAAACTGCTAGTTTTGGTTCTTAGAGTTTTTTGGGTTTTGCCGACATTTAGTTTTATCAGTCGTTTATGATTATAGATAATATGGCTGGTAAGATCGGCGCTTAACATTATTGTGCTTTCATCCAGCTTAGGTTCTGATTTTATATCTACCATCATAAAATCATGCATTTATTTGTCTCCATCGTTAATGTTTTGTATCATATCATATGTAAAGTACCAAACCTTTGCTAATACTTTTAGTTGTTATTGTTATTTTGGTAAAATCTTAAACATTACCTTTTCTAAAGGATAGTACCAAGTTTTTTGGTTGACACTGAGTGTAAAACAGGATAAAAAAGGAATGAAAGTGGATGAAGTTAGTCAGCGCTTGTTTATGCGGGGTTAATTGCAAATATAACGGTAAAAATAACCTTAACCTAAATTTCGTGGAATTACTGCAGGAAGACGATGTAATTCCTGTATGTCCAGAGCAGTTGGGTGGGTTAACTACTCCCCGGTTGCCTGCAGAAATAAAAGCGGGGTCTGGTCAAGATGTATTGGCAGGTAATAGCAAGGTGCTGAACAAAGATGGTGATGATGTTACTGATAACTATATTAAAGGGGCCTATGAAACGCTAAAAATCGCGCAGATGGCAGGTGTAGATACCGCTATTTTGAAGAGCCGCAGCCCTTCGTGCGGAAGTGGGTATATATATGATGGCAGTTTTAGTTTCAAACTGCGCCAGGCTGACGGAGTTACGGCTGCACTTTTAAAAGAAAACGGCATCAAAGTAATGGATGAAGATGAATATGTGGAAAAGGGAGAGTGCCAGGATTGAGAGCGATTAGTCTTTTTTCCGGGGGTCTTGACTCCCAACTGGCAGTGGCGTTGATTAAGAAGCAAAACATTGACGTTTTGGGGATAAATTTTGTTACCCCGTTTTTTGGAGCCAGTGAACGAACTATTCAGGCGGCTAAAGATTTGGGTATAGAACTGCACACTATTGATATTAGCGATGAGTACATACCTGGCGTTCTTAATAATCCAGTCTACGGTTATGGTAAAAACCTTAACCCTTGCATTGACTGCCACGGTTTTATGTTAAAAAAAGCGGGCGATTATATGAGCCAGGTAGATGCTTCTTTTCTGGTTACCGGAGAAGTGGTAGGGCAAAGACCAATGAGTCAGAATAAATCAGCCCTTAATGCTGTAGATAAATTATCCGGTTATCGAGGATTTATTGTCAGACCTCTATCGGGTAAATTGTTACCCTCTACTGAACCAGAGATACGTGGGTGGATAGAACGTGAAGGTTTGTTGGATATTAGCGGACGCGGACGTACCCGGCAGATGGAGCTGGCGGATAAATTTAGTATCAAGGACTACCCTTCCCCGGCGGGAGGATGTCTATTAACAGAACAGAATTTTGCTCGCCGTTTAAAAAAGTTGCTAGAAAGAAATGAACTACCCGGGCAGGATGAAATGGAAATATTGAAAGTGGGGCGTCATTTTATTTTAGATACCGATAAGTTGTTGGTGGTAGGCAGGAATCAGTCGGAAAATCGAAAGCTGGAGGAGCAAGCTTGGCCCCAAGATTGGCTGATAAAGGTCGCCGATCGTCCCGGACCCTTGGGCTTACTTCGTTATAGTAATAATTTTAATTCAGAGCTGTTAAACTACGCAGCTGCCATTGTTGCCCGCTACAGTGATGCCAAAAACCTGGAGACGGCACGGATCAAGGTTTACCATTCCGGAGAGGAAAACTTATCCATTCTAGAAGTACTTCCTCTAAAACCCGAAGAGGTACCTTCAGTGGTATAATTGGCTAGTTAGACAAATAACACGGACCATGTGTAACCCTGTAAGGAACAAATTTAACCCTAAATAAATCTATTTTATTTAAATATACTCAAATCAATTTGTTCGAACATGGCCCGGTAACCGGTGGTGTCGGGGTGACCGCCATCGGCTAGCAGCAGGTCGCTGCGAACCTTGCCATTTTTATCATAAAAGGCAGCAGCAAAATTTATTATCTTAAGCCCATGTTCGGCGGCATAATCCAGCATCCACTGACGTATTCTTATGATTAGCTTTTCCCAGTAGAGTTCGTCCACAGCGGTTGGTAAACCTAATATTACCTCAATACCTGCTTCTTGTGCCTTTTCTATCATCTCTCGCAGGTTCCAACTAATACGGTCAAATGATTCTCCACATATTACATCATTTATTCCTCCCATAATAATAACATGGGTGGGATTATATCTTAAAACCGAGCGTTCAAAGCGTCTGAGCATATCAGTGGTGGTGTTGCCATTTATACCCTGGTTTATTACTTCTGCATCCAGTGCCTGGTCTAACATGGCTACCCAGGATACCCGCGGACCAAAGGGAAAACCATAAGTAATACTATCACCCAGGCATACGATTTTCATTTTCTCATTAGTATTGGCCACCAAGTATCACTCTCCTGAAATGAATGATTGTTATCTAGCCTGATATAGACCTGGTTCTACTTCTTCTACCCGATCTTGCTGGATAAGTCGTTCCAGGTGTTTTAGTACCATTAATTTTTCCCAGAAAAGAACAAACGGGGTGGGATGCTGTATGTAAATCAGATTCTGGTCGGCAATTTCATCCAGACCTGCAACCCGGGAGGTCAAATATTTATATATCCTTTCCTCTCGTTTATATATACGGCTCTTAAACTCAGTTAACCTGGGTATAGCATCATCATAAACCTGGTTGGTGTGACAGGACACTATTTGTTTGGGTTTGAGTCCAATCACTCGCTCGATAGAGCTTAACATATCACCCGGGTTAGCAAATACTTCCCCATACCAGGGACCTGCTTTAGTCAGGCAGATGTCCCCGGAAAACACCAACTCCTCCTCTGGGAACCAGAAAACACAATGTCCGGGAGAATGACCTGGAGTATGCAATGCCTGTACCCGGGTATGGCCTAAATCAAAAATTTGTTCATCCCCAAATGTATGCTCCACCTTCTCTAACCCTTTATATTGTTCCTCGCCCATACCTAATATCGCACCTGATTCTGCAAAATCATATCCCGGCATTAGGTCCGTCCAGCGATCAACACAATTATAGTGAATGATGTTTTCCA
>DIRQ01000096.1 GCA_002424365.1 Syntrophomonas sp. UBA5432 | reverse complement strand
AGCAAGGCTTCCCCCTATAGGTTACGACTAAATATTTTAGTACATCAACCAATCACATCTCATAAGCCGAATACCAATTCAACTAAATATACTTTAATCGCTGAGCCTCTGATTTCAACCAGTCCCGAAAATCGGGATGGGCGATACTAATCAGTTCTTTTACCCTGCGGCGTAAATCAAAACCTTTAAGCCGGGCTACTCCAAACTCGGTAACTACATATTGGACATCATTGCGAGTGGTGGTTACCATGGAACCAAGAGCCAGAGTAGGGACAATACGAGAATGCATTTCACCCTTGGAATCAGTATAGGTAGAATATAGCGCCAGGAAAGCCTGCCCTCCGCGGGAGCGCCATGCCCCTTCAATAAAGTCCATCTGCCCGCCTGCTCCTGAATACTGTCTGGTGCCAATAGCTTCTGATGCACATTGCCCGGTTAAATCAACTTCCAATGTAGAGTTAATAGAAACCACATTATCATTTAAGCCAATATTATAGGGATCATTGACAAACTCGGAATCATGCATTTCCACCATAGGATTTTCGGCCATAAAATCATAGAGACGTTGTGAACCAAAGGCGAAACACGCTATCCACTTACGAGGAAGAAATTGTTTACGAGTACCAGTAATCACACCATGCTCATAAAGATCAATCATGGTATCGCAAAGCATTTCCGAATGGATGCCCAGGTCTTTTTTGTTACGCAGGTGTTTAGCTACCGCATTAGGGATGGTACCGATACCCAACTGCAGGCAAGCGCCATCAGGAACCCTTTCAGCAATATACTGCCCTATTAGTTCGTCTTTTTCGCTAATAGGAATATCCGGAAGTGCTACCAGAGGAATATTATTTTCCACCACGGCAGTAAGCTCGGAAATGTGAAAATAGTTGTTGCCATAAGTGCGTGGCATATGTTCATTTACTTCTGCCAGGATTACACAACCAGGATTACGGCGAATAAAACCATACAGATAATCGGGATTAGTTCCCATACTAAAAAAGCCGTGCCGGTCCATAGGGGATACTGTAATAACCGCCGCACCCAAACCTACACGAGCTGTCATCATCGGTCCGTCAAATAGGCGGTGAGGAATATAGGAGTAGAGGCCCTGATCAATAAAATAGCGTTCAAAAGGTCCACCATACATAGCATCCAGAGTATTATATTTA
This sequence comes from Syntrophomonas sp. UBA5432, assembly GCA_002424365.1. Taxonomy (GTDB): domain Bacteria; phylum Bacillota; class Syntrophomonadia; order Syntrophomonadales; family Syntrophomonadaceae; genus UBA4844. The sequence continues at coordinate 16,228 of DIRQ01000096.1, read as the reverse complement.
TTTATCTGCTCTATTACATCTGGTTTATGTAATTCCGTCGGTCTTACTGCCAAAGAACACATATAGGTAACCCCTTTTAATTCTCCGCTGGCCATACGGTGAGCCAGAGCATTTAGAAGTGCCGGAGGCTGCCCATTAGTTAATGATGAGGCCATAAATACCCCGTCTGGTATCTTTTTAACTGCTTCTTCAGGTGCCATAAGTTTCTGGCAATACATTTCTTTCCAGCGTAATTCCAAACTCAAAACCTTCTCCCCCTTCAATTCTTATTGATATACCTTCTCCCCTTCAACAAAAGCATTTAACGCATCCAGCTCACTATCACGCTTATTATGGCCCTTAAGTTCAGCCGCTCTCTCTTTGTACCACTCATGCTGGCTGATTAAGCTCATAATTTCATTGGTACCCACCCAAATCATAGACAGGCGTAAATCACGCAATATTTTCTCCAGGGGATAAACATCGGTGTAACCAATTCCACCCATAACCTGCATACACAAGTTGGCTACATCCCAGCACTGTTCGGTAACAAATTTCTTGCCTTCGGACACCATGCGGCGACAGCGGCCGGCTGATACCGTACCGGAATCAACTGCCCGCGAGGTAGTGTACATTAAGCTGCGACAGGCATCCAGTTTCATCATCGCATCGGCAATTTTAAAACTTACCGCCTGGAAATTCCTTATCTCCGTACCAAAGGCCTTACGTTTGACACTGTAATCAGTGGCAATTTCTAAGGCTGGACGGGCAGCACCTATAGTCATAGCTGCCGTACCCAATCTCTCCGGGATCATCATCTGATAAAACACCGGAGCGGCACCGTTTACTTCGCCGACAACATTTTCTGCCGGCACCCGTACATTATCAAATACTACCCGGGCCGTCCCGCCACCCCGGCAGCCCATTAAGCCATAAAGATACTCAGTCTTAACTCCCATTTCTCTTTCCACCAGAAAACAGGTCATGGATTTACTGGAGGGTGCTTCCAGGTCTGTTTTCGCGTAAACCAGGAAGAAGTCAGCCCCCTCGCCACCAACGATAAAACGCTTCTGGCCATTTAGAATAAAATCACTACCGTCCCTGCGAGCAATAGTAGTAGAACCAAAAAAATCCGACCCACCCCGCGGTTCGGTCAGACATTCGGCGGCAAACTTTTCACCTTTACAAATAGGTACCAGGTATTTTTGCTTCTGTTCCTCGGTGCCGTAATGTACCAGAGCCTCGGCCACCACATCGCCCGTCACACCCCAGGTACAACCGAATATGTAGCCATTTACACAAATTTCTTCAGCCGCAATAATATCATCTACCCATTGACCACCACGTCCACCATACTCAACCGGAACCCGAATACCTATTAGATTACGCCGTCCGCATTCTTGCATAAATTCTTTCGGATACTTAATTTTATCTGCATCCATGTCCAGTATATATTCGCGCGGTACCCAGCGAGCCAACTCCCGAACCTCATCACGAAGTTTTAACTGTTCCGGGGTCATTAAAAAATCAAACATTCCAAAGTACTCCCCTTCCCACTCATTTCAGTAATAAACACCAGCCTGGTATTCCAATTCACCTCCTGATATGAGAATATATACCATATTGTCATTATATTATCACATACGTAATATATATGCCATTCTTATTACGATTATAATTGTTTTTGCAGAAATGGATCCGGTTTTTGAAGCAGGTGTTTGTATATAAAGTACGAAAGGAGTTATAAAGGAATCTTTTCATAAAGCAAAAAAAGCCCCGGCTTATCCGGGGAACAAAACTAGTCCTTATTTAATTTTGTCTTATAAAAACCTGAGACAGATTAGTAATTTAGCATCCCTGCAGCATTAGAAAATATCGAAAAGGTCTTCGTCCGCCAGTTTTTCAAGTTCATCGTGATTAAACGCACCTTTCAGGCGGATAGTAAGGCTCTGCCCATTTTTTGTCCAGATAGTTTCACTGCTGTTCTCTACATTTATATATGTAAAACGAGAGGGATTAGCCAGACGGGCACGGCTTACTCCCTGAACGGTATCAGCCAAACAAGGTGAACCCTGCACATTTACCATAAGGTCGGAAGAATTCAGATGTCCGAAGCGGTCCTCAGCAATAGCTGCCATCCTCACTCCTACCAGCATATCTATACATTCCTCCCCGTGATGGATAAAGGCATGCTTTTTTATCATACCCTGGCGCATCTCCCGACTTTTTCCTTTTATATAGGGGGTGAGAGGTGAGAAAATAGTATCATTTTCAAAATAGGGTTTGATATCCAGCACCGGGGTACCGCCAATCGCATCTAAGCCACGTACATGTACCCGATTACCCTCCACTCGCTCCAGTCTTACCAGACTTAAGCCAATGGGATTGGGACGAGTAAATGAACGCAAAGCAAAAACCCCGTATTCGGGTAAATCCGGATTAACCTTGCCCGGTCTGATTTTCAAAATGTCCCGTGGTGACTTATGAAACCATGATAAGACCCATATATGAGAGTTCTCCTCCAATCCTTGCAAGGCTTCCACATATTCCGGTAGAAATTCAATTATTGCATCCTTTCCCCCCAATGGCATCTCATCCGGTTCTTCCACCGGGGAAATAACATAGGCCACCGGCTTCAGGTTTATTTCATCCATTCTAGTCCCTCCTTGTAATGTTTATGGGTCACAGCTCCTGTCCCATCTTGTCTTTTTTCTATTATAACCTAAAGCTATTACCCCCGCCGTAATAATTGACAGTTTTAAGCTAGAGATGCTATTATAAAGAAGTTCGGGGCGTGGCGCAGTTTGGGAGCGCGTCTGATTTGGGATCAGAAGGTCGCAGGTTCAAATCCTGTCGCCCCGACCATGTATAAAGTAAGTAACCGCGCGGGTTTCCCGCGGTTTTTGCTTTTCTGTGCTTATTATGGTTTTTACCGTTTTACTGCAACCTTACTGCAATCATGCAAAAACATTGTTTTAATGCCTTGTCCTTGTTAAATTAATGCTCTATATTCTTGCATGGGGTTGTTACCTCACTTCGGGCATAAAAAAGAGCCCCTAGGCTCTATTTACTTATCTATTAACTGATTTAATTTTCGGACTATATCATCTAACTTTGAATCTACATTCCATGTATTTGAATTTACGCCGCTTGATTCTGAGGTTATATTACTTAATTCAGATTCTATTGACTCAAGTTTATCAACGATTGTTCCTAAAAGGGAAAACAATATATCTTCGTCAATATTACTCAAACCCCCACCCCCTTTTTACCAACATTATACAGTAAAAAGCAAGTTATTTTATACTCTCGAGCTGACCACAGATTTTTCGGTATGCTTCCAAATTGCTAATGTCCAGGAACATTGATACTGTCCCAAATTCATCAGGGGTATCATCGATAATATAATCAAAATTAAACTGTTCGCGATACCACTTAATTCTTTCCTGAACTGCATGAATAGTGATCCACCTACATCCAACCCTGGAGGCAATTTCTTCCTTTATGGTAGAGATAATATAACCAACCAAACTAGTTCCTAGGTGGAATCCATTTGTACCATTTTGCCAACTAAGACATACCGCTAATCTCGAAATCTCAACACACGGAATTTCCCGTTCCTCATCGCCCATTTCGGGATCTTCAAATTTGATTGAAGTACATTTAAGCGTAAAATAAGCTATAATGTCCTTTCCGTTTTCGTCGAGTACTACGCGAGTGATCCCTTCGCCAAGAACATGATTTAAAAGAGCTTCCCGATGTATGTAGTTATTCATAGACTCGTTACCGCAACTAAAAAGACGCAACCTATCGATATCATCAGAACAAATATCCCTGATTATTATCTTTTGCTGCGTCTCAATTTCACATATAGTTCTGTCATTTTCATTCCTGCAGTACATAGACACTTTATTTTTCTTTAAAAGTCTCTTTTAATTTCTTGCACTTATCCAATACAGGCGCTTGATTAACCGGGTTTTCTAACTTCTCAATAAGCCTTTTAGCCGCTTCCCCCTTAATGGTTGGCATAGTTTTAACTGATACAGCCATAATCTCACCCCTCCTGATGGCATCTTTAACTATGTTGCCATCACAATTACCATTTCTCTCAGGCTGCTCTTTCTTTACCATAGTTTACCACCAATCTTCTTAGATTTAAAGTATTTTGATAAAAATATACACCTATTTTCTTAAAATATACCCGAAATAGTATGATAGGATACATTACGTAAAAATGTTTATCGAATTCAATTCTAATAGCAACCGATGGTAAAATTCCTTATGGTATTGCAAGTCAAAAAATAAAGAGAGTTAAAACCTCCCGGGGGGATGAAGGGGTAGACAGAATTGTGTGATAACAATTAGCTTTGTCAGGAAGGCCAAGGGGAAAATTTGATGAAAACTACTGGTTAAATGTATGCCCCGGTTCCCTTTCCGTGGCGGGTAAAGGGCGATTGAGGAGATTAGGGTGAAAAGGATAATATTTTAGTTATGTTTTACCGCAATTAGTAGCATTAACAGAGCTCACACTTCCGTGAAGCTCATGGCTACTTTCTTTGCGGGGGACGGGGACCGTAGAATTGATAATAGTTGCATTGAATTCGGCCATTATACAGTTTACGTCGCCGGTCAGCCGGACGTCCATATAGACTTTCAAATTTTTGGTGGGCAGTAAGTACATAAATAGACCAGCTATCCAAAGCTTTTAACACTTCGCCCATTTCCCGGTACAATTTCTCTACGCTAACCTTATCCTCAAGTCGTTCCCCATAAGGAGGATTACAAATAATGCAGCCGTATTTATCGCTACTGCGTAGATTGGAAATAGATGCCTGCTGAAAATGTATATGCTCGGCAACTCCAGCCTGACGGGCATGATAACGGGCCAAGCTTAAGACCTCTTTGTCAATATCAGTACCGCGAATGCGTAGTTTTTGACCTCTTTTAATCAATTTATGAGCTTCATCTCGTGCTGTTGACCACAGCCTGGTGGGAATAATAGGCCACTTTTCCGCAGCAAATTGGCGATTTAAACCTGGAGCTATATTAAGCCCTATCATAGCAGCCTCAATAGGAATAGTACCTGAACCGCAAAACGGGTCTATGAGAATCCGCTCACTATCCCAAAAGCTAAGATCTATCAAGGCTGCCGCCAGGGTTTCTTTTAAAGGCGCCGGAGCACTTAATTTTCGATATCCTCGTTTGTGCAGACCAGCACCGCTGGTATCAATAGTAAGGGTGGCTATATCCTTTAGTAAGGCTACTTCTATAGTGTAACGCGGACCAGTTTCAGGGAACCATTGTAAATGGTATTGCTCCTTCATTTTTTCTACTATGGCCTTTTTAACAATAGCCTGACAATCGGATACGCTGAAAAGCTGTGATTTCACTGATTTACCCTCAACCGGAAAGTTTGCGTCCCGTGGTATCCAATTAGCCCAGGGTAAAGCGCGAGTACCCTGAAATAATTCTTCAAAGGAACGCGCCTCAAATTCACCTAGCTTTACAAGCAAGCGGTCCGCACACCTTAACCAGAGGTTTAACCGCGGGATAGCGGCCAGGTCAGCCTTAAAGGTTACCTTGCCGTTTTCTACAGTGACATCATCATAACCCAGGCGTTTGACCTCCCGGGCTACGATAGCCTCCAGGCCAAAACCGGCCGTGGCAACAAGTTCAATTTCCTTATTCATTCAATTCACCTGTCAATCATTAGCTAGATTATAGTTTACCAGAAAAGAACTACTCCTATTTCCCTAATCTATTTCTGATTAATATTACTGCAAATAACAAACCTGCAGCAGTAATAAAAAGGGAAACGTCCTTCCATATCGAAGTAGTAAATATTAGTTGGCAAAGATGGGAAATTAAGATAAGAGGAATGTTATTTATTTCAAATGGCAACTCTGGTTAACATACCATATTTACCTTTGATGTATTACAGTCGAATAATAATAAATAGTTAATATTCCCGGAATAAATAGCTGAACAAAACCATTAGAATTGAGGTGTCTATTGTGGCTGGTAATCGTAAAATTAGGCAGCCGGAAGTTGAAGTAAAACAATTCGATGTTGGTGAAATTGAATTAGGAATAAGAAAACTGAGTAGAAGAATAGAACAAGTAAAATTGCTAAAAGACGAAAGCGTAAGAGTAGACGACCAAAGAGTAGATAACGCTGAAGCGGATATAAGTAATACAATCCTCGAAATATTTGGGCCTAATTCGCCCGAATATAGAAATAACCAATATTATCAAATTTGGAATGGCCCACACATAATTGGAGATTCAGAGTCAAGCCGACAAATTAAATTTGAGCAAGGTATTCCTCAAGCTATTATATTTCTTGAGGGATTAATTCGAAGATTAGAAGAAAAGAGAGATGATGTTTTTGCACAGGAGATTGGAACAAATACATCAAAGTTAACTCACATTAGCAAAATACCAGTTTTTTACGATCTTCTACCCAGCAGTGTTGGTGGTCAACATGGTCAATATGAGGTTACTTTTAATTCAGGTATATATACTGATGTCCCCAATGAAATAGGGGAAAGTATGGCGTGCTTTAAAAAAGATTATCCAAATTCATCAAAAGTAGCCTTTATAATAATGCAATTCGGAAAGACAAGGGACCATAATATGATCCTAAATACAATTAAAGATAATTTGAAGTTGCACGAAATAATTGGAGTCCGTGCTGATGATAAAGAATATCATGATGACCTTTTTCTAAATATAAAAACTTATATGCACGGATGTGGTTTGGGTATTGCGGTTTTCGAAAGAATACAAGACGATGATTTTAATCCTAATGTCTCCCTGGAAGTAGGCTATATGATGGCCTTAAATAAACCAATTTGTTTACTTAAAGATAGTACCTTGAGAAGTCTACATACAGACCTAGCTGGAAAACTATATAAGAGTTTTGACCGTGATGATATTAATACCAGTATAAACGAGCAATTAACAAAATGGTTAAAAGATAAAGGGATAATTTAATACAATTGGAACGTCACATGTACATTTGGTTCTCATGAATCATAAAAATATTCGAATAAAGAGTGGATTATTTTTTGTTCTACTGGGCAACGGTAGATATTCGGTCTTAGGTTCAAATCCTGTCGCCCCGCCCAATTTAAAAGAAGTAATACCGCTTTGCGCAGTTTTTGTCTTTACGTATAAGTGAGATCTAACTATGATGTCTGTTCATTTCATTCATTCTTTACGGAAGATGGGGATAATATTTATATTGAATTTCGGCTATTATTATATAAGATACGCAAGACAGTCAGTCGGATGCCAATTAGCTAGATTATAGTTTGCCAAAAAAGAAGTCCCCTTTTTTTTCTAAATTATAGAAGTAAAGTAGCATATACCGTAAAAATATGTATAATAATAAACAAAAGGCTTTCAAGCGGCTTACTGAGAACCCCTCTAACCACCGGGGCGTTCTACAACTCCTGGTGTGGTGTTTGCTACATTTTAAGGTTGGCTATGTGGGTTTTACATAGCCTTTTTATTGTTTATTAAGGTAATGATGGAGACAATTAGCGTAAGTAGCAGAATCATTTCCACCTTACTCAACGCTATCACCCCCTCTCCTGGATATTACACCAGGAGCCGGAGGCCTTCCCTTTTGGCTACCTTTTACCATAAACATAAAGCACATTGGGGTTCTTAACCATTAGCATTCTTAACATTCTCAATGGCAATGAGAATTTCACTTTGAATTGATTGCGTCCTTTGCTCCACTTCTACCAGATAATCTTCTCCCAGGTAACTGTACAAATAGCCTAGATCTTGGTTAAACTGTTTTATGTCTTTTTTATTACCCGGCTTTAAATCTACCGCAGCCAAACGCCGCAATGAGTATTTAGATAAGGTTCTAAAACTGCGTAGGTCTTTAATTAGAGTTTGGATAAATGTACGATATGCTTCCAACTCTTCCCCATAATATCTCAATGCACTTTGCAGATTGTTCAATGCTTTGGTCTCCAACGAGGCATCACTTCGATTCAGTTTATATACTTCAGTATAACCCTTAATAAGCTCATAAGCAGGCCAGAATCGACTGCTGGGCGAAACACGCTCTTCATCATATTCGCACTTTATTAGTGGTAGAGTATCTTCGAATAAGAGGTTTCCAATAATCATTTTTTCCTGATTGGTATCTTTAATATGTTGAATATACAATCCCAAACCCTTGCGTCGGACAACTGTTAGCTGGTTAGCAGTAAATGATTTACTAGTTTTGACTCTGGGGGGGAGGGAAGATATCCGTTCAATAGTAGTGGGGTATTGGTCTGCTATATCATAATATATTTTCCTTATACGGGTAAGGAGAGATTCGTCTTCATAATCATCCGGGTTAGTATTTATCCGTGTATATAAATCTGAAGCGGTAGGGGTTTCATCGATTTCAAATATCCTGGCATCCTCGCCCAGGGTATTATGGATTACAAACATCTTTTGTCCAGCTATTTGCCGACTTTTTACAATATCCGCTCCCTGTTCACTGGGAAAGAAATTATATATCCGAAGCTTTTGAAATATTATCTGGCCTATGCGGTTAATACGCCCAATTCTTTGTATCACCCGGGTGGGATTCCAGGGAATATCATAATTGATAACCGCACCGGCACGGTTTAAATTAACTCCTTCAGACAGCCGGTCAGTAGTCAGCAGAATTTCGAATTGATTCTGCTGTTCTATCTTTTTTACACTAGCATCAAAATTAACCAGCAATTGCTTTGTTTTCTGGGTATTTAACACTCCATCAACATATAATACCTTGTTAGGAAATGCTATTTCTAGCCATTGCTGCAGATGATGAACCGTATCTATAAACTCGGTAAAAATTATTACCTTGCGTTGAGGTTCTCCAACCCGAGGTTTTTCGGACAAAATGTTTTTAACCAATTGTACCAAACATTCTGCTTTAGGATCGTTTTCTACCAGGTACAGTTTATCAATCTCCTGGCGAATATCCTGTAATAACTGCAAATCGGATTGAATAGCAGAAAGAAAGTCATCTTTCATTTGAAATTTGTTTACATCATAGACCCGGTAGTTTTTCGGAACTTTTTTATTTTCCAACTGCCGGGCAAAATCGTCTAAACTTTTCTGGATGTCTTCCTGGTCTTCCTCGTATATTCTTTCCATCAGTTTACGGTCTAAAATATACTTGCCGCCAGAATTTTTTATGAATTGCAGCACCAGTTGATGAATAGCAATAAAATTCTCAATACTGCGAGTAAATGCCCCAAAAGAACTTTCAAACCTTTTTACGAGCAGCCTCCTCATGAAATCATACAAGTTTTGCTGTTGTTGAAATTCCCGGTTACCCTCTTCATCCAACTGGTCAATATTTGTTGCCTTTTCGTAAATAAAGGGCCGGTAGATAGCACCGCTAAACCGGCCTTTCTCACCAAAATAGGCATTGATTACGCTATCATAGAAAGCTGACTGCATAGAATCCAGGGCAAAAAACATCTCTACCGGATTTTCTACTTCTGGTAATCCTGTTACTTCGTTCTGGTAAATAGGGTCGTTTTTTAAATCAAGACGGTTTCGCCGAATTACAACTGGTTCTATAACACTGCGAATCTGTCCAGCCAAATATCTAGCCCTCCGGTTTACTTTAGCCATATCCACTGGCAATTCACCAAAAATATCCTGGTAATATCGTTCCACCCGTTTTATTTTGTCCCCATCATTGGAATTATGATAGCGGGCAATAAAGGATAAACGTTTGAACAAATAATTATAATTGGAAAAACGGGCCTCCAAATTATCATCCAGGGTAATCTTTGATTTGCCGGGAATAATAAACAGTTTTAACAGGGCGAAAATATCTGCCGGGCTATTGTTAAATGGAGTTGCCGTTAGCATTATTACTTGGCGGTTACGACAGATAGCACTTAGTTGTTCATATGCCAGTGTATCCTGGTTTCTAAATCGATGGGCTTCATCAATAATAATTATCTCCAGGTCATCTCCATGTTCATTTACATAATCCAACGCTTTCTCTAAATCTCCAGAAGACCTTATTTCCCAATCATATAATCTAAAATCATGCATATATTTGCGCCAACCCGAATTAGCATTAGGGTCACCCATGAGTCCTGGAGGACAAATTATCATTCCTCTTTTACCGGTGTGTTTGGCAATCATGCTGGCGATTATAGACTTGCCTAATCCGACTACATCGGCAATAATTACCCCGTTATAGCTTTCTAATATAGATAATGCTTGGTTAACCGCATCCATCTGGTATGCATAGCGGTCGTATCCCCTTTCCTCCAGGAGCTTGATAACCTGGGGCTTAACCTTTTTTTGTTCGTGCAGCTCAATATAGTTTTTTAATACCAGAGTATAGGCTTCAAAAGGAGTAACCGTGGCAGCCTGGGTTTTGCGGTAAATAGCATTAATCAATTGCGATTTACGCTGTTTTACTTCTGTTATTGGTATAGCGGTATTCCAGAGCCAATCAAAATAAACTTCCGCTTCCTCCGTACCGTAGTCCCCTATTTCCACATTGAACTCATTTTGCTCCAGCATACCCGCTTTGGTCAAATTGCTACTTCCGGTAATAAACCTGGCTTCGGCTAAACCCTGCAGTGTATCTTTGATTTTAAACAAATAAAGTTTGGCATGGTTAGGGTCTGATGTTTTTCTGATATGTAAACGGTCTGATTCTATTAAACCTATAAAAAAATCGACCTGTTCATAGAAGTCCTTTATATCCATTTCTTCAGTGTTTAAAGCTCGGGTTAAGGAGGTAAAAAACTGTTCTAGTTTCTCCTCTACCGACAAGTTGTTTTCCACCCCGGCTACTTCGACCATCTGCCCCAACATACTATCAACCTGCAAACCTACCAGGATTTTTATTACCAGGTCATCCCGCTCCCTTAAAGCCTCGTATAGTTGCTGCCAACCAGAAAAATAGAAAAAGCCCACCAGAAACTTTAATTCTTTACTATGCTCAATAAGCTGGTAAAGCCGTTTCTTCAGACTGGTACTCTCTTTACTGTTGGTAATAAACGTCTGTTTTTTCATGGACATCCTACCTCTTTAAACTGATTTCGCTTTACTAACCCGGTTCCACACCAACCGGCATACCGCCCGGTATACATCTTTACGCTCCTCGTCACTTAAGCCCAGTGCATCAAAAATGATTTTATCGAGTGCCGCCCGGTCAGGAAGTGGATTAGGTTCCTGCTGTTCTATAGGTATATTGGATTCAGGGTCTATGCCGCATTCGATGAAGATAGATTCTTGGTTTCTGTTCAGCCATTCTAAGTTGATCTGGTTAAACTGGCAATCTACAAAAAGCAGTTCCTTCACATCCCGAACAGGTAACTTTAAAACTCCTTGTCCCATCCCATGAAAGCCCTGGAGTTCTCTAAATAGTGCATATATTGTAGCGTTTAAAGATAGTGCTTTTTCCATACACCATTTGTTGTCGTGGAAGGTGATTCCATAAAACTTATCTGATTCCAATATTTTATGCTTGTTTAAATATACCCTGTTGATATCATTTATTGATTCCATCCAAAAACAATGTGCTGGTTCCCAATAACCGATACTCCACCAATACTTTCTTCCTTTAACTGACGGACGTTTGTTAACTTCCATTTTTTGTCCTTGATATATGTATTCTTTTATACTTGTATTCTTAAGATTATGGAGTGCTTCATGACAATATATGATTTTGTACAGAGTATCACCATACAGATGAATATTTTTTGATTCTCGTGGATTTTTTAACACTGGCTTGAGGTATTTTCCCTCAATATTCAGTTTAAGAATCTTGTCCTCAGATAAATAAAAGAAATCATTACATCCTGACTTAATCCCAAAACGGACATCTGCAACATCTTTATCACCTAACTTAAGTAATTTCTCTCTTCCCTTCTCCATAATAGTAAAAAATATATCCGGTGCCCGTAAATATTTTCCTCCCCATTTATCACCGATGTATTTACCAGCATCCAGTATTCGTTGTTCCTCGGTGTCATATTCCGACCCTTCATTAAGAAGAGTGCTATATTTAACCGGGAATATGCGAAAATCACCGGTTTTGGTTAGTTCACCCATCTGTTCCATTTCCAGCAGGTTCTCAGTAAATATAACCTCCTCAAACGGTCTGCTAAAGGCCACAAACTTCACCGCATGAGCATCAGGTTTAAGACGCTTTTGAGGAGCAGCGAAGAGAGTAATTATGGTATTTATGTCGGCACTGGCAAAACTGCGCCGGGCATGATTGTCAATAATAAAATGCATGGGTACGTTGCGCAGTAAAAACTCCTGCATCCAACCCCCATAACCCACATCTAACCAGGAATTGGAGCATATGAAACAGTGAATCCCTTTGCTGTTTAGTAAACGCAACGACCGCAAATAAAAATAGGTATACAAATCGCTTTTTCCATCAATTTTCGTCTGCTTGCCAAAATAATAGTCATAGTCTAAACGCACTACCTCCTGTAAAGCCTGCTTGTACTTTTTAGCATCTGTTATACCATTGGGATCAGCTATCTCCTCCTGACGTACATAAGGAGGATTGCCGATTATAATGTCAAATCCCCCTTTTTCAAAAAATACCTCTGCAAACTCAATGCTCCAGACAAACGGCAGCGTATCCTGTAAGGCGTTTTTCTGCAACTCCAACTGTATAATTCTTGCTTGCAACTGTCGTTTTTCATTCTCGTTAATCTCCAGTTCCGGTTGCTCCACCGGGCTGTAATCAGCCCCGAAAAGATTAATCTGTTGTTTTCCCTCAGCACTCACGAACCCCCGCAACTCTTTACGTAGTTCGTTTATCTCCTCTTCCAAGATCAGCTTATAAATATCTTTTTCCATCTTTTCAATCATAAGGGGGCTTTTCAGTCGATTATGGAAAAAGTCTATTTTATTTTTTTTAAGCTGCCTTATTCTGTGCATTACGGTCTTTGACACTACTGCATACCCATGTACGGGAAAGCTTTTACTACCCAACTGTTGTACCAGTGAATCCCCACAACGCACTTTAAAGTTCAGGCTGGGTAATAGGGGTTCATAGGAATAGCAGTAGTCATAGGGCATATCAATGAACAAAGTTAACCATAGGCGCAGTTGGTTGATCCAAACTGCCCATGGTTTTACCTCAACCCCATACAGACAATTAGCAATTAAATCTCTTTTTAGGGTAAAAGGGTCTTTTAGATTGACATCCTGAGGAAACAAGGGATGATGATACAACTGCTCTATAACTTCACTTAGAACTTGCAGCATACCAACTTCAAATGCTCCCGAACCAGCAGCCGGGTCACAAATAGCCACATTTTCTAATAGATCTATCAACTCTCTCATTTGTTTAGTGGAAAAATTACCTTGTTTCTGGTCTTCGTCATATTCATCACCCCTACCTTTTTCACGGAAGAAGAGGTAATATAAATCCTCATACTGGCAGGAACTGTTCTCTTCCAACCACTTGACCAGGGCTAAACGGCACATAAAGTCTACTTCGATACGCGGTGTATATACGGCACCGTCCGCTTTATTAACCAGACGTTCAAAGATTATCCCTAAAAACTCTGGATTAAGTTCCAGTTCTTCGTCATAGCGGGTGTTTTCCTCTATGGTGAAGTTATATTGAAATAGAAAATCAAAAAACTCTGCTATTACATTATCAGGTAACAGCAGTCCCTGGTCATCTATTCCGGCTATACGCTTGAAAAGCTCACCATTTAAAAAAGGGGCCATTTGCAGCACTTCCTGGATTGATTGGCTAAACTCATTGCCAGTCGATGTTAGTTTATGCCCAGGGGGTGAATTTAGGGCTTCAAAAAATAGTGGTTCCAACCAGCACTTGTAGAATTTTTCCTTATGCTTACTAGCCTGATATTCCTGCCAAAAAAATTGCATGAAATCAGTTCTTTCACCCAGCCATCCTTTTTTTTGGACAAAACCCAGGAAAATAATACGTATAACAAACAGTAAAGCAAAATCCTCGGCTAGAGCTAAATCTACCCTTTTGTGACCGGTAACAGCCTCGGTTAGAAGTCTGAATTGGGGGTTAAAATCATTATAAAAGTTCTCAGAAACTGCTTCTAGAGAAAAAGCCTCCTGTATGGAATCTAGTGATTTGAAATTAGATTTGCTCATCTGGGTTATAAACGTTTTATTTGCAAGTAAGGGAGAAACATAATAGGTATAGCGGCGATAATTGCTATATATGCGCTTGTTACCCAGGTAAATGGCAGTAATGAGACTGAATCGGAATTGCCCGCTATTATCATAAAATAGAAAAAGCCCGGCATCATATAATTCCTGTTTTAAGATTTTCCGTCCTATTTCGTACTGTCCCTTTTTCCCACTCTTACTACTTAATTCGCTGTTTAGATTTCCTACTACAACTATTAGCCTTTCAATAGTATCGAATTCTATTTCACCAATTTTATAAAGGTCAGAGATAAATTCATGGTTATCTACATAAATCGAATAATCAGTATATGAAGGTTTAAAGCTTTCATTGGCTGAGGACAGAAGTTGTTTAAATATATCCATATCAAAACCCTTAACCAGGGCTTCAGATAGCTCTCTTAGGCTCAAATACTATTCCCCCTTTTGTAGCGCCAAGGTTATTCTTAACCAAATAACCAAGTATAATCATTGTATCCATATTTCTCTATCCACACCCCATATCCTGCAACAGTAATAAAAAGGGAAACTTCCCTTCCGTATCGAAGTAGTTCATACTGTTTGGTAAAGATGGGAAATTCAGATAGGAGGAGTTTTTATGCAGGATACATCGCTGTATCTACAAGCTACCCCTTATATAGAAAGTGAGCACCCTCTAATCCGGGAGAAAGCAGAGGAAATTACCTACGGCCTGAGCACTGAGGTGGAGAAAGCCGTTAAGCTATTTAATTATGTGCGGGATGAATGCCACTATAATATGTATACCACTACCGGAGATATTGAAGCTTATCGCGCCTCTGCGATTCTGGCCAAGGGCCAGGGTTGGTGTGTACAAAAGGCGATACTGCTGGCAGCCCTGTGCCGGGCAGCAGGAATTCCCTGTGGGCTTTTACTGGTTTCGATACGCAATCATAAATCTCCACCAGAAGCTGTGGAAATGATGCAGACTAACGTTTTCTTTCCTCATATGTATAACTGTATTTTTCTAAACGGTAAATGGCTGAAGGCAGCACCTACTTTCGATAAGGAAATATGTGCGCGGACCGGAGTTCCAGTGGTAAATTTTGATGGGTTAAGTGACGCTATCCTGCCGGATAAAGACCTGCAGGATGAACCCTATATAGAATATTTAGAGGATTATGGTAGTTACCCCGACCTTCCCTGGGACTTTATCCTGGAAAATAGCTACCGAATTTACGGCGATTTGACTAAGCATTGGCTGGGGACTAAATAATCCCTTAAATTACGCTATCCACGCAAAATACCCACCAACTAGAATAATCATAATTCCGGCCACCTTTTCCAGCACCGCATTCCAGCGGGCGAATTGGTCCATGCGGGCGATGAGGCCGGTGAAAGTACCTACAGCTACAATAGGAACGCCACGACCCAGGGCGTAGACAAAAAGCAGGGTGGTACCGTAGAGCAACTGACCGCTGGCCAGAGCCAGGGAAAGAATAGCCAGGAGTATAGGAGTACCACATTGAGAGCCTACCAGACCCATAACCAGGCCCAGGATATAGCTGCCCAGGTAACCCCGCTGCTCCCCGACCTTAGTGAGCAAATCGCCGCCAAAACTAATGTTTAGTTTCCATATTCCCACTAGATTTAAGCCTATCACTATACAGACAGCCGCAACTATATAATAGAGTATACTTTTACTGGCACCAAAGATGCCGCCTACTGCTGCTATTATGAGGCCCAACAGCATGAAGGTAGTAGCAGTCCCCAGGGTAAAAAGCAGGGACATAGTAAAGCTGCGTTTTTTCCCCGCCTCGGTACCAGCTACATAACCGATTATTATGGGCACTGTACTCAGGTTACAGGGTCCGATACTGGTAATGACGCCTGCCAGAAAAACCAATCCATAGCCATAAATAGAAAAGCTACTCAAAAAATGGGGGGCTACCTGATTCAGCCAAGCTTCCATTTATGGTTTCACCACCTTGTCCAGTTGAGCTCGCAAATCTTTTTCTGGCATTAGCCCTATCTCCTGGTAACTGAGCTCCCCATTGCTGTCAATAATGAAAGTCGCCGGAATATAGGTTATACCGTATTCCTTTACCAGC
>DIRQ01000003.1 GCA_002424365.1 Syntrophomonas sp. UBA5432 | reverse complement strand
AAAGTCCAATTGGACCGCGAGAATACGAATGTTAGGCTCGGCAATAGCAGCCACTAAACCTAGTATAAATCCAAATGTTACTATAACCCACAATTTACCGGTTTTTGCCAGCGCTTCACCCATGTGCTCTCCCAGAGGTAATAGTCCTAACTGTACTCCCAGTAAAAAAAGGATAAGGCCGGATGATACTAATAATACGCCCACCAGAAACTGCAGGAGGGTTTCCAGGGGTACTTTCATCAGAGTCATTTGTAGAATAATTACTATTACCGTTATTGGCGTCACTGCACCAACAACTTCTTTAACCGTTTGTTTAATGCTTTGCATCTTTTCCCCCCTTCAAATTACCGTCTTTTTTGGCCAGGGCTTCTTTGAGCAGGTCGCCCAGGTTGGTGCCCAGTTCTTCTTTATCACTATAACGATCAATCATTTTCTGGGTAGCTCGACTCCCCATTTTACCAAAATCATCGCCCTTTTCCGGCTGGCGATAGCCGCAAGAGCGTTCCGGACATGCCAGTATTTTGCCCCTTTTGCCATTTACTATTAGCATATAGCGACCACATTGAGGACATTTGCTCTTCGATATATTATCCGGTTTATATACCGCGCTATCGATGCGGATGCTGTGAACTAGTTGGGAGGTATCTTTACGAATATCACTCATAAAATCGGATTTTTTGGCTTTGCCCCGGGCAATATCTGCTAATCTCTGCTCCCATTGGGCAGTTAGTTCCGGTGAACGTAGCTCCGGGGGGACCAGATTTAGCAACTGCATGCCTTTGGAAGTGGGTATTAGTTGCTTGCCCTGGCGTTCAATATAGCTGGTACGGATGAGTTTTTCAATTATTTCTGCTCGGGTAGCTGGAGTACCCAGGCCGCTGCCCTTGATGGACTCGCGTAGTTCCTCATCTTCCACCAGCTTGCCGCAGTTCTCCATCGCGCTAAGGAGAGTTGCTTCATTATAACGAGCCGGCGGTTTAGTTTTTTGCTTATTGCTTTTACAGCTTTTGACCGGTACTTTTTCCCCCTGCTGGTGTAGTCCCAGGGTTTGTTCAGGTACTTTCTCCTCATCGTTTTCTTCCTTATTGACAGGAGCCATTTGTACTGCCCGCCATCCCTGGTCGGTAATCACCTTACCCCGGGAATAGAAAGTCTCGCCCTTAACCACTGTGACGATAGTAGTCTGATCATAGCAAAAAGGCGGGTATAGCACTGCCAGAAAACGGCGTGCCACCAAATCATAGAGCCGTTTTTCATCCTCATCCAATACTCTCAGATTAAGAGGCTGTTCGGTAGGAATAATAGCGTGATGATCGCTCACCTTGCTATCATTTACCAAACGTTTGCCCGGTTGTAAAGGTTTTTGTAATAAAGCTTTAGCCATAGTCTGATAAGGCCCTGCCGCCATAGCTTTTAATCTTATGGGCAGGGTGGGAACAATATCACTGGTTATATAACGAGAATCAGTACGCGGATAAGTTACCAATTTATACCGCTCATAAAGGTCCTGCAAAACTGCCAGGGTTTTTTGAGCCGACCAGCCATAACGCCGGTTGGCGTCCCTCTGTAGTTCGGTCAAATCGTAGGCTAGAGGAGGCAGCTCTTTTTTAGCCTCAGTTTTTACTTCTTTAATGGTCCCTTCCTGCCCCTTGATGCGAGCCAGAATTTCCTCGGCTTTGGCCTGCTCATAAATACGGCCGCCATTAGAGCCACGCCAGTCACCATAGTAATCTGAAAAATCAGTTCTTATGGTCCAGTAATCTACCGGCCGAAAGTTCTGGATTTCTTTTTCCCGGTTAACTATCATCGCCAGAGTAGGTGTCTGTACCCGCCCGGCATTAAGCTGGGCATTAAATTTACAGGTCAGAGTGCGAGTAACATTAAGCCCTATCAGCCAATCGGCTTCAGCCCGGCAGACCGCCGCATCATACAGATTATTGTAGGCAGAGCCTGGCTGCAAGCGGGCAAATCCCTCCCGGACGGCATTATCTGTCTGGGAAGAAATCCACAATCGCTTAAATGGCTTTTTCCATCGGGCCATATCCATTACCCAGCGGGCCACCAATTCCCCTTCTCTACCAGCATCAGTGGCGATAACCAGGTCTTTAATATCACTACGCTGCATCAGACCCCGGACCACCTGATACTGATGCGATGTTTGCCTTATAACTTTAAGTTTCATCTTTTCCGGGAGCATAGGCAGATCTTCCATCCGCCATTGTTTAAGTTTTTTATCGTAATCATCAGGCTCGGCCAGGGTAACCAGGTGCCCTAAAGCCCAGGTAACTACGTAGTTTGGCCCTTCTATGAAACCCTTGCCCTTCTGCCCACAATTTAAAACCCGGGCTATATCCCGGGCTACACTGGGTTTTTCCGCCAGTACCAGAGATTTCATCTATAATCCTCCGAGATTTTTATTATTTATTATATCATAGTAGTTCGGAGTAGTTCGGAAAAACCCCGGGGAGCAGGATTAGTATTCCCAACTTTTGCTGGTTCCAAATCCCATTGTACCTATATTTTGTTTTTTTCTCGCTGTAACATTCATGTTATAATGATATGTGAAATTTACCACAAGGGGAGGCGGTAGAATGGGTAAAGCTACATCAGTCAACAACAAGTTGTATTCAGTCTGGAATCATTTTATAGAATCTGGAGAATTAACACCTAACCTACTGGACCCTTTTATAGCAGATTCCTGGCAAAGGTCGCGTGAGGCTGGAGTCAATCCTCACCGTTGTAGTAATTGTAAATCACATCTAGAGGTAGATACCATCAGTAATCTGCCTGCAGAACTGGTAAAAGCTGCTTATCCTGTTGTGGAAGAGGTCTATGATTCAGTTCGGGGTTCCGGATTTCGGGTCTGCCTGGTCGATGCCAACGGATATATCATATACAGCATTCCTCAGTTAGATGCAACTGTAAATATAAATTGGACAGAAAGCAGTGTGGGTACCAATGCTATAGGTACTGCTATTGTTACCGGAGAATCTTTGCAAATCATCGGAATCGAGCATTATTGTTATGATTTCCATAATCTTACCACTACTGCTGCTCCTATTTTTGACCGCAATGGAAACTTATTAACCGTGCTGGCTTTGATAGGGCCATCATCTGAAGATCATAGCCATGTCCTAACTATGCTGGTTAAAGCAGCCGGTAAAATGGTGGATCGTTTCAAAATTTTGGCTAAGAACCGGCAATTGAAAACATATAACCAGCGTCTTACCAATATTTTTAATATGATGTCAGACGGGGTTATCATTTTTTCCTCAAATGGCACTATAGACCTGGTTAATCCTGCAGTGGAACATATCCTGGGCAGACCTGCCGGGGATATAATTGGCACTACTCTGCAGAACCTTTTGGATGCCAGGCCAGGTTCCATAGAGGATTTCATGTTAAAAGGTAATTCCTTTAGCGATGTAGAGGTATTTATGGATGGTCCCCAGGGAAAAATTCATTGCCTGGCCTCAGGTAATTTTAGCCGTAATGAAGATGGAAAGGTAGATAGCGGCATGATGGTGCTGCAAAACATGGACCGGATAAACCGCCTGGTCAGCCGTTTTACCGGAGCCCGGGCTCAATATAAGTTCAATGATATTATCGGCAATAGCGCACCATTGATGGAGAGTATTAATATTGCCCGTATGGCTACAATGAATAATAGTAATGTTTTGCTTACCGGCGAAAGCGGTACCGGTAAAGAGGTATTTGCCCAGGCCATTCACAACGCCAGCTTTAGACATAAAGGCCCGTTCGTAGCTATTAATTGCGGTGCTATCCCCAGGGAACTGGTAGCTAGCGAATTATTTGGCTATGTAGAGGGCGCCTTTACCGGTGCCAAACGAGGGGGCAGTATAGGTAAGTTTGAAATGGCTTCCGGGGGTACCATATTTCTGGATGAGATTGGGGACATGCCTTTTGAGTTACAAGTTGCCCTCCTGCGTGTACTGCAGAACCGCCGGGTTACCCGCATCGGTGATTCCAAAGAAATTCCGGTAGATGTTAGAGTAATTTGTGCCACCAATAAAGATTTGCGCAGTGAAATAGAACAGGGCAATTTTCGGGAAGATTTATACTATCGCTTAAATGTTATTTCCATAAATATACCGCCCCTGCGTGAGAGGGCGGACGACATTCCCCAGTTGGTTAAACACTTCCTGGGGCAGTTGGGCAGAAGGAACGAAAATGTCTTAAGTATTCTGGAACCAGAGATAATAGATAAGCTGAAGAGATATGATTGGCCGGGAAATGTAAGAGAGCTACAGAATGTAGTAGAGCGGTTAGTATGTACCGCCAGCCAAAACCGGGTCACTAGTGGCGACTTGCCTCCGGAAATAATCTCTTCGGAGTGTTTTTATGCCGGAGAAGAGCTTCAGGCTTCCCCGGTAACCATGTACAAGCAAAAACGCAAACAAATGCTCGCTGAAGAGGAATCGCAACAGATAATTAGTCTTTTGCAAAAGCACCAGGGGAATATAACCCGGGTAGCAGAGGAAACAGGATTTTCCCGTATGACTATATACCGTAAAATGAAACTTTATAATATTTCCCGTGATGATTGCCTGTAATAAGAACGACTAAGCATAGCTGTGTAACCCGGCCAGGAAGTAGTTAACCCCAAAAAAGGTAAACATTACGGCTATAAAACCGATTATAGCCAGTACTGCAGCCCGTTTCCCCCGCCAGCCGTAAGTGAGGCGAGCGTGCAAATAGGCGCCGTAGATTAACCAGGTGATAAGTGACCAGGTTTCCTTGGGGTCCCAGGTCCAGTAACTTCCCCAGGCCTGTTCCGCCCAGATAGCACCACTGACAATAACCAGGGCCAGGAAAAAGAAACCAAAGGTAATAGATTTATAACTTAATTCATCTAGTAACCTGGCTGCTGGCAGATTACTCATAATTCCGGATTTGCTCCCGGAATTTTCTTTTTTCAGCTTAATCAAGTACATAACCGCCAATCCAAAGGAAACCGCAAAAGCGCCATAAGATAATATGGCGGTAGCAACGTGTACACTGAGCCAGTTGCTGCGTAAAGCTGCCATCAATGGCACTACGGCCTTTTCCTCACTTGGAATTGCCACCAATACATAGGCCAGAAGAATCCAGGCTACAGGAATGACAAAGGCTCCCAGGGATTTTAGGCGGTGGCGGTATTCAAACCACAGGTAAATGATAACTATCCCCCAGGCAAAGGCCAGTAAGAATTCATAGCCATTACTAAAGGGTAAACGTCCTGCAATTATACTGCGTATAGTCAGGGCTGCGGTATTTGCCATCCAGCCAACTATAGTCGTAATACTGGCCAGCCGACCCACGTTCTCCCTTTTGCTGACAAAATACCATACATAAAACAGCATAGCCGCCGAATAAGCTGTAAAGGTTATTATAAAAGCTATATTTTCATACTGGTTCATTTGCCTTATACCTCCTGGAATTTAATTGGACACGGATGTACCTATCGGTACAATTTAGGTAGCAGTGTATTCAGTGTCTAATTCTTTAACCATTTTCTTAAATTCTTCTTCAAACTCCAGGCTATGCCTGCGGCTATTCCCCCCCAGGCTAATGCTTATGGAGTCATCCTGTTTCTCCAGTACAGCCCAGATTTTATGAGGTTTAAGTATCATTATCATCCCAATTCCCAGTACTATTAACAGGGACCCAAAAATAACTACCGGTACTCCCGGGTCTTTTTTTACTTCTAGACCAGTAGTAGGTGTAAATCCGGTAAACTTAAAACTATTACCCTGTTCATCAACCGGGACGGACTGGTTTATCCCCAACTTTCCGGTTCCCGCTAACTTATCTTCCTTATACAGTGCATAAATAATTTTGAGCTCTTTTGCCTGCAACTGAGAATACATACCTGTGGGAGGATCATAGCGATACAGTAAGAGGTGATAGTCTGTTCCCAAAATCCTGATAATATCGCCTTCGCCCAACAATTCTTGATGACTTTTAGACTCGGGGACAAATACTTCAATCTGGGCTAACTGCCCATAGCTGGTTTGATAAAATTTGACGCCCCGGTATTCCAGAGGCTGGTTTACGGCAATAGTAGCAGTTTTTACTACCTTATCTTTTTCCATAATGGTCAGGCGACTGAAGTAGCCCGAGGGAGTTCCATCAGCATACCTTTCCAGCCAAAATTTATCCACCCGAATCTTAAAATCATCAACCGTGCTGTTTTTAGTGATACCTGGAATCTGCTTAAGGTTGAAGGAAGAGCCAACTGCAACATTAATGTAGCCTTTATAACCCCATAATCCGCCATACAATGCGCCAAGGAGTATGATAATAAAGCTAAGATGGGTAATAAAAGAACCCAAGGTGTAAAAACGTCCCTTCTGCGCACCAATCTTTACCGTATCTTCGTCGGTTTGTGACCATATCTGATAGCCCTGCCCGCTCAGAGTGTTAATTACCTGGTCTTTTATCCGTTCCAAATCCCCTGACAGGTGAAGAGAATGGTTAAGCTTAAATTTCATAACCTGTTTTGCATCCAGGAGTTGTTGATAGTGAAAAAGGCTGTTAATCATGGGTTTTATGCGACTAATGTTACAGGCTATCAGGTTAAGGGCCAGCAGGCTTAACAGGGTAATATACCACCAGGAGTGGTATACATCACCCAGTTGCAGGAAACGTTTCCAGGCAGTATACACCTGCCCCTGGGGGTAAAGTGTACCCAGGGCAGAAGCAATACTGACTGCTACCAGCAGGTATAAACCTGTTTTCATGGAACTAAACCGCTCCCACCAGCCTCGCCCTTTAGCCAAAAAATCACAACCTCATAAAACAATTGGACGTGGATTACGCGGAATTTTTCTTACCCAATCCACGTTATCCGCGTTAACTAATTTTTGACGTAGACTTACGAAGATTTAATATAATTTACTGGAGATTCTTTATTTAATATTATTATCAGCTTTAATCATAAGAATCAGCGTCCTTCTGCGTCAGATAGTCTATTGTCCAGTTACATCAACCCCAAAGGCAGGAAGCCATATAGAAACCAGGCCAGGATGGCAGCATAGATAATCATCTGAGCGATAATTAATCCCGGATTCCTGCGGAAAGTAGAAACCTCTACTGTTTGCTCCCCTGAGCCGGCCTCGGCTGGTGCTATTTTCTGCAATTCCAGGGGATGAAATTCCTCCATTTCCTCCTGACTAAACTTACCGTTCAACCATACCATACTCATAGGAAAAACCAGGGGGCTAAAATGAACATTATAAAAGTGCCAGATAAAGACAGCGGTAATAGCCAACATAGCTTCGTCGCTATGGGCTACCTGAGCACAATCCAGCACCCAGCGCGGCACATACTGGACGCTTATCTGGGGAAACCACATCATTAAGCCAGAACCTACCATTATAGCAATACCCCAAAATACCGCCCAGTAGTCGAATTTTTCTTTATAAGAATAGCGCTCAAATTCCGCATCCTTTTTACTTAAACCGAAACTATATACTATATGATCCAATAAATCGGTTACATCCTTCCAGGTAGGTACCATGGCGGTAGAAGTTTCTTTTCTTATCAGCCAGCAGACCAGCATATAACCCAGATGGTAAATTGCAGCGATGATCATGATGGCTGCTGCCACCTTATGAATAGTTAGCATGGTATCAAAGCCGCCAAAAAACCGGGTTACCGGCGATGCCCACGAGGAATACGCGTATTTGATGGGAAGTCCGGTAAAGGTTAATATGAAAAAGCTGACAAATAGCAAAATGTGCTGGAGGCGGTGATGGATGTTCCATCGTTGATATATTTTAGCCATTAATATCCCTCCTTTGGGCTTATTCTTTACGTCTGGCCTTTCTAAACAGATGCAGCAAATCCATTTCCATATGCAAAATCAAACAAACCACCGTTATAATGGTTAGCCAGACGAAAAACTTGAATGTGTTATACTGTGGTACACCCGCACCATTAGCCTCAAGCACCTTGTGTTCAACTCCCGCTGAATAGTTCTCCAAAGGCTCCAGGTGACACTTGGCACAGGTAGCAGGCAAGTTAGCCTGAGCAACTGGAGATGCCGGGTCAGTGGATTTCACTATTTTATGAGAATCGTGACAACTGGTACAGTCTGCACTTTTTTTGCTTCCCAGAGCCACTGCCCGACCATGGAAGCTTTCCTGGTATGATTTTAAGACATCCCCGGCATGGCAGGCGCCACAGGTAGTGGCAATGTTTTTCGGATCCGACATGGGATCCTGATGAACTCCAGCGCCGGTATCGTGCGCCTGGTGGCAGTCGGTACAACTCATACCATTTTGGCTATGAATACCTGCATTAAAAGCGTCAGTTTCCTGTTGATGACAACTGGCGCAATTGGGCTGGTTGGTCTGACTAGCTTCACTATTTACGACTGTCGCTTCATTTTCTGCCAGGCAAATCGGCAACGAGACCTGAAGCGCAATATATAGAGCCAGCACTAAACCAGAGAGAATAACCCTGAATATTCGCATAAGGGCTTAACACCCCTTTCCCCAAAATTTAAACCTTTTTCTCCTTCTTAAAATCTTCATTCCGTTCTTAAGCCCCGTGCTCCTCGCCTCAGTTGCTATAGTGTTCCATTTCGGACTCTAAAAACTCCCGCAGTATACCGGCTACGCTTTTAAAGAACGGGGTATGGGCATGCTCGTAAAGCTTGTCTGCAAATTGCAAGCCAAAATCACCCAGGTGATTCATTATGGTTTCCTTTTGCAAACGTACGGCTAATTCCTCATTTTCCTTATTGCCACTGCTTATGGCTTCTATCTCCTGGTAGATTAAATAGGACATAAACTCCAGCTCTATAGTAATATGATCCGGGGGTAGCTTAAACTCTTCATCCAACCTTAGTCCAGCTTCATCATATAAGCGGGCAATGTCAAAAGTTGAATCCTGGTATAACTTTCCTTCCTTATATACCGATTCGAATAGTGGTACTAGTCTGGGTTTAGATACGAAACAGAGCCGGGTATAGTCCTTTTGTAACTCTAGTAAAAGCTCATCTGGGGAGGTAAACGAGCGCATATACTTTTCTAGTTCACCAGCCTCAGGGCTGTCTAAATTCTCCAGCAACCCGTCACTTAATAAGCTTTCGATAAGCTCTTCACCAGGATAGTCCAAAATCTTTGATAACCAGGAGAAAACTATCATATCAGAATTTAGCCTTTCCAATCTGGAGCTTAGATTCATTTTCTCATCCCCTTTATATATGTTAGAACACGTACCGGTAGTAGGAATGCAGAGGTAGGACGTTATCCATCCTACCTCTGTTGTTCTTCCAATAGGCTGTTCTCCTTCTTAAGAAGAAGTTTGCCCCCGCAGTTTAAGCCTTATTATTCTTTTCAATCTCATTCTTTCTTTCACCGTACTTCTTTAATCCTACATAGGCTCCACCAATAACTGCTGCTGCACCGACAATAGCACCGCCAATAGCCAGTGGGTTAGATCCTCCACCGGAACCGCTCTTCTCCACCTGAGGATAACCCACCTTAGTCGGATCTTCCTTGGTAAGGATTAATAAGCTGGTACCGCCGTTTTCCTCCAGACCATAGATGTTGAGTTTAGCCTCGGCAGCTATTTTTTTAGCCTCGCTAATCATAGCATCACGCTCGCCGAAACTTAAGGCACCCGTCGGGCAAACCTCTACGCAGGCCGGCTGGGCTTTTTTGTCCCCTGCAAAATTACGATGGGCACACATGCTGCACTTTATTATTTTTTTCTGGACTTCATCATACATGGGTATATGGAACGGACACTGCTCTACACAGGTTTGACATTTAACACAAAGTTCAGCGTCCCAGAGTACGGGACCATATTCAGTCTTGGTCAAAGCCTGTTTAGGACAATTGGCCACACAGGTTGGTTCCAAACAATGCATGCAGCGGTGATGATACATACCGGTATCATTTATATAGACCAGGGTTCTGGTGTTACCGTTGGCTGCCACCTCGTGTAAGCGGTTTTCCTGTACACATTTATAGAAACAGGTGTTACAGCCGGTACAGAATCTGGTATCGAGTAGGATTGCATATGCCATTTTTCACTCACCCCTTACGCCTTTTTAATACTTACATAAACGTCTTCCACCCAGCCCATTCCGGTCGGGTCATGCGGCTTGCCAACTTCCGGGTTCTTCTGGGGAATAAGGTCACCATCACGGTAACCCCATACGCCATTTTTCAACCACTTGGAACGATGGCCGATACCGTGGAATATCATTACACAGTCTTTTCTGGCTACCCGCTCGGTCAGGTGAATCTTGGTTTTAACCGGGCGCGGCAGTTCCGGCATTAATTTGGGGTTAGTGGTTAAAACTACTTCGTCACCTTCCTGCAAACCAAGTTCTTTAGCTGCTGCCGGGTTTACCCAGGCGCTGTCCACGTGATTCTTCCGGGACAGCATGTTTATGACTGGATTATCAATGAAATTAGGGTCAGCATGCATATGCCATCCGGCTCTGGTAACCACCAGCGAGAATTTGTATTCCCCTTCACTCGCCGACCAGCGGGGAGCCCACTTCGGCAGTCCTTCGTGCTTTTCTTCCACAAATTCATCGATATACATTCTGACTCTTCCATTGGGCCGACCATAACCAATCTCCTTCAGGGTCTGATAGTTGGGGTAAGCCCTTTTATCAATCCAGATAGCATTCTTATTTTTCATGAAGTCTTCACTATCTTTGGCAGCACCAACCGCCTTTAAAGCAGTATTATTCATATCACCTTTAATAATCTTATCCGGGTTATTACTACCATCTGTCGTCCAGTATTCCGGAGCCAGGGCAAAGCCTATCTTTTTGGCAATACCACCCCATCCAATTACATCACCAGGAGCCTTTTGTACCGGTTCTCCTCCTACCAAACAAGGCCACTTGGGATAATACTGTCTAATATCCAATTTCCCCTCTTCATACTGGTGAGGAGCCGGGAGGAGATAATCACACCAATAAGCCAGGTCATCCGGATACATATTCCAGTCGAGTACCAAATCCATTTTTTCCAAAGCCGCTTCCGTCATCTGGGGTTGGATAAGTGCATGCATACCACGATGAGGGCCCTTGAATACTACGACTTTAACCTGATCGGAGTGGTACAGGCCATGACCTACCATTCCATAGTGTCCGGGAGCAGAAAAGTCCTTGTTGCGGTATATTTCATTGGTTACCGGGTATTCAGTACGGTAATCAATCGCCTTCTTGGGCTGTTCCGGGTAAGGTTTGACCAGCGGATCGGTATCTTCCAACCAGGGGATTTTGACTCCACTCAGGAATAGTACCCCACCCTCATGATCCAGACATCCGGTCAAGGTCTGTAGCGTATTTAAGCTATGCATCAGGCGCCAGCTGTTGGCATAATTAGGACCAGCCGGGTCGCGTTTCAGGTTAGGAATACATACGGTAGGCGCAGCCTGGGCAAATTCTTTGGTAATTCTTTCAATATCCTTGGCCGGGACTTCGCAAATCTTCTCCGCCCATTCTGGGGTACATTCCTTAACGTTTTCCTTCATCAGGTCAAGAACGGTTTTAGCAGTAATCCCTTTCCCATCCAATTCAAAAGTGAAGGGCCCGCCATCCAGAGCCGGTTTATCGCAACTGTCGATAGGTTCTGGCCGCTTATGGGTGGAACACCAGGCTAACCATTTGCCATCTTTATCAGTCAAATGTTTCTTGCTTTCACCATCTATCAGGGCAGCGGAATCGCTATACTTCTGCAAAAAGTCAGCTTTATATAGTTTTCCATCCAAAATAATCTTGATCATAGCCAGAGCCAGGGCCAGGTCAGTACCGGGTTTAATCGGATAAAATTCATCGATAATTCCATCCGCCAGCGGCGTTTTTACCGGGTTAAAGGCAACTATCTTGGTACCGTTTCTTTTGCCTTCGGCAATATGGTTTAAGATACCAGCTTTGGCGGTTTTACTGAAAGAGTCAAATCCGAACCATAACATATATTTAGTTTTACTATAATCAAATCCCCACAGAGAATGGGTTACAGTATAAGTGCTGGAGTAGTATTTGTTAGGGGGATTAGTTATCATCAAGCAATTCAGATAATAATGGGTACCGAAACATTCCGTACGCTGGTCACTCCTGGTTACACCCAACGACCTGCACAGACGATTACTATAAGGATCACCAGGTGAAGCAAAAAGCATCTGTTCCGGCCTATATTTCTTCAATTTTTCGATAATCTCTTTTAGTGCATCCTCGGTTTTAACCGTTACCCAGCCCGGATCTTCGTTAAGACCACGTTTGGGATTAGTTCTTTTTAAGGTAACCAGTAAGCGATCAGGATTATACATACCATCAACAAAACCCAGAGCTTTAATACAGTACTTTCCTCTGGAAACCGGATCCTCGGGTCGTCCTTCAATAGTTAAGGCTCTTTCCAGGCCGGTTGCCTGATCAACACCTACCACGATATTGTAGGCACAGTCACACTCACAGGCCCGCGCACAGACCTGGGGGATTTTTTTAGTAATTGAGTATGCTGCTTTCTCCTGGGGGTGATCCCCAAATGCATAGGCCACACTCAAATTTCTTAAGGGTGGGTCGACAATAAAATACGCGCTGGTAAGACCCGTCAGTTTCAAGAAGGTTCTACGAGACATTCTTCCATTAGTGTTCATAAGCGTCACTCCCTACTTGATATCCATATAATTACAGTTGAAACAGGAAAATAACCGGAAACAGAATCCACCTCCTGTCTTGAATCTACAGTGGTATATTTGGCCGCAAGTATCACCTGACATAAGTTTAAGCAATATTTATGCCAACACCTGTAAAGTACCTGTAACACATGGTTATTAGTTTAAAATTTCCGCCAGTGTAATATGTGCGCTCTAGAATGTGTAACAATCTGTCGAATTTTGTTACGCAACATATCATTCTGTTACAACGAGTGATTAAGGTAGAGGGTCACAGATCAGGAACAAAAGGGAAGTAATGGGTATCGGAGAAGTAAGGGGAAAAAGGTTAGGGGTTAGGCTTAACGAAAGGGATAATTCGTGAGGGATGAAGTGCGAAGGATCAGACATGAGTGATGAGACCTGGGGTTGTAGGAGCAGACCCGTGTGTCTGCCCTGCCGACCACTGAATCTCTGGGATCCCGGGCGAACACATGGGTTCACCTCTATAAGTTACGCGTCCCCCGAAAAGAAGCTCGTATACCCTATGGGGATGTTTAAAATTCTATTTTTTAATATGAGTGCGGGACACACTACCACTTACGAAAATAGACGTGAGCGGTAATCTATGTTAAATTATATTTTAAAAATTCAGTGTAATTCATATTTATCAGTGTCTTCAGTGTCTATTTTCTTAACTAAAATATATTTTCCAAATTTACTGCCTCTTTACGGGGGATATGTTTAATCATCAGCTTTAATTCCGAGAGCTGTCCTAAGGAGAGGGAATCATCCTGGCTGATAACGTACTCCTTGACCCGGGCCAAGGAAAACTCAATATTATCCATCTCCTGATGGTCCAGAAAAACCGGCCACCATTTAGCCTTTTGCTCCCATAGCTTTTCCAGATTCTCGCTATGTTCTACTGCTGTTTCCCAATCCTGCTGCCTGATGGTTGAGCTTAGCATTTCGATTTGCCCGGTCAAATCATCACTTGATGTTTGCAAAGAATGATTAAACCAAGCACCCATTCCAATAACCAGGGCCAGAATTACAGCCAATGTTGTTAACAGTCTCATTGTAAACTTACTCCTTTTGTTACAAAAAGAACGTCCCGGTGTAACATTTTACTGAGCCGAAGATTTGAGCTGATAATATAGTTGTTTATGGGTATCCAGACTGGCAAAAAAGACATCCTTTACGTTGTTAACCCCGGCCTTGCTTAATTCACTTTGCAGCCAATTCATATCCAAATCTACTTTTTTTAGATTCTCTTTAATAACATGTCCGTCAATTATTAAGGTAGTGGGTAAGCCTTCATATTCCGGAGAAATATTTAAATCCTGAGGCTCAACCGGTCTTTTTTCAGATTTAAGAATGACGCTGAGCTGCCCGCCGGTCTCTAATATGGCATACTCCACATCGGAGATATCAGCCACATTTTTTAAACGCAGCTGCTCTAGCAAATCGTTTAAATTAAGACGCAGCCTTCTTAACTCATCTTCTACTATCCTAGAATTTTCAATAACGATGCTGGGAGTACCGCAGATTACTCCCCGGGCCCGCTCACTTTTTAGCGATATATAAGATAAAGTAACCTGAGCAGCAACCAGAATAAATATAGGTACTAAACCGCTTAGCAGCGGAATACCGGTATTTTGCATAGGAATGGCGGCCAACTCCGAAATCATAATAATAACTACCAATTCATAGGGCTGCAGTTGCCCAATTTGCCTTTTACCCATGACCCGGAGTAATAGAACCGTCACAGCATATAGAATTAACGTGCGAATAATTACTATAAGCATCTAAGCTTCCTTATTTCCTCCGCTATTACCACTCGTCATTTAGCATTGGCAAAAATCAATAACCCAAGTGACGATTGGCCTGATATCGGGGATGGCAAGGTTAGAGGAGTATCCTTACCTCTTACCCCTATCTCCCCACTCTAGACAATTATTAAAGTTATAAATTCTAAGTTTTCACAAGAAAACTTTGTGACCCTTGCTATTTTATTATTAGCACCTGCACATGGCTTTATGTAAGTTCGGCCCGACTGCATAAAACCGGGTTACATTGGTAAATAATATAAAATAACTCTATTTGGAGGTGAAAGGATTGAAATCATGGATGATCTTGCTTCTGAAGTATGCTATGACCTTTGTTGCGGGCTTCTTAACCCTATCTTTAATTGATGGCAATAGTGTGCTGGAAGTACTGGTACTGGCTCTGGCAGTAGCCGCCTTAAATTATGGAGTC
>DIRQ01000083.1:21317-52733 GCA_002424365.1 Syntrophomonas sp. UBA5432 | reverse complement strand
GCAATCCTTCTTCCCGCTCATCTTCCGCTACTATTTCACTCTTTATGCGACAAGAATGGTAAATGATAGTACTCAGGCACTCCGGATCCCTGGCTATAATTTTGCTAACGTTTTCTTCTAAATATCTGAAAAAAGATGCGTCGTAGATAATGCCGTATTTTAATACCTCGGCTAAACCACTGTGATATTCCTTATCATTCAAGGTGGCCAGGGTATTGATATCTATTAGTACCAGGCGGGGTTGGTGAAAAGCCCCAATCAAGTTTTTTCCCCGGGGATGGTTTACGGCCACCTTACCGCCGACACTGCTATCGACCTGTGCCAGTAGAGTAGTAGGCAACTGCACGAAATCAATTCCTCGCTGGTAAATGGCAGCCACAAAGCCCGCCAAATCCCCCACTACTCCCCCTCCCAGGGCTATTACCATGCTGCCCCGCTCCAGGCATGATGCCACCATTGCATCTAGAATTTTTTCGGCTTCAGCCATATTTTTATATGTTTCCCCATCCGGCATTAGAACAACCTGTACCATAAAACCGGCACTCTCCAGAGAGGTAACTACTCTTTGTCCATAAAGAGGAAAAACGGTAGGGTTGCTTACCAGTATAAGTTTTTGAGTTATACTAACGCCACGCACCAGTGTGCCAGTATCATTTAATATACCGGGAGCAATTTTTATATAATAACTACGGTCATTTAACCTAACCTCAAGGTTTTCCATCTCTTGTCCTTTCCTACAAGGTTTCATTCTTTCGTATAAAGAGCTGCCAACCCTCGGGCGAACACACGGGTTCGCCCCAATATGTCGGAGATCGGATATCTGATACCTGGCACATCTGACTTCCGACACCCGTTAACAATAGGGGCAGTTCCATGTGTCTGCCCGGCAACCGTCGACTCCTCACTCCTACCTCATGCCTCACGCCTCACTATCTCAATTATCTCATATGCAATCTGCTCCGGGCTTTTGCCGTTGGTACTGACCCGATAATCAGCCTGAGCGTATAAAACTTCTCGAGCCTTTAACATTTCCTCAATATCCTGCAGCTTTACATCTTTTTTTATTAGAGGGCGAGTGCCCTTTTTACGGTTTACCCGTTCTAATATTGCGATGGGCGTAGCTTCCAGGCAAATGATAATCCCATTCTGGCTTAAGGTGTCGATATTCCCCTGGTCCAGTACTACCCCGCCACCGGCAGCAATAACCAGCCCATTTTCCCGGGCCAGTTTTTGGGCCATTAGTTTTTCCTCGGAGCGAAACCTGATTTCACCGTAGCGTTTAAATATCTCGCTTACGGTCATGCCCACAACCCGTTCAATCTCCCGGTCCATATCAACAAATTTTCTTTTAAGCCTCAGGGCCAGCCTTGACCCTACTGTACTCTTACCGGTGCCCATAAAACCGATAAGTACTATATTCTTTTCCATTGCCACACCTTATTCAAATATTCCCGGTAGCTGCTGCAGGCTTGCTCTACCTGTTCTATACTTTCTCCCCCGAATTGCTCTCTAAAAGCCCGCGCTAATACAAAAGCCATCATAGCCTCACCTACTACTGCCGCTGCGGGCACCGCACATATATC
Organism: Syntrophomonas sp. UBA5432; assembly: GCA_002424365.1. Lineage (GTDB taxonomy): Bacteria > Bacillota > Syntrophomonadia > Syntrophomonadales > Syntrophomonadaceae > UBA4844. The sequence continues at coordinate 51,150 of DIRQ01000083.1, read as the reverse complement.
AGACCTTTCCACTTGAGCTTTTTCTTCCTTCCAGTCGGTAGTGTTAACACTAATTAAGGGTTTGTAAAGGGTAGGAATGGGTTTCATATAAGCCCGGGCGTAAATAGTCTCGCCATTACTGATACCGCCTTCAATACCACCGGCCCGGTTAATGTCCCGGTACAGACCTTGTTCCTCCTGATAACGAATCTGGTCATGTACCCGGGACCCTAATTCTCCGGCATTAGCTATGCCATCACCTATCTCCACCGCTTTGATAGCCGGTATGCTCATTAACGCAAATGCTATCTGACCATCCAGTTTACGCTCCCAGCTTATGTGGCTACCTAACCCCGGGGGAATTCCAAGAGTGCCAACTTCGAAACTTCCTCCCAGTGACTCGCCCTCACTCTTAGCCTGCTCGATCAGCTTAATCATTTCTCCTTCACTTACTTTGTCAGGACAGCGTACGGGGGAATCTTCTACCCGGGCATAAAACTCTTCCAGGTTATCATTTTCAATGTTAACCGTTTCCGCTTTAACTGAACCAATTGACCTTACATAGCTGTATATTAATATGCCAAATTGCTTTAAAAAAAGTTTAAAAAAAGCGCCAGCTGCTACCCGGGAAGCAGTTTCCCGAGCACTTGCTCTTTCTAGTACATTGCGCATATCGCGATGATAGTATTTCATGGCCCCGGGTAAATCAGCGTGACCAGGACGCGGCCTGGTTAGCACCTTATCGTTTATACGAGAACAGGTGCCGCTATTCATAATATCCTGCCAGTTATCATAATCCCGGTTAGAGATAAGAAAACTGATGGGACTGCCCAGAGTTTTGCCATTTCTAACCCCGGCAAATATTTCTACTTCATCTGCTTCAATCTGCATACGCCCGCCCCGGCCGTAACCTTTTTGGCGTCGGGCCAGTTCCCGGTTAATATACTCTTTATCCACCGCCAGACCAGAGGGAAGACCCTCAATTATAGTTATTAACCCTTTACCATGAGACTCCCCGGAAGTGGTAAATCTCAGCATTAGCAACCACCCTATTTCTTTTTAATATATCCTCCCTGAAAAAATTTAGGTTCCATTAAAACAATAAAGGCATCAGGCGCTTTTTCCGCTATTTCATCAGCAATGGAGCCTGCCAGACTCCGTTTTACAAAAATATTCATTACCAGTTTGGGGCCTGATTTACCGCTGGCCTCCCAGCAGGTTACCGCCACACCCTCATCCCGCAGCTCTTGCACTATATGTTCTTCATCATGATCGATGGTAACCTGAATACCACGATAGCCCAGAGCCAGTTTTTCCTCAATCCAGCTTCCTACTAGAATACCCAAGGCAAAACCAGTACAAAAAACCATCAATTTAACTGGATCATCCAGGGCTCCAACTACCATACCTAGAGCTACTGTGTATACCAAAATCTCAAAAAAGCCAATTATGGCAGCCGGTATTTTATCTCCCCGTATAACCAAAATCATACGAATAGTTCCCAGGGAAACGTCTATTATCCTAGCCATAAATATAAACAACAATTGAAATATCATATTAGTCCCCCTATAGTATAAACACCTATAATAATAATCCTAGTACACCTTACTCTATACAATTTATCTAGTTAGTTCGAAGTTATTTACAAGAAAACTTTATTATCCACGCCTACTTCTGTATTAATATTCTTCAATCCTGACTCTTCCTGCACCAACATTTACCACTACAGAAATTCTTTTTCCATATTTATTTTTTAGGGTTATTTTCCCTGCCCGCGGTATAACCGCACCCGTAGGGGTAAAGCCACATACCGGATAATCGCCACCACCATCAGGTACTCCAAAGGTACACTCGTGGTATGGAAATATTATATTACGACTCAGGGTATAAGTAGTATGTTTCTTACTAATTCTTAAGTAACAATTCAAATTAGGTTTAAAAAGCACCGTCTGGTTGTATCCACTGATAATGGCTTCTTGACGAGCACAACGTAAAACCCAGGCTAACTGGCGGGCATCAGTTTTTAACTTATAATCTTCTATTACTCGGTCAAAGCGAGGTAAACTTATAGCTGCTATTACTACTATAATGGCCAGAACCATTATTAGTTCAATCTGGGTAAAGCCTGATTTACGCCAGATCACGCAGCAGCACCTCTTTCATCAGCTGCAGTGGTGGTTTTATTCCTAACCATATCTCCAGGCTCAAAGCAGCCTGGTGCACGAACATGGATAAGCCATTTATAGTCTTTAACCCCCGGGCCTGTCCCATAGCCAGGAAAGAAGTGTTTAAAGGGTTATAAATAATATCGCAAACCACGGTTTCGGGCTGCAATATGCCCAGGTTAGCTACCGGGGATTGCTCAATCGTAGGATACATCCCTACCGGGGTACAATTGATAATAATACTGCTTAAACGGGCCAGCTCAGTAAATTTCTCTGCACTCATCAGGTGTGCCCTGGTAGATACCTTCGAGGATAAAGCAAGTAAACTAACCAGCGCCTGGGCCCGCTGCAGGTCAATATCAATAAAGTCTAATTCAGATATCCCTTTTGCAGCCAAGGAAACGGCCAGTGAACGGGCAGCTCCCCCGGCACCGATAAATAATGCTCTTCCCTGCACTGAAACCTCCGCTTCTTGCAGGGATGCAATAAAACCGGTGCCATCAGTATTATAACCCCGCAGGTCACCATTTTCATTGCAGATAACATTAACTGCCCCACAGGCGGCGGCCTCAGGGGAAATATCATCCAGATAGGGAATTACGGCTTCTTTATGCGGTATGGTGACATTAACTCCTCTAAAATTTAAGCTGCGGATAGCATTTACCGCACCTTTTAATTGTTCTCCCGGAATGGCAAAAGGCAGGTAAATACAGTTACAGCCCATTTTTTGCAGGATATAATTATGTAGCAACGGTGACAGGCTGTGGGCAACAGGGTCCCCGAATAAACCTAAATATTGCGTGTTAGCATTTATATGCATCTATACCAGTCCTTTATAACTTTAAGCGAATGCATTAGCATTCGCTGGTGGTTAAAATTATGGCATTTTAATTGTGGCCTGGCAAGCTCGTAATGTTGTCATATTTTAGGGTATTTCCCCGCACTCATTTTCCGGCGTAGCCGCCGTAAAACGAAAAACTCCATACTCCGTGATATTTTGGTTCCCATAAATTCTTTGGGGTGTATTGGTTTAACCAAAATGGTAAATAATCCAGCCCGGTTCCCCCCTAGTACATCGGTAAATATCTGGTCACCGATAACTGCAGTTTCCTGGGGAGTAACCTCCATAATTGACATAGCCCGGTAATACCCTCCCCGACGCGGTTTCTGTGCTCGGTGTACATAAGGTATATCCAGGTTTTGCGCTACTGCCAGGACCCTTCGTTCCCCATTGTTGGATAGTATACAGGCTTTAAATCCCTCCTGTTTAATCATAGTAAACCACTGGCTTACTTCTTCTCTGATTTCGTTACTGTTCCATTCAGTAACCGTGTTGTCCAGGTCCAGGATAAATGCCTTTATATTTAATTCCTGTAATTGTGTCAGGGGTATATCAAGAATAGAATCTAAATATATCCGGGGATAAAGAAAACTGAACATGCTCACCTCCCAAAAACCTGTGATAAGGCCGCTTTACTTTTTTAAATACTCCAAGGTTTTTTCCCGCAGCATAGTGGCAGCAATTTCCGGGGCTACCGGATTCATATAAAAACCGGTGGCAAATTCCACTCCCGCCGCTACTATTAAGCGAGGTATTATTTCCAAATACCAGTGGTAACCACCTGTAAAACCATGGTTTACGGGTGCGGTATTTATCACAATATTATAGGAGGGATCGTCCAGACAATCAAGCATGGCGGGTATAAATATTTTTATTACTGCTGCCAAATCGTTCAGTTCTTCATCATTTATATCGGCAAAATGTTCGGTGTGGCGCATGGGAATCAGCCAGGTCTCATAGGAAAAGCGAGAAGCATAGGGGCAAATAAGTTGAAAATGTTTGCTCTCATAGATCAACCGCTGCTGGCTTTCCCTTTCTACTTCCTGGGTAGTGCACAGAAGACATTTACCCTGCTGCTGGTAGTACTTGCTTAATCCCTGATTCTCACGAGGAACGCTGGGAAGGGCCAGGATTTGGCTATGGCTGTGCTCCAGTGAAGCCCCGGCAAATAGTCCCCGATTCTTATATATTTGAATATACTTGATGCGGGAGTCGTCGGCCAGTTGACGGTAACGCTGCTGCAGCATCAGATAAATCTGTTTGATTTGCTCCGCCGACAGCTGGTGGAACTCTATTCCATGATGCGGGGTTTCCACCACTACCTCATGCTGACCCAGACCATTACAGCTTTCATAAACCCCGGAATATTTTAACTCCAGTTCTCCTTCCAACTTAAAAGCGGAAAATTTATTAGGAATAGTACGGACCGTCCAACCAGGCGTGTTAGGGAGGGTATTGTTATCCCGATAAGCAGCAATTTCATCTGTGGTGTAAGACTCATTACCCTCACAAAAAGGGCAAAAGTGCTGCCCGGATTTACGGGTATTCTCCCAGCCCTTATTAATAGGAAAATCATTGGGCTTTAGAGCCCGGTCAGTAGCAATAACTACCCAGTTATCCCGTACTAAATCCCGTCGCAATTCAGCTGCCATTTTTTTCCGCCACCTCCCTACGGTTCTATGGATACAAGAGAGAACCGCGTGTGCCCTTAAGGATATCCCCGCAGTCCCACGTTAATTGTCAAGTATCCTTTTCAGGAAAATGCGGGTTCTTTCGTTGTTGGGATTATTAAATATAACCTCGGGAGTGTCCTCTTCGGCAATGACGCCACCATCCATAAACACCACCCGGCGAGCTACATCACGAGCAAATGCCATTTCGTGCGTAACCACCAGCATGGTAAGTCCGCTCCCGGCCAGGCTCTTCATTACTTTGAGCACCTCACCCACCATCTCCGGATCCAGGGCACTGGTAGGCTCATCGAACAGCAGTGCTTCCGGTTCCATTGACAGGGCCCGGGCAATGGCCACCCGTTGCTTTTGGCCGCCCGATATTTGATGGGGCCGGGCATCAATAAATCCGGACATACCCACCAGTTCCAGATACTCCATCGCCGTTTTCTTCGCTTCTTTGGCACTTCGTTTCAACACCTTAATCTGACCGACGGTGCAATTTTCCAACACACTCAGATTGTTAAACAGATTAAACTGCTGAAAAACCATACCCATTTTGGCGCGGTAGACGGCGTTACTCATATCATGTTCCAGAATATTCTGGCCATGATATAATATTTCCCCGCTGGTCGGCTGCTCCAGGAGATTTAAGCAGCGTAAAAGAGTGGATTTTCCTGAACCGCTGGAGCCAATGATGCAAACAACTTCTCCCTTGTTTACTGAAAAGTTAATGTCTTTTAGAACTTCGTTTTCTCCGAAATATTTTTGTAGATGGCGAATTTCAATGATATTTTCCATATAAACTTACTAACCCTCCATGCCCAGCGGACATACCCGACACAACCAATAGTATATTGTAATAAGAGTCCTGATTCAGCCCTGTTTTCACTAAGTGTCAATGGTATTTTGCCACTACGGAGTGCTGGGCCACCCTAACCCCTCACTCCTTACTCTAAATAATTAATCAATTTCTAAACTCGAAGTTATTCACAAGTCAACCATGGTATTAGCTCTTATTTCCTTTACTTCTTGCCTACTATCTTAATTTCCGCCTCAGGAACAGTTTGCGACCCATGAATAGTATAGACATCAGGACCTTCCAGCCGCTTCTCCCAATACCTGAGTATGCGAGTAACGGTAAATGTCATTACCAGGTATACCAAACAGGTGATTAAAAAAACCTCGAAATAGCGATAGTTATTACCAGCCGCCGACTTGGACTGGAAGAAAAGCTCCGTAACCCCGATAACATTAAGCACGGAAGTATCCTTGATATTGATAACAAATTCATTGCTTAAGGCCGGCAGAATATTGCGAATGGCCTGGGGAAGAACGATAAAGGCCATAGTCTGGGAATGAGTCATGCCAATGGCATGAGCCGCTTCAAACTGGCCTTTGTCAATGGAAATAATACCGCCGCGGACAATTTCCGCCATGTAAGCCCCGGTATTTATAGAAACTATAAAAATACCAGCAGCAAAGGTAGTCAGATGAATACCCCAGATCATGGCTACCCCATAGAAAACAACCATAGCCTGTACAATCATAGGGGTACCCCGGAATACTTCTATATAGATGAGCAATAAAACATTAACTACCTTATAAACTGCCCGTTTCAGTATATGGGTATTACTATCAATGGGAATGGTGCGGATTATACCAATTAAAATACCTATAGCAAAGCCAATAATCGTACCCGTTAAGGAAATTATAAGGGTAACCTCGGCCCCCCTTAAAAAGAGGGGCCAGTAATTTTGTACAATATAAATTACCCATTGAATAAAACTACTGTTTGCGTCCACCGCCATAAATTAAATACACTCCTGCTTATACTACTATGTTTATTTGGCGACCGGCTGATTTAAGACGGCCTGCTCCATTAAGCTATCTCTTTCTTCCTGTGATATTCCGGCTAAAATCTTGTTTATCTCTTCTGCCAGCTCAGTGCTGCCTTTTTTAAGTCCAACGGCAATGGCAACATCATCAGGGGTATATTTGAAACCCTGACCCTTGTCAAATTCGGCCATGCCGAACTTGGCATTGGCGGTGGTAGCTGAAATAGCTTCGGGTCTTTCCGAAATATAACCATCGATGATACCCGATTCCAATGCTACCCGCATAGCCGGGAAATCATCCATGGCTGGCTTTTTATCTACATTAGGAATCTGGTCGATAACCGTATAATGGAAGGTGTCCAGCTGGGCAGTAATCTTGGCTCCGGCAAAATCTTTAATACTGGTAGCCTTCTCGTACTTCGAACCCTTCTGTACAACTATAACTAAATCGGAGCTGTAATACGGGTCGGAGAAATCAATGGTCATTTTTCTCTCCGCAGTTGGGGACATACCGGCAATAATACCGTCAATTTTTCCCGATTGTACCGCAGGGGGCAAACCGGCCCAGGTTGTTTTTACAATAACTAATTCTTTACCCATACCTTCGGCTAAACGCTTGGCAATTTCCACGTCATATCCCCCGGCAAATTCTTTTGTGCCGGCAATGGGAACAGCGCCATTGGAATCATCAATCTGAGTCCAGTTAAACGGCGGGTAGCCGCATTCCAGGCCAACTTTAAACTGGCCTGCTTCGCCAGAACTTTTACAACCAACTGCAGTTATGCATAATCCCATCACCAGGATTGCACACAATACCAACTTTACTACATTTTTCATGCCTTTTCCCCTCTCGAATTGAATTTTTGTGTTTTTCCGCACCTGCAATTAAGGCTATTTTAACACAAAAAATATATCATGGAGTGTTTTATATATTGACCTCAAGCGTAAACTATTATAAAGGTGTGGTTTGTGGTGCGTATTGAGGGGATACCCTAAAGGGCACACGCGGTCCTTTTAACATATCGTCTCGGTTTTACAGTTAGAATAAGTTCGGGGACTATCCCTGGATTTATTGTGAAGCAAAACTATTATGTAGAAACTCTGGGAGTAGCATAAAAGGAGTCATGCTCATGAAGCGTAACATTATTATCATCAGTTGTTTATTAGTTTTTTTGCTGTCTGTAGTTGGTGGATGCAAACCCCAAACTACCCAACCAACCCCGAATAAACCGTCGGCTACCAACACGAAAAAGAAGGAGGTTGAACCGGGACAGTATTTGCCTTTATCCCAAGGTAATTATTGGTATTACCAGGGACGAGGAATGGAGTATGCCGCTTTTAACCGTAAGGTGCTATATACCAAGGATAATTTAGCCCAGCTTAGCGAAGATAATGGGGGGACGGTTACCACCACGATTTATGAAACTACCCCCAGTACTTTGAAGCGGGTGTATTTTGAAGGAGAAAGCTATAACCCTCCCAATATGTTGGAGGAAGGTTTCACTCCCAATGAGAATGCAATTATCCTGAAGAGTCCGATTAGTGTAGGTACAAAATGGGATAATAAGGACCACCGCCGGGAAATTGTAGACGTCAATGCCAGTGTAGATGCCCCGGCAGGAACTTTTCAGCCCTGTCTGAAGATTAAAATTACTTCTGATAATTCTACTATTTATGAGTACTATAAAAAAGGACTGGGACTGGTCAAACGAGAATTTATTACCGATGAGACCACTATTACCTCCTCCCTGGAAAAGTACCAGGTGCAATAGATGCAAGGGGGTTCATAACAAGAGAACCGTCAGACTGTGTAAAAACTATTTCTGGGAATTTTCAATCCCACTAGCACCCTCGTTTCGCGCAATAATAGGGATTGAATTACGTTCCACTTTTAGTTAATTGTTTTGCAAAATCATGACTTTTTACACAGCCTGCCGTCCCCCTGTCAGTCATATTATACATTGGTCTTATATTACTGTTTTAAGCTGTTCGCGTAATATCCCCTTCATAACCTTGCCTACTCCATTGCGCGGTAAAGCGTCAACGAAATGGACTTCCTTGACCACCTTGAATTTTGCCAGGCTATTACGACAAATCTCTACTATATCATCGGAGGTCAATTCGTTCCCTGGAGCTTTTGCCACGAAAGCTACCGGTATTTCACCCCATTTTTTATCAGGCTTACCTATCACCGCTGCTTCCGCTACTCCGGCAAGCTGGCAGATTGCTGCTTCTAGCTCGGCGGGATAAATATTCTCCCCACCGCTTATTATCATATCCTTTAGACGATCAACCACGTAAATAAAGCCTTCATCGTCTTTGTAACCCATATCGCCCGAGTAATAGCAGTCATCGACCAGAACCTCCGCTGTAGCCTCCGGGTTATTCCAATAACCTTTGAAGAGCTGGGGACCTTTAACGCATATTTCCCCAATTTCACCATTCGGCAGTTGCTTCCGGGTTTCAGGATCAACAATTATTATTTCACCGTGGAAGACAGGTTTTCCCACCGAGGCATGTTTCTCCCAACCCATATCATGTGTCCAAAAGGTCACGGCTCCAGAATATTCCGTAATTCCCAGAACGTTTTCCACTTCAATACCAAGCTTTCTAATAGTCCATGAAAATACTGGTAGGTACTATTGATCCCCCGCAAACGATATGCTCAAGCGCGGACAAGTCCATCTTATCGATGCCCGGAACTCTCAGCATAGCTACGAGCATAACGGGAACCGTCATCATGAAAGTGATTCGTTCCTGAGCAATGAGGTCCCACACCTTGACCGGATCAAAATCGGGCAAGAATACAACAGCAGTACCGCAGTGGACATTAGTCAACATAGGAGCCAAACCGCCAATGTGAAATAGAGGAGCAATAGACAGGAAACTATCCTTGTATTTCCAGCTAATGGTATGACAGTGACCAGCAGTGACAAATAACATATTATTATGGGTTAACATGGCTCCCTTCGGCTTGCCTGTAGTGCCAGAGGTATACATTATAACAGTTGTATCATCACCTCCAGAGACATAAAACGGTTCTTCCAAAGGCTGTTCCCTAAGAGCCTCCTCAAACTCTATGTCACTTCCCTCGCCCCTGATGCGGATGAATAAGCGTAGGGATGTAGTAGAACGAAGCGTCTCCACCACTTCGCTGAATTCATCGTCATAAATAAGGCAGACAGCACCACTATTATTTAAAATATAACTTAGCTCTGAAGAATGAAGCCTCCAATTGAGTGGGACCGTAACTGCGTCTGCCTTGGCGATAGCATAAAAAGCAGTAACCCACTGGTGTCGGTTTTTGCCCAGTAGGGCTACTCGATCACCAGGAAGAATAGACTGTGATTTAAGAAAATAAGTCAACTGATTGGCCCGCTGGTTAACCTCCTTCCAGGTATACCGATCGCCTTCCCCAATAAAGGCTTCCAAATCAGGCGAAATGTCAGCCCGGCTAGCCAGCATGCCTCCAATGTTAAAATTCAAATTCTATACCCCCTTAAAATGCTTTCCAGTACTCCCCTCTGGTCAGCTTTGCATTATCTCCTCCAATGCAATAGTCTGATAAGCATGATACAATTCCTGGCAGAAGTTGTCCCACCGTTCACAAACGGCTATGGTTTCATCATCCATTTTAAACAGGTGGGGATAAACAAAAAGTTCTTCAATCAGGCCCTGGAAATACTTAATTACAGCTGCGTCTCCACCCTTAAGCACTCCAGCCACAAATTCCGTCGGTGGGTACCAGGTAGCCGCACGCTGCAGGTCACGGAATACCTGCGTAAGGAGAACATTGCGTGGCCCTTCCCACAGTTCGTTGACCGCTGAATCGCGATATAGCCGCGGCAGTGATGAGAAATCCTCCATGACCCCGTGTCCACCCAACAAGGACATAGCGGTTCTAATCACGTCCGTACAATCCCAGGAAGCCGCCATTTTCTGTAGCATAATCAATTCCCTAATCTCAAAGCGCTTTCTCCTGCTTTCCTCCTTTTCGTCCTCTACCAGTCCGCCCTTCAGGCCGCCTTCGAGTCCAAGAAAATCACGATAAAGCTTAAACGCTCCCGCCACCGTCTGTTGAGTTAGGCGTTCAATCTTTTTCAATTGTCCTGCCACCATAGGAATATGACCAATCTTCATTCCGAAGGCCTCACGAAACTCCGTATATTGCTTGGCTTCCCTGACCGCTCTGGTCATGAAACCCGCTGCCGACAGACCCACGGTGAGACGAGAACAGGTAAGCACTATGCCAACCACGTTGGCCACCCCTCGATCCAAAGGGCCCACCGGGTAGGCCAGGGCTCCATTAAAGGTAATTTCGGCGGTAGTCAGTTCACTGGTACCCATTTTCCATTTGATGCGGTCAATGGTATACCCGTTTCTAATTTCTTTTTCCTTATCACCAGGCAACCAGGAAGGAACTACGAATAGCGCTACCTTTTCCGAGCCGAGCGGCTTGGCAGTAACCATGGCATAATCAGCATGGGTAGCGGAACAAAAGAACTTGTTACCGTAAATCCGCCATTGTCCGTTCTCCTCTACAGCCTCCAGCACATTGGCGGGCACGTCCGAACCACCCTGAATTTCGGATAGGTACTGGGCGCCAATGGCGAAATCCCCATCTATACCCTCTTGGCAATGACGTAAAATACGCTTGGTCTCATTAGTATCGGCATACTTTTTGAGAATTTCCACCATACCTTCTGTACATGTTATCGGGCAGGCCACGCAAGCCTCGCCGTTCTGATAAATGATAAACATCTTGACCAGCTTAAGCCACGGTGAAGTTTTCTCTGAAAACAGTGCCTCAGAAAAGATTTCTTTTTCCATTTGCAGGGTTTCCAGTGGACGTACGATACGATCAATGCGATGTTTGTGGCCGTCATAGTGCATTATATAGGGACGCTTTTCCGGGTAAGCTATAGCCTCTGCCATCTGTCGCCACCGAAGCGAAGCCTTTTTGGATACTTCCCTGGCCTCGTGGTCTACCCTTTCCCAATCATCACCCGCAAAGTGTTGTACCACTTTCTGAATGAAAGGATCATCGGCATAGTAGTCAAAATTCTCCCTCCATTCCAAATACTCATCGAAGTTGTAAGGATTGTTCCTATCTGGTAAAGACAAGCCATTCACCCCTTTTATTAAATCTTATAAAAATGGAAATGGTTTTAAATTGGCTATCTCACCTCCTCCGGCTATGTTATTAATGAGGTTTTGTAATAAATATGACGTTATGTTAATTTTATTGTAATATAACGTTTATTTGTTGTAAAGGGTTTTGTTGGATATTAGCCTTAATAAAGGCAATGAAGTGCAATACTACCTACAATTTACAAAAACTCCAAGTATGTAATAAATATTACACGTTGGAGTTAAATAGGGTAAAAAAAGGATGCCCCAACGGACATCCGCTCCCAAGCAAAAGGGACTTAAGATCTAAATATATAAATTTAACAATTGTGTTTTCCTGTAATTGGTTAAAGGGATAATTATAATTATAGAAGCGATAGAAAACATGGGTATATAGTTGCTTTAGCAGATTTATGTGAGATTTAATGGCTATCTTAGCAAGTGCAACTGACTGGCAGATTACAGCAGGGAAGCTATTATCATTTGCTGGACATTGTCGGTTCCCCCGACAATGCTACATACCTTGGCATCCCTGAAATACATATTAAGTGGGTTCTCATCGGTGTAACCCTGTCCACCCATTAGGTCTATAGCAGCAGCGGTCACTGCTTGTCCAACCCTGCTGGTAAAAAGCCTGGCCATAGAGGAAGCCTTGGTATAATCACCTTCTTGATCTATAAGAGCACACGCTTTCCATACCATGAGACGAGCTGCATCGATGTTAGTAGCCATTCTTGCCAGTGGGAAGGATACCCCTTGGTTGGAGATAATCGGCCTTCCGAACTGCTCCCGTTCCTGGCTGTAGCGTAACACCATCTCGAGCGCTGCCCGAGCTATGCCTATCTGAATGGCACCAATCAAAGGTCGCCCTAGATCTAGTATCTGGTTAAGGAGGAGGTAAGTGGTCCTCGGGTCGCCAATGAGGTGTTCCTCTGAAACCGTGGCATTTTCCAAAAGTATTTGGCTGGTATTAGCATATTTGATACCCATAGTTTTTATTACTTTACTAATCCTGACTTGATCACGGGGAACCATGAAAAACCGGTAAGTAGCCCGCCGTTTTTCTTCACCACAGGTGCAAGCCAAGACATAATCCGCCACCGCTCCGTTAATCACAAAGTCTTTGATCCCATTAATATAATAAAATCCTTCTTTTAATTCCGCTGTGGTTTCAAGTTTCTCAATATCAGAACCGCCTTTAGGCTCGGTCAGGGCAAACGAAGCCAAAATAGGTTTCTTTTTAGTAAAGAGCGGTAGCCAATTTCGTTTTTGGCTACCACTTCCAGCAATGATGACGGGTAAGAGAGCGTGAATCGTTCCCACCATGCAGGCCGCCAGACCTGCGCAGGCGGCAGCAATTTCCTCAATTATGAGGGCACTACTAACATAATCCAAACCCCTTCCTCCATACTCCTCTGGAATAACGGGCACGATTAAATTGTGCTGAGCCAATAGTTCAACATAACTCCAGTCAAAAGGGTCTCCTCCCGCACGGTCTTTTTCCAGAATAGTCGGGTAGACTTCGTTTCGCATCAATTCCCTAACTATATTGACGAGTTCCTTTTGTTCCTTTGACATTTCGAATCCTATCATTGCGATTGCTCTTCCCTCCTAGATTTTAACCACCGGATATAGTCAAACACGGACTTCCTGTCTTCTCCAGGCAAATCGCTAAGCTCGTTCATTATTCGCAGTAATTCTTTAACTTCCTTGTAACTCCCATCAGGCATCTTAACCTCCATATCGATGGGTTGTGAAAAATACTGCAAAGGCTTGCCTAACGCATCCGCTATTTTCTGTAATTGGGACAGGTATAACCTACGCTTGCCCTTTTCGTAATTGGACAGAGTAGCCTGAGATATACCTAATATTTCGGCCAGTTCTTTCTGGTTTAACCCGGCTTCCTCACGTGCGATGGTTATTCTGTATCCGATTTCTTTGTATTTCACACTAATCTCCCAGCTTCATTTTCATGGATTTTATGCTTTTCTTTTGAGAATATAACAAAATTCGCCACTTGTCCAGTTTGCCCGGATAAGAGGTTCAATTTTAATGGAGATGTTTGAACCTAACTTATGAAGTATTAAGTTCCCACCTGCCTCCCTACAGTTGCCAGGCGGCCTGGGCACCTTCTTCGACTGCTTCAATTATGCGCCGGGGTTTGCGGGCATCACCGATTAAGTGATAAGGTATGCCTCCCTGCTTTAAGAAATCCTCCAGCCGATTGCGTCCGGTACTGCCGGTAGCAACTATTACCTGGTGCACCGGTTTTAGTTCCTGCTGTTTATCGGGCTCGCGCTGGAGTAATATGCTTTCTTCTCCAATCTCAGTTACCCGGCTGTTAAACAGGAATTTCACTCCCGCTGTACGCAAACGTTTATGCAGCATATAACCATGTGAAGTCAGGGTGGAAACAGGCGAACGAGCTTCTGTTTCTATGATGTTGATATTTTTAATCCCCTTCTCCCGCAGATAATCGGCAGTTTCCATCCCTACCAGTCCACTGCCCAGAATAACTACCGCTCCCCGAGGTGCAACTGCTCCGTTAAGTAGTTCCTGAGCATAGCAAACATGCGGTAAATCTACCCCGGGTATATCAGGCCAAACCGGTCCGGCGCCGCTGGCTAAAATAACTTCATCCGGCTGACCTTTATTTATCATCTCTTCGTTTACCTCCTGATTGGTAATTATCTCGGCTCCGTGTTTTATAGCCCGGGCATTTAATACCTCTATCCAGCGGCCATATACTTTCTTATAAGGTACTCGCGCTGCCAGCAACACCTGGCCCCCTGCTTCCTTACCAGCTTCAAACAGGGTGACCTGGTGTCCTAAACGAGCAGCTTCACTCGCCGCAGTCAGTCCTCCCGGCCCCCCTCCAATAACCCAGACCTTTTTGCTTTTCTTGGCAGCCTGAACCGGATACTCCAATTCCTGCCCCGTTTCTGGATTGATAGCACAGCGGATACTGCCCTGCTCAAATAATAAACGTTCGATACACCCCTGGTTGCAGGCCAAGCACGGAAATGTTTCCTGGACCCGTCCCAAGCGTGCATTTATTAGAAAATCAGGATCGGCCAGGTGCTGCCGTCCAAAAGCAATCATATCGGCATCACCCCGGGTAACTATTTCATCGGCCATAAAAGGATCGGTAAATCGGCCCACGGCAATAACCGGAACCTTTACCACCTCTTTAACCTTGCGGGCCAGTTCCACTTTAAAACCAGGCTCATACTCTACCGGAGCCGAGGTAATTCCCCCGGGGCTACCATGAGTTCCGAAAGAAGCATGAATTATATCGGCACCGGCCTCTACCAGGATCGGCATAATCGACTGCATATCCTCGACCGTATAGCCATCCTTAATAATCTCTTCCGCCGATATCCTTATAGAAACGGGAAAGTCTTCCCCCACCTGTTTTCTTACCTCTTGCAGACATTCAACTACAAAACGGGCTCTGCCGGCAAAGTTACCCCCGTATTGATCAGTGCGCTGGTTGCAATGATGGGATAGAAACTGCATCAACAAATAGCCGTGAGCAGCATGCAGTTCCACTGCATCAAAACCTGCTTCCCGGGCCCGGCGGGCCGCCTGCCCAAAGGCGGTAATGGTTTCCTTAATATCTTCTATATTCATTTCCTGTGGTTTTATCCGATAGATATAGCTGGCTATAGCCGAGGGGGCCAGGGCTTTCCCTTCCTTTAATAAATAATAGCCTTCCCGCCCGACATGATGCAGTTGCATAGCAATTTTGGCTCCCTGCCGATGCACTATATCCGCCATTTTAGCCAGTCCGGGAATAAAGCGGTCGTCATAAACGCAAAGGGTTCTCGGACTGGCGATACCGTTCGGGTGCACCGAAGTAATTTCCGTAATTATAAATCCCGCCCCGCTCTGTATCCGGCGTTTAAAATAGGCCAGGTTAGCTTCGCTTACGGTTCCATCCGTATTACCCAGGTTGCTGCCCATAGGGGGCATGACTACCCGGTTTGGTATCTCCAGTTGGCGTACCCTGATAGGTTGTAACAGATGCTCCAGTTTATTCATATCTCTACTCCCCCTTAAACATCCTGATATCATTATACCTATATTTAAGCATATCATAGTGATGGTTCAGCTGATATATATCAACAGAACCGTCCCATGATAACCCTTTGGAATTATGGGGAATAAAGATAGGAAAAAGAAGCAAACAAAAAGAACGCGTGCGACCTTTAGGGTATCCCCTTGTTTGGAATTTTTTGTACCGAAAGGGAAGGGATTTCCCGGCTAGGTGGCTAATTAATATTAGGGGTAGTATATTTGAACAGAAGTAACAAAAAGTGCTATAGTAAGATGCGCAAGCACATAGTGGGGGAATTATTTTGTTAGCTGACAGAATAGAAGCTTTAAGAAATCGCAGAGCCAACATATTGGGCCACGAGCAATCCCTGAAAACAGCAGTCTTGCTTCCGTTGGTAGAACGGGACGGTAAAATCTGTATCCTTTTTGAAAAACGTTCCCATACTCTCCAACACCAACCGGGGGAAATCTGTTTTCCGGGAGGAATGAAAGACCCGGATGACCCGCAAGCTTTGGATACGGCTATTCGGGAGGCCTGTGAAGAATTGGGGATTACACCGGATAATATTGAAGTAATAGGTGAGCTGGATACCCTGATTACTCCATCCAGTTTAATCATGCGCTCCTTTGTAGCCCGGATAAAAAACAGCAACCTCATTGAGATTAACCGGGCAGAAGTGGAAAAGGTTTTTATGATTCCTCTGGATTTTTTGTTGCAATACGGCCCGAAGGAACATATCTTAAGCCTTAAACCCGATTTTCCCGATGATTTCCCCCTCCAGCTTATACCTCATGGTGCCAATTATCCGTTTCGCCTGAACCGATTGCAGCAGTATTTTTATTTATGGGAAGGAGAAGTCATCTGGGGACTTAC
This sequence comes from Syntrophomonas sp. UBA5432, assembly GCA_002424365.1. GTDB lineage: Bacteria > Bacillota > Syntrophomonadia > Syntrophomonadales > Syntrophomonadaceae > UBA4844. Next base: position 34,594 of record DIRQ01000083.1, on the reverse strand, counting down.
CGCCCGTATACTACATCATTTTATAGAATTGTTAAAAGAAAATGAACAATCAAATACAGGTGAATGAATGATAATACAGTTCAGTGAGGTCATGGAATTCAAGTTTATACTAAAATGGAGTGGAAGAACGGTCGTTAATTCGAAACCGTCGGCGATTATATATTTACATATGATTGCCTGCAAGTCAAGACTAAACCCAATAATTAGAGTTTTTATGCGAACAAACTAATAAATATACAGGCTTATTCTGTTATAGTTTAAATAAACCGGAATATTGGTTGTTTTTCTGCTTTGTTTTATGGACTGCTCAGTTTATCATGTTTCTATGACTTTAACGTCACTTGCGCCTGTTTCCTACCTATTTATTATAAGGTTCAGGCCAGTAATAAAAATACTACCGGCCAAAAGTCAGGTTTGATACAGCGCATTGTACCTGATTATTTGTGGGTTTAAAAGGGGGTTGAATAAGAAAGGGAAAACTAGGGAAAATAGGCATTGTAAGTGTAACGCTTATACCCGCTTTACAGTGCAATCTCCTGTATCCTAAGGAAATAGGAAGTCCACAAGAGGATGTAGGAGTAGAGAAATAGACCATGAAAGGAGTATAAGTAGTGGATCTTTCATTTTTAATCAAAAAGAAGGCTGCGAAAACAACTCTAGGCAGCCTCTTAAGCCTACCCGCACTTTTGCTGTGGCCTTCCATGGCATTTGCTGGTGAGGCTAATCTGGTTCTTCCGCAGCTCAACCAGCAACAGCATAATTTGCTGGTCATTGGTATTGTGGTTTCTATATTGGGTATGCTTTTTGGTTTATATCAGTATAAAAAGGTGGAAAAGTACCACGCTCATCAGAGTATGCTAGACGTAGCTAATGTTATTTATGAGACTTGTAAGACTTATCTTATTCAGCAGGGTAAGTTTCTTATTCTACTTTTCGCCTTTATCGGCTTCTGTATAGCCTTTTACTACGGTTTTTTGCAACAGATGCAGGTCAGCGGAGTATTATACATTTTGATGTGGACCATCATAGGTATTCTTGGTTCCTATAGTGTTGCCTGGTATGGCATCCGCATGAATACCCTGGCCAACAGCAGGACAGCGTTTTCCTCCCTGGAGAGAAAACCCCTGAAGGTTTTAAATATTGCCCTGGATGCAGGCATAAGTATTGGTGTGCTCCTGGTTTGTGTTGAGCTCATCATGATGTTGATTATTTTGCTATATGTTCCGCGGGAACTGGCAGGAGCCAGTTTTATCGGATTTGCTATAGGTGAATCCCTGGGCGCCAGTGCATTGCGTATTGCCGGCGGGATATTCACCAAAATTGCCGATATCGGTGCCGACCTGATGAAAATTGTCTTTGGCATTGATGAAGACGACCCGCGTAATCCCGGAGTTATTGCTGACTGTACCGGGGATAATGCAGGTGACAGCGTAGGCCCGACAGCCGATGGATTTGAAACCTATGGCGTAACTGGGGTTGCCCTGATTACCTTCATAGTTCTAGCCATAGATAAAATAGATTTGCAGACCATCATGCTTACCTGGATATTTGTAATGCGCGTACTGCTGGTCATCACCTCAGTACTTTCCTTCTATATCAACAGAGCAGTCAGTCAGGCCAGATATGGCGACAGCGATGACATCGATTTTGAAAAGCCCCTGGGCAGCTTGGTGTGGATTACTTCTATCCTATCTATTATTAGTACCTTTGGGGTCAGTTACTTCATATTAGGACCGGGTGCAGGAGTAACTACTCAGCTAACTGATCTTTGGGTTGTACTGGCTGTCATCATCAGCTTTGGTACCCTGGGTGCGGCTCTGGTTCCGGAATTTACAAAAATATTTACCAGCCCTAAATCATCCCACGTCGAGGAAGTTGTTAAAGCCTCCCGTGAAGGTGGCCCTTCACTTAATATCCTATCGGGTCTAGTGGCAGGTAATTTCAGCGCCTTCTGGATTGGAATGGTATTTGTCGCCCTTATGTTTGCTGCCTACTTTACCAGCGGATTCGGATTATCTAATATTATGGTGTATCCTTCCATATTCGCTTTTGGCCTGGTAGCTTTCGGATTGATGGGTATGGGTCCGGTTACCATTGCGGTTGACAGTTATGGCCCGGTTACCGATAATGCTCAATCCATCTATGAACTCTCTTTGATTGAAGAAGTTCCGAATATCGAAAAAGAAATCCAAAAGAACTATGGCTTTAAACCAGATTTCGAGAAGGGAAAATACTATCTGGAAGCCAATGACGGTGCAGGTAATACCTTTAAGGCAACCGCCAAGCCGGTATTAATCGGTACTGCAGTTGTTGGTGCCACCACCATGATATTCTCCATAATTCTGGTAATTCAAAACGTCCTGGGGGTGCAACCCGAAACTATCCTGAACATACTTAACCCTTACACTATTTTAGGATTTATGTGTGGTGGTGCTATAATCTACTGGTTTACTGGTGCTTCAACTCAGGCAGTTACGACAGGTGCCTACCGGGCAGTTCAATATATTAAAAAGCATATTGACCTGGGAGAAAATGCGGAGCGAAAAGCTAACATTGAACAATCTAAAGAAGTGGTTAAAATTTGTACTCAATATGCTCAGGCTGGCATGCTCAATATCTTTATCGGGATATTTTCCTTTGCCCTGGCATTTGCTTGTCTCTCAGCTCCGAAGTCCGGTAACGCTCCAGTAGCCTTTTTCATCGCCTATCTAATCTCGATAGCCGTATTCGGTCTGTTCCAGGCGGTGTTTATGGCTAATGCCGGTGGATGCTGGGATAATGCTAAAAAAGTGGTTGAAGTGGACTTACAGGAAAAGGGTACTCCGTTGCATGATGCATCAGTAGTCGGTGATACCGTAGGTGACCCCTTCAAAGACACCTCATCGGTAGCATTAAACCCAATTATCAAGTTTACCACCCTGTTTGGTCTCTTGGCCATGGAAATCGCCATCTCCCCGTCATTCCGGGAGGCAGCCCCCACCGTGGGCGTTATCTTCCTGGTAATTGCACTATTCTTCGTATGGCGTTCCTTCTATAGTATGAGAATTCCAACCGAGAAATAATTGGTAGAATTGAACAAGTCCGGGAACTGTCCCGGACTTGTTTTTTTATTTTACATTTCAATGCTTATTTCTCGAATCAACTTTTTAAGTGCCCGTTTTTCTATGCGGGATACATAGGAACGTGATATTCCCAGCTTACGGGCTATTTCCCGCTGAGTTTCCTTTAGCCCGTTAAAAAGCCCGTAGCGCATCTCAATAACCTGGCGCTCCCGCTGGGACAAGACCCCTATTTTGTTTCGTACCTTTTCTTCCTGCAATTTCATTTCTACCATATCGACAATTTCATTATCAACAGTAAGTACATCTAGTAAGGATATCTCGTTACCCTCCTTATCATAACCAATAGGGTCGTAAATAGAGACTTCCTGTCTTACCTTTTTTATATTACGTAAATGCATAAGCACCTCATTTTCAATACATCGTGCCGCATAGGTGGCAAGGCGTACTCCCCGGTCACCGTTATAAGTTTTAATGGCCTTGATTAGTCCAATAGTACCAATGGAGATTAAATCCTCCATATCTTCACCGCTACTCTCATATTTTCGTACTACATGTGCAACCAAACGTAAATTCCGCTCAATGAGAACATTTCTCGCTTCCTCATTTCCGTTCTTCAGTTTGATTAAATAGCTTCTTTCTTCCTCTTCTTCCAGGGGTTGTGGAAACACCTGGTTATGCAGGTAACCAAATAGGAACAGAATTCCCTTGACTACAGCGGAAACCGCTAGTGCCCAGCCCAAGATGGTCAAGCTACCACCTCCAAAAACATTAAACCGCCTTATACAATATGTATTTCATCCCTGAAATGTGAGCGGTAAATAATGGGCCATACTTCAATAAATACGAGCAAGCTCCAAACTTATTTTTGATTAGCTATTGACACAATATTCTATCTAATACAGAATACGGTTATAAGGTATTATCCCCCCTGATTATAAAACGGCACTAGGAGGTAACCTAATGAGCGTAAGTATACTGGATTTATTTGGAGAAAATGTACATAGCATCCCTCGAGCACTCCACAACACTCAGATGAATTTCGGTAACCGCCCAGCCAACCTTTTTAAGGAAAATGGAAAATGGCGGGTTATTACCTACAACGAACTACTTACGGGTGTGGAAAATCTGGCTATAGCCTTAATAAAGCTAGGCATTAATCCAGGTGACTTTGTAGGTATCAAGGCCAGTAACAGTGCGCGCTGGACCTGGGCTGATCTGGGAAGTATTTATGCCGGAGCAGTCAGCGTATCCTTTTATCCATCGCTATCCCAGATAGATACTACTGCAGTAGCCAATCATAGCGAAGTTAAGATGCTTTTTGTGGATAACCGACAGGCAATTCAGGATATTTCCAGCTACCGGGACGATATTCCTTCACTAAAATATCTTATCTGTATGGAAAAATCTTTTCGCGGTAATGGTAGGGATATCTTTGGCCTGGGAGAACTTATTGGCATGGGTGCTGCAGCCCACCAAGAATACCACGGAGAGTTGAAAGCCCGACTTAAAGCACTGCAGGCTGATAGCCCGGCTATGCTGGTCTATACCTCGGGTTCGGTAGATAATCTTAAAGCTGCTCTTTTCTCCCATCAGGATATCCTGGACTCCGCTACTCGAGTTTACCGGCATTTTAAAAAGTATGGGCAGATAGAAGATTCGAATATTGTCTCTCTGGTGTTTTTACCTATTTCCCACATTATGGAGAAGATTCACGGTTACTTAGGCCCGCTGTTTTTAGGAGGTGCCCTGGGTTTCATCAGTTCACCGGAAAATATACTAATGGACATCACTACCATAAGACCTAATTGGGTAACCTGGGTTCCCCGTATGGCTTCAACGCTGTTTTTGGGCTTTCAAAAAGCCTTTATGGCAACCAAGGATGGGCGTATAGCCTGGGAAAAAGCTGTGGATGTAGCCATTCGCGCTACTGAAGCTCTACAGGATGAGAAAGGTTATATTGACCTTACTCAACCTATTGAAGAGCAGTTACAAGGAAGTTTACAGGATGAATGGCTGGAATCCTACAATGCCGTATATTGGCGTATGCATCATGCCCTGGGCGGATGCCTACGGACTATGCTTGTTGGCGGCGCCTATATGGATACCGATTTACAAAGGAAACTGGTAGGTATGGGCTTTAACATTATCCTGGGCTACGGTCTTACCGAGAGCGCAGCCGGCATTGTCGTTTCCTGCCCTAACAAATATAAAATGGACTGGATTTCCCCTCCGGTATCGGGAGTGGAATTTAGACAGGAAGAAGATGGAGAATTACTAATTCGAGGCCAGGGTATTATTAAGCAATATTTTCGTAATCAAGATGCTGATGCAGAGGCTTTTACCTCCGACGGCTGGTTTAAAACCGGAGATATAGTAGAAATCGATGATGATGGCTATATGCGTCTAGTAGACCGCAAGAAATTAATGATTGTACTGGATAATGGCAAAAATGTGGCCCAGGCCCATATTGAAGCTCTATGTTCCAGCTCTGGGCTCATAGACCAGGTTGCCATTGTCGGGCAGGATAAAGAATATATCAGCGCCCTGATAGTACCCAATTATGACTTTATTATCCGGGTACTGCGGAACCATGGTATACCTTATGATGAATGTCAGCTACAATATACCGAAATCGATGGTATATATAGATGTGTAGAGGTGGGTGACGATATCATTAATAATGATTTTGTCAAAATGGCCATGCAGGATCAGATTGATATGATTAACACCAAATTAAAAAACTATGAGTCCATACGAGCCTTCCGCCTTTTAAACCGTCGTTTTAGTGAAGAAGGAGGAGAAATAACCCCCTCCCAAAAAACTCGTATCAAAGTCATCCTTGAAAAATATAAAGACCTGATAGATGAGATGTATTAAGAACAACTTCGAGGACTGTGTCCGGACTTATTGCAGCATCTGTTGGGCTATGGCTTTAAATACTGGAGCGGCGTTTTCTGCGCCAGATTTTCCACCTTCCACCAGTACTACTATGGCCCAGCGGGGGTTATCAGCAGGGAAAAATCCGGTAAACCAGGTGTTAAGTATCTCGTTGCCTTTCTCGTCAAAATTTCCGGTCTGGCTGGTGGCGGTTTTGCCGGCTACACTGACTTCGTTTAGAGATGCGGTTTTTCCGGTTCCTTCGTTTATGACTTTTTCCATGAGCTGCTGTAAAATTTGTGCACTTTGGGGGCTAATAACCTGTTCTTTTGTTGGGCGGGTAAGCATTTGTTTGTTTCCTTCCCGGTCGATGGTGTAACGGACCAGTATCGGCGGGGCATAGCGACCGTTGTCGGCTACGGTGGCTACCATATTGCAAATCTGCAAAGGGGTTAGCATTACTCCCTCCTGGCCCAGGCAAGCATTACCAATAGCCGGATCAGCATTTTCAATAGTAATATAAGATCCGGCCTGGTAGTTTCCATAACCGAGCAGATTTTCATCAGTTAGATGCAGCCGGTCGGCATATTCCAGCAGACCGGTACGTTTAAGCCTTAGTCCGGTTTCAATAAAGCTGGGGTTACAGGAAAGAGCAAAGGCCTGGGAGAAGTTGATTTTGCCATGCCCTTTTTCCCTAAGGCAAGGTATGGATACCTCATCATTAAAAATATAGCTACCTTGACAGTTAAACTGCTCTTCGGGGCTGACCAATTTTTCTTCTAGTGCTGCGGCTGTAACCAGGATTTTAAAAATAGAGCCGGGATAGTAAGCCATTAAGGCCCGGTTATTAAGACTACCGTTCTGATCATGTTTAACTATTTTCTCGATTCCATAGGGGTTAAACGTTGGTCGGCTGGCTAAAGCTAATATTTCTTTGCTATCCACATCCATTACTACTATGGCCCCAGTTTTAACTTGTTCATTCATAGCTTGTTCTATTATTTCCTGTATCCGTTTGTCTATGGTTAAAACCAGGGCTCCCCGGTGTTGCTCCTGTTCATTACGAAGTTTAAACATTAAGCCTTGTATAGCTATGCCCCGAGCATCCAATACTGATGTTAATTCGTGGGAAGTGGTGTGTTCGCAGAGGATATTATCATAGCACTTTTCCAGACCACTTATACCTTCCTGGTTTTGCCCCTTGCTGCAGTAACCAATAAGATGGCTCAGAAATCCATCCTCACGATAGCGCCTGACTACAGGAGCTGCCACTATTCCAGAGAGCTGGGAGGAGTTTATAAGGGCGGTTTCCTTTGGAGTAAGGTTGGCAGCTACACGGATAAAGGGTTTCCCTGATTCAATTGCCTGTTTTAACTCCGTATTTAGACGTTGGCTTTCCTTTTGTCCGCAAATGTCGGATAATATTTGGGTTACCCTGACCAGTGTTTGCTCTCTTAATTCTTCTGTAACATTTGCAGAAGTATTAGTACCCTGTGGATGTTCCCTAATCATTTCTCGAGGTAAACAATAAAGAGCCGTTGATACCCGGGTCCCAGTAATAGATAGTAGATTGCGGTCTAGTATTTCACCCCGATTATATTCTTTTAGTTCCACCTGGCGGCTACGCATGGCTACCGCCTGCCGGGCAATCTCCTGCCCTTTTATAAGTTGATAATACCCCAGCTTGGACAGCAAAACGCCAGCAATCAATAGAAAAATAAACATTATTATGCAGATACGTTTTTGTGACAAATAAATAACCCCTTTATTATGAACCTATTAATATCTTTAGCTCTGCAGGGGTTAGTTATACCCTAAGTCAAATAAGTCCTGCGACTGTCCTTGCTATTATTCAATTTTAATACGAAATGATAGGTGGTTAAGGATTTTTTGGAGTTCGGGGTAGGTATCTTCGGTACCGCGGATGATTACCAGGCCCTGTTCCCGTTCAATGGTGGAGACAATACCCAAGTTATCATAGGCTTCGATTATTTTGGTCAGCATATCTATTTGTTCCGGATTAACCCGGGCTTTAATTTCCGATTTCATTTTTTCCTGCCTTTCTTAACGAACAAAGGAATAAATAACGTGTTCCCTAACCCCGTCTAAGGATGGTATATTCGCTTATGGACTCTGGATATGGGATATACACTGTCTGACGAGGGTGACGGGCACGGTCGATTAGATTGAGTTCTTCATCGAATAACTCTTGCAAGTCCAGGGGGAGTATGTTTGCGCCCGGCACCATTAATTGTAACGGGTCTCCAGGCCCGAAGTTAGCTCTTTGTTCTACTTTTAGCATGTTTTTGTCGCTACGGTAACCACGGACGATGCCGCAAAATTCTGCCCGTTCCTGCTTTTCTTCCTTATTAATGTCCTGCAGCAGGGAGGACTCACCTTCTATAAAGCCATTGGTAAAGGGGCGGGTAGCTGTTTTAGTTAGCTCTTCTGTCCAACTATTCAATTCATTAGCGGAGAAGTCTTCTCTGTATGTAGTATATCGGTCAATGGCTTGACGGTAAACTGAGGCCACGCTAGCTACATATAGCGGACTCTTCATGCGGCCTTCTACTTTAAAAGATTCAATGCCCATGTCCATAAGCCGGGGTACGTATTCCAGCAGGCAGAGGTCGCGGGAATTTAAAATGTAGCTTCCGCGCTCGTCTTCTTCTATGGGGTAGTACTGACCGGGGCGTTTTTCTTCCACCAAGGCATAGCGGTAGCGGCAGGGGTGGGCACAGGCGCCGTAGTTGGCACTCCTGCCGGTCATATAATGGGACAGCAGGCAGCGCCCGGAATAAGAGACGCACATGGCCCCGTGGATAAACATTTCTATTTCTATATCTACTTTTTGTTTTATTTCCTGGATTTCCTCCAGGCTGAGCTCGCGCGCTAATACTATACGTTTAACTCCCAGGTCGCGGTAAAAGGCTGCAGCTTCATAGTTGCTTACGTTGGCCTGGGTACTAAGTGTAAGCGGAATTGAGGGGGCATAGCGCTGGGCCAGTTTAATAATGCCGGGATCGGAGACAATTAGCCCGTCAACCTGTATTTCCTCTAATTTTTCCAGGTAGGAAGGTGTTTGCTGTAAATCCCGGTTATGAGCCAGGATGTTTACGGTTACATAAACTTTTTTGTTATACTGACGGACAAAGGCTAGTCCCATAGCTATTTCTTCCAGAGTAAAGTTATCAGCATAAGCCCGCAGGCTAAATTCTTTACCACCCAGATAAACGGTATCAGCCCCAAATAGTACTGCGGTTTTTAGTTTTTCTAAATTACCTGCTGGCAGAACCAGCTCCGGTATTTTCATAATACCTCCTAAAGTTTAGTGCTCGGGGCCGGTCAGACACATGGGTCTGCCAAGGGCACGGTTCTTATGGCTAAAACCCTCACCCCTTACTCCTCACTCTTGATAACTACTCAAGTTCGAAATTTATAGTTGTTTTCAAGACAATTTCACTATTATCGCCTGTTTTCGTACCATCCCTTACTGTATATATCGAGCCATGGCCTGAAGGTGTTCCTGGAAGGTTCGGGAAAAGTAATGGCTGCCATCCCCTTTGGATACATAGAAATAGTATGGGGTTTTTTCCGGATTCAGGGCTGCTGCGATTGAGGCTTTGCCCGGATTGGAAATAGGACCGGGGGGAAGGCCGGGATGCCGGTAGGTGTTGTAGGGTGATTCTATGTCCAGGTCGGCATCGTTTAGCACCGTCTTCTTCTGGTCAAAACAATATAAAACCGTAGGGCAAAGCTGCAGGTACATACCGTCCCGCAAGCGGTTATGAATAACCCCGGAGATGGTCCGGCGTTCATCCTCGTGCATGGCCTCTTCTTCAATTAATGAAGCCAGTATTATAGTTTCGTAAATATCCATGTTTTTGGCCTCGGCCTGACTGGCAAAGTCATTATTCCATACCTGGGCAAAATTATGCAACATCATATTTACGATTTCCTCGGGGCTGGTGTTTTCCTCTATATAATAGGTGTCGGGGAAGAGAAAACCTTCCAGCCGGTATTTGTTGTCGGTAGAGACTTTTTGTAAAAAATTATAAGAATACTCGGCATTTATGGCTTCCTGCCAAGATTGTTCAGTACAGAACCGTTTCTCCACCAGCAAAGCACCAATCTCTTTTACACTATATCCTTCAGGTATAGTGACTTTGATTTTGACTACCTGGCCTTGAGTAATATTATGCACAATTTCGGTCAGAGCCTGGCTGCGATTAAAAGTATAATGCCCTGGTTTTAGCATGGTATCCAATCTTTCTTTGCGGCAGTAGGCTAAAAAGGCATTTCGGTTGCGGATAACCCCGTTTTCTTCCAGAATTGATGCTACCTGACGGGCACTGGCATCAGCAGGTATATAGATGTCTACTGGAGTTTTGTTATCCGGGTCTACGGGCAGGTATTGCTGGTTTGAGGCTCTGATGCCCAGGGAAACAATTATAGCTAATAAAATAACTAATATCCCCAGAATACGAACTTTGTTTTTACGTGGCTTATTCATCTTAATTTCCATCATATCCTCTTCACTGATTCAACATAGAAGCAGTATACGAAATCTTAATAACTAACGTTGAAATTCTAATCTGATTAATTGTTTTTCTTCTTAGTCCTCGCTCCTCACTGGTTCACCACCGGTTTCGTTTTTAGAATTATCTTCCGCTTCAGTTTCTTCCGGGGTGACAGTGGTATCAGGGTCACTCTCCGGAACCTCCTGACCAGGTTCCTTTTCTTTATCTGGTGGCCCCTCATAAATCAGTCTGTTTAAAGGTCTATATTTATCCCGAGCCAATTGTTCCTGGCGGGCTATACTGCCATCATTATTATAAAAGGTACGAAATGATCTGACTACATATCCTGGACTGCCGTTTTGCTCAACTTTGGTAGTCCCCGGTGTCAAATCTTCTTTTGGTTCTCTTATTTCCTTAAAGTCTATAACTTGGTCCACTATATGGCTCACCTGTATCTTTTGTTTATATTTTAGCTTGCCATATATCTTCATGGTAACTTTGCCGTTGCTGGCAACGGCCCAAATATAAACGGGGTCCTCGAAATTATTTTGAAACCGAAAATCCTGCTGGCCGTAGGTTACAGTGGCATCCTGTCCTAGCGGCACATAGGCTACTGCCAGGTTATGAGGATGCCGTTCTACTATTTTAAGACCCGCAAATAAACAGGCATTGTAAAGGGTAGAGGATACCTGGCATATTCCACCGCCCAGTCCCTCCTCGAATTTGTCGCCTATAATTACCATCGCATCCCGGTAACCATTTTTATATTCCCGGGGACCTACCGTCTCATTATAAGAAAAAACCTCACCCGGTTTTACCATGGTAGTATTAAGCGCTCTAGTTGCTAGAACCACATTATGGGAACGGTTTATCTGATTAGGATTATACCAGGTGCTGAAGGAAGATATTTCCCCCATATCTCTTAAGTCGCTTTCACTTATACGGGGTTCTTCTTCGTTTATTACTATCTCTATAAGCATTGTATCTGATTGGTTCCATTGGTCAGGGAGTAATGCCAGAGTAGATGGTATGTCAACCCTTAACCCTTTTTTCGAAGGTAAGACTATTAGGCCCTCTACCGGGTCAATCTCTAGACGAGAATTTACACAGTCTGATTCCAACTCCTCCTGCCACAAACTACCAATATTATTTAACTTATTCTCATCATATGTAATCCTAATTGGATATTCTATAACTTTAGCACCGTCTAAATTTAATATCTTGGAAATTAGGCTGCGCTCTTTTTCCAGTTCCCAAACGTCAAGTACTATTTTTTTGGGGTCAGGGGGCTTTACCACTTCCCCAAGCCTGGTATCGTAGCGGTAATCCCGGTAATGAAAAGAAAGCGTTGTATCAGAGAGATATTTTAACTCCGCTTTAAGTAAATCAGTTGCACCATCTTGGTCATAGCCGCTCACACTTACCGAAGCTATTTGTACACCTGGGAGGAAATGGTCAGATTTATAAAAAATTTGATAAAAGTATAATATCAAGGCGGCATTGACACCCAGGAGAACAACTAGCATGTAAATTATTATTGATTTCCATTTAATCTGAATCAAAAGACCGCTCCCTCGCAAACATTACTTGCTTGTTTCTACATATATAACGAAAAGCCTCCAGACTTATTCATTTTACCGTATTAGTCTCAATTTTACGAATAAAAAAAGAGCCTTAAGCGGCTCTTTTGGTTACTAATTTATACTTCCAGGCTATCTTCTAGTTCCTGCCAGGCTTCTACTACCATATCTAGTTCTTCATCATCCTCGATTTCGCTCATAAGCTCGTTTCCCTCTTCATCATAAACTACTTTCAGGATTATTATTACATCATTTTCTTCTTCCTCTTCTTCATCAAGTAATGGCATGAGTACCCGGTAGGTTTCATCCTCTATTTCCAGCTCAGCCAGTAGTTGAAATTCATGCTCTTCTCCTTCATCGTCAACTAGTACCATCATATAAAATTCATTATCAAAAAGTTCTTCTTCGTTGCTCATTTTTACACCTCTTTCCGTAAGCTAAAGTCATTTTAATATTTGGCTCTAACGTTGTCAAACTCGTTTAGAATCAGAATCCTGTTTATCCAGGTAAGCCTGAAGAATATACACTGCGGCCATTTTATCTATGACCTGTTTGCGGCGGCGGCGAGATAAATCAGCCTCGATTAATACCCTCTCAGCGCTTTTTGTAGTCAGGCGCTCATCCCAGTAGGCAATATTAATACCCAAGCTGTTTTCTAATAACTGAGCAAATTCCTGCACTTCCAGAGCTTTAGGGCCGATACTGCCATCCATATTTCGGGGCAGGCCTATCACGACTATTTCTACCTCATATTCCTGACACAGCTGATTGATATTTTTTATATCTATTTCTAAAACGCTGCGCTGTAAAACCGAGTGCCCCTGGGCGGTCCAGCCCATAGGGTCGCTAATGGCTATCCCGATTCTCTTTTCGCCCACATCTAAACCCATTATTCTCATAAAATTAACTCCTTAAACAGGTAAAAGTAACCCCATGCTAAAGCATGGGGCTTAAGTATTATTCTTGTAAGTAGTTTTTCAAAAGTATTTCCAGGACTTCATCTCGATCCACCCTGCAGATAATATTACGGGCATCATTATGACTAGTTATGTATGCTGGATCCCCGGAAATCATATATCCTACCAACTGGTTAATAGGGTTATAACCTTTCTCCTCCAGGGCTGCATAAACCGCCTCTAATATGGTCCGCACCTTGCTGGTATCATCACGTTCCTTCTCAAAGCTAACCGTTTTACCAGGTAACTGAGGCATGTGAACACCTCCCCGTTTAAAATTAA
>DIRQ01000083.1:10033-21124 GCA_002424365.1 Syntrophomonas sp. UBA5432 | reverse complement strand
AATTAAAATTTTTCTGTTACTTATGATAGTACTAGTTTCTGGTCTTTATGAAAAGCTTTTTTCAATTATTTGACGAGCAACAGCCATAGCTTCCTCTATTTTACTAGCATCTCTAGCTCCGGCCTGAGCCATGTCTGGGCGTCCGCCACCCCCGCCACCGGCAATCTTAGCAGCTGCACCAACTATTTTACCAGCATGAAATCCTTTAGCGGTAAGGTCTTTACTAACAAAGCAAACCAGGGAAACCTTATCTTCTATTACCGAAGCCAACATTACCACTGAGGTCCCCAGCTTATCCCGCAGCATCTCTGCATTCTGACGCAGGGAATTGGCATCGACACCTTCAAGTATTTCAACTAAAATCTGAGCTCCATTTATTTGAGAGGCTTTTTCTAATAAATTGCCGCTGGCAGCACATGACAAACGGCCTTTGAGAATCTCTATTTCCTTATCTTTTTCTTTTAAACTATGATTTAGGCTTTCCACTTTGTGGCTTAGATTGCCAGGAGAGGTTTTAATAGCCATAGCTATAGATTTCAGCTCGTTCTCGGCTTGGTTTAGATAATCCAAAGCATAGCTGCCAGTTAGAGCTTCAATCCTACGCAGACCAGAGCCTATACTACCTTCGCTTATTATCTTAAATAGTCCAATTTGACCGGTGTTTTTAACATGGGTCCCCCCGCATAGTTCCTGACTAAAATCCTCTACCTGTACCACCCGGACTTCATCCCCGTATTTTTCGCCGAAAAGGGCGATAGCCCCCATTTGTCGGGCCTGAGTAATATCAGTTACTGTGGTATCCACCTGGTACATACTCCAAATAGCCCGATTGACGATGTTTTCTATAGCTGTTAACTGGGCTTCATCCAGAGAAGCCAAGTGAGAAAAGTCAAAGCGTAAACGGGAAGGCTCCACCAGGGAACCTTTCTGCCGGGCATGTTCACCCAATACCTGACGTAGGGCCCGGTGTAACAGGTGAGTAGCCGTATGATTGCGTGCGGTTTCTATTCTCTGCTCCTGGTTTACTTCCAGTTGCAGTCTTTCACCCACCTTAAAACTACCCTCCAAAATACCCTGATGGATAATCCAGGAAGATTTTTTTTGCACATTGGTAACCTGCATTTTACCGGATTTCCCGGTTATAATACCGCTATCAGCCACCTGTCCCCCGCTTTCAGCATAGAACGGGGTCCTGGCGGTTACCAGCAGTACTTCTTGGTTAGCTGCGGTTTTATGTAGTTTATCGTTCTTAATTATGGCCTGCAGAGCGGCAGTATCTTTTAATTTTTCATAACCACTAAAATACGTAGGTTTAATATCTTTTAATAATTCAGCAATTATGATATCACGGGTAAAAGCATTTTCACCCTTACCCGCCTCTCGGGCACGTTGCCGTTGTTCTTCCATCATACGGTTAAAGCCATCTTTATCTACAGTAAATCCATTTTCCTCGGCCACATCTTCGGTCAAATCCAGGGGGAACCCGTAGGTATCGTACAACATAAAAGCGTCTTCTCCACCTATTTCAGTTATTCCCTGCTCTCGGACCTGGGTTAGAATATCCTCTACCTTTTTTAAACCTTCATTTAGGGTGAGCAGGAAACGTTCTTCTTCCATTTTAATTACTTCTTTTATAAAGTCTGATTTTTCCACCAGTTCTGGGTAGGCTTTGCCCATTATGGAACATACCACATCTACGTTTTTATATAGGAAGGCTTCGTTAATTCCCAGAAGGCGCCCAAAACGTAAGGCCCGCCGAAGTATACGGCGCAGAACGTAACCCCGGCCGTCATTACCCGGTAAAACCCCATCCGCTATTAGAAATGTGCAGGTACGGCTATGGTCAGCAATAACCCGAAAGGGGAAGCCCTTCTCGCCCTGGTGGTATCTTTGGTCACTTAGTTTCTCAATTTCTTTTATTAGAGGGATAAAAAGGTCAGTATCAAAATTGCTATCTACACCTTGTAGGAGTGAAGCCAGCCTTTCCAGCCCCATGCCGGTGTCAATGCTTGGCCGGGGCAAGGGAGTAAGAACTCCATTTTCATCCCGGTTATACTGCATGAAAACCAGATTCCAGACCTCCAACCAGCGGTCACAATCACACACCCCCAACGCACACTGCGGGCCACAGGCATGTTCCTCTCCTCGGTCGTAATGGACTTCACTACAAGGGCCACAGGGGCCGGTATCACCCATGCTCCAAAAGTTATCCTTTTCATCCATCTTAA
This sequence comes from Syntrophomonas sp. UBA5432, assembly GCA_002424365.1. Lineage (GTDB taxonomy): Bacteria > Bacillota > Syntrophomonadia > Syntrophomonadales > Syntrophomonadaceae > UBA4844. Next base: position 18,896 of record DIRQ01000083.1, on the reverse strand, counting down.
GGATACGCGCTGGATTTACATCAGTAGTCTCCTGCCATAGCTTAAGTGCTTCATCATCGTCCAGGTAAATAGTAACCCATAACCTGTTTTTTGGCAGAGCTACAACTTCGGTCAAGAATTCCCAGGCATATTGAATAGCGTCACGCTTAAAATAATCTCCAAACGAAAAATTACCAAGCATCTCAAAAAAGGTATGATGTCTGGCAGTCCTGCCTACCGTATCTAAATCGTTATGTTTACCTCCAGCGCGTACGCATTTCTGAGAGGTAGTAGCCCGGCTATAATTACGCCGGTCAATACCCAAAAAAACATCCTTAAACTGGTTCATGCCCGCATTAGTAAATAACAAAGTGGGATCATTTATCGGTACCAGGGACGAACTCTCAACAACGGTATGATTTTTATCGGAAAAATATTTTAAAAACGTGCTCCTGATTTTATCGCTTGTCCACACGACCTGGCCTCCTCTTTTTATGATTAGACACTGAATACACTGCTACCTAAATTGTACCGATAGGTACATCCGTGTCTCCGCAGGGGGATAACTATGAAGAACACTGAAATTAATTTTGAATTAAAGAATTAATTCTAAAAAAGTAATAAATATAATTAGGCGCAACAACATTAATTGTGACACTTTTGTTATTAGCGCCTATTTTTGATTTTCCCCTTATCTATTTTCTTGCATAAAAGGGGCTCTGTCAATAAAGCTCTTCTGTGCTAGTTCGTCATTCCACTAGTTTTAAATAACTCCATCCGACAATAACCTTTAAAACTGCGGTAATTGGTACAGCAAAAAGCATACCCCATATTCCCATTAGTTCTCCCCCCGCTAGTAGGGCAAAGACTATCACCAGTGGATGCAGGCCTAGTTTATCACCGATTATTTTAGGGGTAATTAAATTACTTTCCAGTTGCTGAATCACCACTATGGCTATAGTCATATACAGAGCCAAGCGCAAAGATTCCGAGGCTGCCAGGGCAATAGCCGGGATACCACCTAAAATAGGTCCAAAGTAAGGAACCAGATTAGTTACTCCGGACAAGATGCCTATAAGCAAGGGAAACTTTACCCCAATCAGAGCAGCAGATATACCTATTCCAGAACCAACAAAAACAGCTACCATCAGGTGTCCTTTAATAAACTCGATGAGTACATTGTCGATTTGCCGGCTTATCATGGTAATCTCATTGCGAGCCCGGGGAGAAAAGAAGTTTAGGAAGGCATCCCGGATTTTTTCCCAGTCGTTCATAATATAAAAAGCTAGAATGGGAGAAAAAATCAGGGCTAATATTTTACCTAAGAAATTATAAAAACCACTTAAAAAGCCGTTTAAAACCTTGTAAATGTAGGATTCTACTTTACCTACATTTTTATTAATTACCTGGTTTAACTGTTCCGGGGCATTCATCTGATCAATTTTGCCCGCCATTTCTTGAGCCTGCCCCACGTAGTGGGGGTATAGTTGAGCCAATCCATTCAGCTCTTTTACAATCCCAGGAATAGCCAGGACCAATATTATAGTAAATATAGCGGCTACTCCCAGGTAAAGAAGGATGATAGCCCATATTCTTTTCAAGCCTTTTTTTTCTATATAGGATACCGGGCGAAAAAGCAGGTAAGCTAACAGAGCGCCTAGAAAGAAGGTGAGTAACACTTCCCTGACTAGATAAAGAAAATAGATACTGATGATGACTGCCAGGAAAAAGATTATATAATGAGATAATTTGCGGGAATTTACCTGCATTAAGACTCCTGCTTTCCAATGATGTCACCTAATTCATCTTCCACATCGTTAACTATATCCTTGGCCTTGTTATATCTAGCCTTAACCTGATAGCTACTACGTTTAATATCGCTTTGATGATTCAAATAAAAATATACGGCAGCTCCTCCGACTATAGCCCCAATAATTAAACTATGTGCCCTCACTTAACTCACCTCCCTTCACATATCACGGGGACGTTGCTTTTAATAAATTTTGCCTGTTGTTGACCTCTGCTATACTACTCCCTCCCGGTACCTGGCTTTTGCTTTTGTACCTACCCTATTCCCGACACTTTACTTCTGATTTTTTACTTCTTACTTCTTACTCATAATAACTCTGAGGATTTATCCATAGAGACCAGGGTACCGTCTTCGGCAACTTCGTAGAGGTTTAGGCGACCTTTGTTAAAATTAAACTCCAGGAAACAGTTCCAGCAATAATACTGTTCATTACCCACTTTCCCAATCTGCATGCCATTACACACCGGACACCTGATAATCATCATCATTTCTCCCTTCATCAGACAACACTGCACTCTCCCGATTCCTCCAGTTTATCTGTTCCAGAGGAACCCCCTCTCGTCCATGTAGTATATCCTTAATAGCACCTGAGGATATTTCTACTCCCCAAACCTTCATACTATCCCGGGAAAGGATAAAATCACTTATTGCACCTAGTTCTTTTCCCTCCCGGTCGAAAACAGTATCGCCGATTTTTTTCTGATATACAGATAATTCTTCCCCGGCAGCATAAGATTTAATACTGGCGGGGCTGTTGATAGTGACTGATTCTTCACCTATTTCTATATCCTGACGAACTACCATGCCCGGGCCACCATCACCTTTAGTCATTTCAATAACCAAATAAGCCAGTCGAAAATCATCACCAACTACCGCTTTTTCTACCCGTCCAATAACCTGAGCACTATCCCGGTCAAAGACTGGCAAGTTTTTTAAATTTCTTATCTTCATACCTTTATCTTTACCCACCAGAAAAAAATAATGCAGTAGGCAATTAAGAGATGCAGGCGCTCGGTGTCGCAACCGAGCACCTGCACCATTAGGATAAAGAAAAAATAATGCAAGCGATTAATTGATGGGAGGTGGAAGATTAGAGGTGAGAAATAGAATATGTCCGTGGACTTCCCGGACTTATTGAATGGTGCCACCGCCGAGGACGTAATCGCCCAGGTAGTAGACTACTGATTGTCCTGGAGTGATGGCACGTTGAGGATTATCAAACTCCAGTAATAATTTGTCCCCTTGAGGAGTGAGTAAAGCAGGAGTATTAGGTGCCCGATAGCGGATGCGGGCTTCTACTTTTAGCGGATAGTCCAGTTTTTCATAATAAATAAGGTTATTATTAACTGCGGTCAAGCTGGTTTCATATAAATGTTCCAACTTATCAAGTACAAGACGGTTGTTTTCAGAATCAAGAGCTACTACGTATAGAGGTCCCCTTCCACTTATGCCTAAACCTTTCCGCTGTCCAACCGTATAAAAAGGTAATCCCCGGTGCTCACCCAGGATGTTTCCTTGTAAATCTACTACCTGACCAGGCTTAAACTGCAGCTTTCCCTGAAGAAAATCGCGATAGTCTCCGGTAATAAAACAAATCTCCTGACTATCCTTACTTTCCGCTACTTCAAGATTTCTTTCCCGAGCCATGCTTCTTACCTCTTGCTTGGTCAACTCCCCCAGCGGAAAGAGGGTATAGCTAAGTTGTTTCTGATTAAGCCCATAGAGAAAATAACTCTGGTCTTTAGATAAATCTTTACCTTTCTTCAGCAGGTAACGCTTCCTGGTATCATCATACTCAATTCGGGCATAATGCCCGGTAGCTACCATATCAAACCCCAAATCCAGGGCATAATCCAGCAGACTGCCAAATTTTATAAAGCGGTTACAGACAACACAGGGATTCGGAGTGCTACCCTGTTCATATACTGCGACAAAATAGTCTATGACCTTTTCCCGGAATTGCTCATGCAAATCAACTATTATATGTGGAATATTTAAAACTGCAGCTGCACTAGCTGCCTGAACTGCTACCTCTGAACTCCAATTAATCATGGTCAGTCCGGTGACTTCGTATCCCTGTTCTTTTAATAAAAGGGCGGCTACGAAACTATCAACCCCACCGCTCATGAGAACTGCTACCTTCACTTGTTCATCTCCTTAATAGGAATTACGTAAATAACCCCCAATGTCCAGAAGCCATACCTTAAAGGGTACACGCAACCACGAATTAAAATAAGTAAATCGGTTTACGGAGTCAGTAAGTATCCTTACCTCTAACTCCTTACCCCTTACTCAAGGCAATTAGTCAAGTTCCCAAATCAAAGCTATTTAAGACAGCTTTGTTATCAGCACCTATTTTCGTATTTATCTTTTCCCAATATATATAACACCAAACCAGAATCGATTTCAAGTTCCCACACAGGGGGATAAGGGAGTAAGGCGATAGCGAGAAGAGGTGGTAGTGGAGGGGTACCTGTTGGCATCTAATGCCAGATTATTCTATAATTACTGCAAGAGTTCTAGAAGCTGTGTAAAGGAGAACTGGTGAATGGATCTTTTTGATTTGCAGGTCAATAAAATGAAACGCAAGAATGCTCCGCTAGCTTATCGAATGCGGCCACGCAGCCTGAATGATATACAGGGGCAAGGGCATATTGTAGGTCAGGGATCGATTTTACGAAACGCTATAGAAAAAGATGAGCTCCACTCTTTTGTCCTTTTCGGTCCTCCCGGGACAGGGAAAACTAGTATTGCCAGGATAATTGCTGAAATGACCAACTCTCATTTTGAAATCCTGCAGGCGGTAACCGGAGGAGTTGGGGATATTAAGAAAATTGCTGCTGATGCCGGTGATCGGCTTAAGTTTTATCAGCAGCAAACCATCATATTTGTTGATGAAATTCACCGTTTCAATAAAAGCCAACAGGATGTATTGCTTCCTTTTGTTGAAAACGGTACTTTTCTCTTAATTGGTGCCACCACCGAAAATCCTTTGTATGAGCTTAATAATGCTCTGCTTTCTCGACTACGGTTATATATACTTGAGGCTCTTGATGAAAAAGCTCTAAGCCAAATAATAAATGAAGCTCTGCATGATAAGCAGCGGGGACTAGGTAGTTTGAGTATCACTATTGACCAGGACGCTATACAATTTATTACTAAACTGGTTAAAGGGGATGCACGAATGGCTTTAAATATTTTGGAAGCGGCAGTTAATTCTTATGCCAGCCAAGAGCAAGGCTTGCATATTGATGTTTCACTGTTAACGAAGATCAGCGGCAGGCCTCTGCTTAGATATGACAAAACCGGGGATTACCATTATGATACGATTTCAGCTTTTATTAAAAGTATACGTGGTTCTGACCCTGATGCTGCTCTATTCTGGCTAGCAGTCATGATAGAGGGGGGTGAAGACCCGAAGTTTATCGCCCGGCGGCTAATAGTTCATGCCGCCGAAGACATTGGCCTGGCTGAGCCTTATGCCCTAACTCTGGCTACAGCTACCGCACGGGCGGTAGAGTTCGTGGGTCTGCCGGAGGCTCGTATACCTCTGGCTGAAGCTACCATATATCTGGCTACCGCTCCTAAAAGTAACAGTAGCAAAGTGGCTATCGATAATGCTATAGCAGCAGTACGAAAAAGCCAAAAAATAATGGTACCTCCTCCTATAGCTGATAATTCCCATTCCAAAGCCAAGCTTTTGGGTAAGGGTAAGGATTATAAATATCCTCACAATTACGGTGGCTTTGTGGAACAGCAGTATCTTCCGGATGAATTGCAAGGTAGCAGATTTTATCATACTGGTGATAATGGCTATGAAAAGAAAATTAGAGATTTTATGACCAGTCTTAAACAAAGAAATAAGCCATCCCAATCTTGATTGGGATGGCCTTATTATGTCGCTTTACTACACTAGCCTAAGACCATGTCGATAGCTTTCTGTAATTGTTCCTTGCCCTGGGCTCCTACTATACGTTTTACTTCCTTGCCGCCTTTAAAAAAAGCCAGGGTCGGAATACCGCGAACGCCATATTGAACCGCAATACTTTTGTTTTCATCAACATTTAATTTGCCAACATTTATCTTTCCTGCATTTTCGGTAGCTAGTGTTTCTACCACCGGTCCTACCATTTTACAGGGGCCACACCAGGGAGCCCAAAAATCAACCAGGACTGGAAGTTCTGACTGCATTACCTCCTGCCCCCAATTATTAGCATTTAACTCGATAACTGCCATACATACACCCCTCCTGCTCTTTTTTCTTACATCCAGCAGGCTACCAGCCTATGTAAACTACGGCAGTAGCTGCACCCAAAGCAATAACAATCCATATCAAGGTTCTGAGCATATCATGTTTTACCTGTTTGGCTAAATCGTCCATTATTATTCCTCCTGATAGCATCTAAAATCATGGTAATTATAACATAAAGGTCAAGAAAAATCCCACTGTTAAAAAGTTTGCTAAAATTATAACCATGCACTTTAATTATACTCTATTTTTTGATGGTTCCCGGCCCTACTGCTATTATTGTATCCCGTCCAGGAGTATGCTCCTCCGATAAAATAGTTCTTTCGGTTTCTTTGCCGTTAATTTTTACTATCCTATAATTACGACTTGTAAAGCCACTCTGACCTTCCTGTACGATTACCCGTTCCTGTGGTGACAATTTTTTCACTACTTTTATTTGTACCTGCGGGGGTATCTCTTCCTTTTCCGTTATAATCATGATTTCCTTGCCCGCTTCGGTTTGGCAGCCGAATATTTTAATAATAATGTTGTTTCCATCGATAACAGCATTAATTAAGATGGGGTGCTGGAGGTTATTTGTACAACTAAGCTGGTTGTCCGTCAATTCCAGACCAGCCTGGGAAATTGCCTGGTATAAAGCACTGTTTACCAGAGTTAAGCTACTATTATTTGATTTTATCTGTTTGGGGTTCATAACCTGGGCTAGCGAAAAATGTTCGGCAGGCATGATAATATAACCGTTAAGAGCTTGTATTAAGGGGTTTAGATCTGTATGGGGAAGATTTGTCCTAATTGTACTAATTCCCAGCATATCCTTTACTTCTTTTATATCTTCTAACTTTATACGAGGATGAATGTCTTTGGTAATAAGCGAAATAGGCCCAAGTAAGCCTTTTTGCAAGCTATTGTCAATCTCATCCAAACTAGCAGCTATACTAATGGTATATCCAACCTTATGTCCTATGTACTCTAAATAATCATTACTGTATAAAATGCGTGCATTAATAGCGGGCTGGTCGTAAGTGGCTTTCAACACAGATAATTTTTCTTCCATTAGAGTTCTGTTCCATTTTATTTCCGGCTCAACTCTATGTATATTACCACGGGTGATACTATGCTGGAAAACCCCGATACCTTTTTGATTCAAAGAAACATCTACCTTGGTAAGAGTGGCGGGAATATCATAAGCAATCCCAACCTGATTTAATGGTATGTATAGTTGCTTGGAGGGTAATTGTAATAATAGTTGCCTACCATAACTAGCTGGTAAGCGTTGTGCCAATAAATCACCGGCTTCATTATGGTTTAAACCGGCTACACTTACCCCACCTATAAAAATATTAGATGGATATATGATGGCATCCCTTTTAGCCAGAGCTAACGAAACCAACCACAAAGTTAATATTACTGCAACTACCATCAGTAATATTATCCGGGTAATAAACTTTTTAGAGTCTGCCATTTTGTTACACCTGCTGTTTAGCTACTTGGCACACTGAGATAGCTCCGTAAACCGATTATGCTGTTCAGCAAGATTTATAATCTCTTCTGTTACTAGTGTACCCTCAGCAATCAGTATGTTACCAGAATTATCTTTTACGTCCTGAACTAGCTTTTTACCTAGCAGGAACTGTTTTTGCCTCTGCTTAAAAAATGCAGCTCCATCAGTTTCTCCACCAGAGGCTTTAGGGTTTATGTCTTCCGACTCAGAGGGATGACTTGGATGCGGACTACCTTGTTTTTCCCGGACAACAATCACATCAGCCCCATAAGTCAGTACATCGGTAGCTTCAACAATGTCTATTTTTGATTCATCCTGAGCCGTTTTGTATTCCAGACGAACGATCTTGCCGCTAATTTCATCAAGCTCATACTCGCTGACAACACCGATAAGATTACCCTTATCAGTTAAAACCCGGCTTTCTTTTATCTCGATATTACGCTGCAATAAACTGCTGGCACTGGAAGTATCGCCAATATCGGACAGAAGGTTTTCACTTTCAGTGGTTACGGCATGTTCGCCTATGCCCATAACCGCCTTATAAGGCAGTACTCGGGCCCCCACATACCAGCTGCCATTACTGACCAGAATGAAATCAAGTTTTCCCTCCTCAGGATTGATCACCAGGTCTTTAACCTGCCCTATCTTTTTCCCGTCCATAATGGAAAAGACAGGTAGACCAATAATCTCCTGGCTTTTTTTCATTTTTTAATCTCCCTTCATCTAAACTCCTGGGGGGTTCATTTCTGCGTCCACTTTCAAGCGAACCCACCTCGGTACCCTGGATATTGGCAAATCGCTGATACCCAAGCGTTCCAGCTCTGCTGCCAGCAATCTAATATAATCGATTTTACAGTTAATTTCGTTTATTATATCAGATTTATGGCCTGGTAGTGCAATAAAGCTGTCAAGTAATGCCCCTGCTCTACTATACCAACCGCACTCTTTATATATCTCCACTAGTTCAATAGTTAACAGATGCTTCAGCTCGTAATTAGAAGTAATATGCCAAGCTTCTTCAAAATACCTAACTGCTTCCCCTTTATTAATATCGCGATAAGTAAATCCATTATCAATTAACTCAATAATTTGCACCTGGGACTCCGTTTTTGCCTCTTCACTATCCTTAGCAGATATGTCGACTAAACCAAGTTTTTCTAACGTTTCACTCTCTTTACTCTCATCTCCCTGATGTGCTTCTATTATCTCATCTACTTCCTCTATCTGAGTTACCCCTTCTACCTTCTCTACCTGTTCTACCTTCTCTACCTGTTCTACCTTCTCTACCTGTTCTACCTTCTCTACCTGTTCTACCTGTTCTACC
>DIRQ01000083.1:4543-9870 GCA_002424365.1 Syntrophomonas sp. UBA5432 | reverse complement strand
CTACCTGTTCTACCTGTTCTACCTTCTCTACCTTCTCTACCTTCTCTACCTGTTCTACCTTCTCTACCTGTTCTACTTCTTCTATCTTGGCTTCATCCCCTTCTACAAGTATAGGTTCAACCATTTCCTGAATTAATGGCTCTATCTGAATATCAACATCCTTTTGTAAGGTAGTATCTTCACTGCTAGCAATCTCCTCAGGTGCGGGCATATGTTCTTCAGTTTCCTTCTCCTCCAGCATCGTTTCGGGAGCTAAATCTGGACCGGGGGCAGTTTCAACATTTGTCATAATTTGAACTTCTGCAATTTTCTCTTCCGGTTCTGTTAATTCCTTGGTTTCGTCTGCTACCGTTATTTGTACTTCCTCTTTTTTATCTTCAGGAGTAATGTCTAAGCCTATATCTTCTTCCAGCACTTCTTCTTTTTCAGGAATTTCTACAATTGTTTCGATAAGGCATGATTCATCATCGTCTGGTGGTTCATTGATAACAGGATTAGCAGACATATCCTTTTTTATCAAATTGTTTATAAACTGCTCCCCAGTTGATAATTTAGAAGTAAGCACAGCTAAATCGCCCACTCTGCCTTTCAATATGTACCAGAACATAACTACTACTAATAGTACATATATTAACAGGGAGGCTAATCCGCCCAATCTTTCCATACTAATAGGAAATGATAAAATAATAAGCAGGGACAGAATTACTATGATATTTATGTATTTCCCCGGAAGACCATCCTTGCGAAGAAGGTAGGTCATGACTCCTCCGATGGGAATAAAGATAAGAATTACGTAAAGGATATATTCTCTCATAAATCATCACCTTAACACTATTACCCATATATTCCTTCGACAGTCAAAACTGATTTCCTTCAAAAATTAATCGAAAATATAGTTATTAATCAGAAAATAGACCCTTAAGCGTCTATCCCTCTTTTCCGTTTCCTAATTATTGGTTTTTGTAACCAAAAGCCGGGGTGTATTATGTTTAATAAACTTTTTTTGTTGAACATTGATAGTTTTTGTAACATTATTATTTGTTCTTTTGTTCACACTATTTGGTAAAATATAAGTGTGAGTGGTGGGCTTTTAGCCAACAGTGTAGAGAGAAAAATAATAAAATATTTAAGGGGGATTTTTAATGAAGGAAGTATTTGTAGTTGAAGCTGCACGTACCCCGGTGGCTCGTGCGGGCAAACAGTCCTGGTTTACCAATATCCGGGCAGAAGAGCTTTCCAGTTTCGTATTCAAAGAATTAAGAAAGAGAGTTGGTCTGGAAGACAAGGCTAAACAGGGCATTATTGATGACGTAGTATGGGCAGCAACTGCCAATGCCTTTATGGAGCAGGGTCTTAATATCGGCCGTCTGTCCTGGATCCTTTCCGATGGCTCTTATGACGTTCCTGGATGTACCGTAGACCGTTTCTGCGCATCCGGCTTAAACTCCATTCAGTTTGCCATTGCTACCATGATGAACGGCTGGGGCGGAGATGTAGCAATCGCTGGCGGTGTTCAGCATATGACCCATATTCCCATGGGCGCTGGTGCCGATGTTCATCCCGATTTGGGCAACTTCATGAACATGATGGCGATTAATATGGGCTACACCGCTGAAATCGTAGCTCGTCGCTTTAACATCAGCCGCGAAGCTCAGGATCAGTTCTCCATGGAATCTCATCTGAAGTGTGCTGCCGCTCAGGCTGCTAATAAAACCAAAAACGTCGTTATTCCCATCAAGGTTAAAGTGCCGGCCAAATCTACCAAGAGCAATCCTAACCCGTTTGATCTTGCTCCCGCTTATATAGCAACAGAACATCTGGCTAAAGCTGCAGCCGAAAAGGGCGACGAACTGGCTGAAGTAGTAGTAGCTCGCGACCAGGGTGTGCGCCCCGAAACCACCATGGAGAGCCTGGGTGCTATGGCTCCTGTTTTCATGCAGGATGAAGCTGCTTCCGTTACTGCCGGTAACTCTTCCCAGATAAATGATGCTGCTGCCGGTGTAGTTCTGGCTACCGAAGAAGGCGCTAAAGCACTGGGCAAGAAGCCGATAATGAAAATGGTTTCCTGGGCTGTCATTGGACTGGAGCCCGACATCATGGGTGTCGGCCCTGCGCTGGCTATCCCCAAGGCTCTGAAGAGAGCTGGAATGACTCAGGATCAGATTGGTCTCTGGGAAGTTAACGAAGCTTTTGCTTCTCAGTCAGTATACTGCAGAGACACCCTGGGACTTCCGAAAGATCGCGTAAATGTTTGGGGTTCCGGTATTTCCATTGGCCATCCACTGGCATGTACCGGTGCTCGCATCGCTTGCGACATCACCCAGTTGTTCCAGGATCCTGATTTTGCAGATGTGGAATATATCGTTGAGTCCATGTGCATTGGACATGGCCACGGTGCTGCTGCTATCTGGCAGAAAGTAAAATAGGCTTAATAGTAGATAAATTATACGTTTAAATTAAAAGCAGGAGACTAACTGGTCTCCTGCTTTTTTCCTCTTAACTTGCTGGTGTGACACGGTACCTGTCCCCTTATCCCGCCTATTCCGGAGAAGGCATATCCCGGTAGGGACATCCCTTTCTTCTCTCCTCCATAAGTTCACGGCGCCGACACCTGGTTTCACCCAAACAATAGTCGCCACCTTCAATACGTATAGATTTGCCGTTGATGAGGGCATCGGCAATTTTAGCCCTGGCTTCCACCAGTATGCGTTGAAAGGTGGGGCGCGAAACTTTCATGTTATGTGCACATTCCTCCTGCTCCATGCCCAGATAATCCTTGAGGCGGATAGCTTCCACTTCTTCCACCAGCAGTATTACCTCCTCCAAACAAATACGAGGAATACCTGCCGGTTTAAATGATGTGACTGCAGGTATAGATTCTACATGCCTGCATTTAGGCTGCCTTGCCATTATTATCGCTCCTATCTATGCCGTATTTAAATTGTATTTTGGTTAAGAGCATATGTCAAATTCAACTCGTTATTTATCAGGTGTCAGGCTTCGGACATAGGGAGGAAAGTCGTTGGGCCTGGGAAGGAGCAGGGAGTGAGGGGTGAAGGATTGTAGGGGTAGACCCATATGTCTGCCCGGTCGAGACTAGGCTGAGTGCCAGATAATAACCCTTAAGATTAAAAAAGCAGGGCATTCACCCTGCTCTTTTTCATTTTTTAATTATCCAGGAAACCTTTAACCAGAATCAGGGGAGTTCCTGCATCAGCCGACCCGCTAATCAGATCAGCCAAACTGGCAATAAGATCCTCGGCTTTACGAGGAGTAGTACCTTCAGTTTCAACCGAATTACGCTCGAAACTTTCTTTCTTCTTTTCCTCTAGCTTACCTTCTATAGCTTCTAGTTTAACACCCTCATCCAGCATTTTATCTACCAGGTATTTGTACTTAAGCCCTTCCCGGTATTTACCCCGTAAGCCGGCAGTCAAGCCAAAAGCCGGTTGGGGATCAGCCAGTTCATATATACCGGTAGAAGGGTCGCGATAAGCCCCATCACCGTACACTATAACCTCAATATGCTTGCCCAGTCCTTGTCTTACCTTGGCTTGCAACTGTTGGGCAACTAAATCAGCCTCCCGAGGAGCCAATTTCAATTTATCACCCGATGATATATTGCTTCCTAGTAATCCCCACTCTGACCAGGAGCACCCTTCATTACACAAATCCTGCAGGGTGACAACATTTTGCCCCCGTTCAACCAGTTTTTCCCGGGTAGACTCCCGTTTATGGACGTTTGCCACAATGACTCCATCCAGGTTATATTTAATAATTTGTAAAGGGTCATTACTTAGAAATATGGTGCTACCCCGTGATTGTTCCTGGATAATGTTCTGATAGAGTTCAATGTAATCTACCCCGGTTACAGGATGGTGGAATCGCTTTTCCCCGATATCCTCCAGACTGATAACTTCACCATTCGTTTTACCTGTTTTTTGAGCAAAGTCATCTGGTAATATCTGATTACCCACCTCATCGGCAGGGTGCAAAAGCTGTACTACTACATATCCCTCGGGAACAGCTGCAGCTATACCTTTCATAATGAGAGAAAAACGGTTCCTGCTCAGGATAGGAAAGACTACCCCGATTTTACTATCTGGTTTTAGATTTAGTTTTTTGCTTACATGTTGAGATATTTCATTAACAGTCACATAATTATTCTGGGCCCTGGCCACCACTGATTCAGTTATACAAATTGTATCCCCGTCATCAAGAAAACCATCATCATTACATCTGACCAGGGATTCGTAGGCCAACTCTACCACATCACTTCCCGGTACTATAACCCCCATTTTAATTCCAAAAGCGGATACTCCAAAATAATCAGGTAATTTACCCATTTGCAACATCCTTCATGATGCGTATTAGAGACAGTATGTCCCCGCTAAAATATACCTCAAAATACTCTTTTTATCAAGGCTTTCAAAAAAGTATATAGCCGGATTTAACGGGAATAAAAGTCTGGAAATAAGTAAAGCTAAAAGTAAAAAGCAGGTGGTAGACATGCGAACTCTTTGGAAAGGTGCAGTAAGCTTTGGACTGGTGAATATACCGGTGAAGATGTATGTAGCCACGGAAAATAAGGATATTAAATTCAACTATCTACACCAGGAGTGTATGTCCCCGGTGCAATATCGAAAATATTGTCCACGCTGTGACCGGGAAATAAATAGTGAGGAAATAGTCCGGGGATATGAATACCAGAAGGGTAATTATGTGGTAATAAATGAGGAGGATCTGGAGCGCATTCCCCAGGAAAATACTAAAACTATTGATATCCTTGATTTTGTCAATCTGCAGCAAGTTGACCCCATATATTTTGAAAAAAGTTACTACCTGGAAGCCACTGCCGGTGGAGAGAAGGCCTATTCCCTTTTAATCGAAGCTATGAATAAGACAGGAAAGGCAGCTATAGCCCGGGTGATAATTCGTACTAAACAGTCGCTGGCGGCATTACGGGTGAAGGATAAGGTACTATTGATGGAAACTATCTTCTACCCTGATGAAATTCGCTCACCAGCAGCTTTAAGTCCAGGTTTGGAAGCTGCCAAACTGCATGAAAATGAGGTTAAAATGGCAGTTAATCTTATAGAAAATCTATCGGTGGATTTTGAACCTGGAAAATATCACGATGAATACCGCCAAGCTCTACGGGAGTTGATTGATGCAAAAATAGTCGGCAAGGAAGTGGTCAATGCTCCGACGGTAAGCGATAAAGGCAATGTAGTTGACCTAATGGAAGCACTGCAGGCCAGTGTAAAACTAGCTGAGGAGACCCGTAAAAAGAATGAAGGCAAAATTGACGAGAAAAAGAAAAGAAC
>DIRQ01000083.1:0-4200 GCA_002424365.1 Syntrophomonas sp. UBA5432 | reverse complement strand
ATGGAACCGATAATGCGGGAGCAGGTTTTTGATAGCGAGGAGTTCACCTATCAGCTTAAATGGGATGGTGTACGTATGTTAGCCTACAGTGGAAAAAACCAGGTAGAGCTGATTAATAAAAAGCTTAATAACCGTACCGCCCAATACCCAGAACTACAGGCTCTAATTTCGTTGTTACACGGTCGACAGGCAGTTTTGGACGGAGAGATAGTAGCGTTTAAGGATTCTCAGCCAAATTTTCCAGCAGTAATGCGTCGAGATAATGCTCGTAAGGAAAAATGTATTGCCATGTTACTTAAGGAAGTACCGATAAGCTATATTGTTTTTGACCTCTTGTGGGATAACGATAAAGACCTGAGAAACCTTCCCTTGATAGAAAGAAAACGCCACCTTCAGAATTTACTAAGACCTCAGAATGGTATTCATATAATTGAGGATTTTCCTTCCGGCAGCAGCCTTTTTACGGCAGTGCAGGAGGCCAACCTGGAAGGTATTGTGGCTAAAAGAAAGGCTAGCCCCTATCTGGCAGGAAAAAAGCACCAAGACTGGTATAAAATCAAATATCGTCGTCGGCAATCGTGTATAATAGGCGGCTATACTCTTCGTAATAATATAGCAAATTCTTTACTGCTGGGTGTATACCAGGGAGACAATCTGCATTATGTGGGTCGGGCCAGTAGCGGCCTGAATGAAAGCGACTGGAAGGAACTGCACTCCGGAATGAGCCATTTGCAGACTGGTAAAATGCATTTTGTATCGCTTCCATCCCAAATTGCCCGGAAATGCTATTTTATTAATCCTAGTCTAGTGGTGGAAGTAGAGTTTGCCGAATGGACTCAAGATATGCACCTGCGCTCACCAGTGATAAAGGGTTTTCTTAAGATCCCGCCAGAGCAATGTCAAATATAAATTTTGAATTATTAATTAGTATAGGAGATGTAAGATGGTTAGTAATACGGTTAGTTTAGAGGGGCGTAGTTTTGCCCTCAGTAGGCTGAATAAGGTGCTGTGGCCTCAGGATGGGTATACCAAGGGCGAATTAATCAATTATTATGTAGAAGTAGCCCCTTATATTATTCCTCACCTGCAGAATCGTCCCATGGTTTTTACCCGTTATCCTGATGGAATTGAAAAACAAAGTTTTTATCAGAAAAACGCTCCACCATCTCTTCCCGAATGGATAAAAACTTATCCCTACTATTCCCCTGATTCCCAGCGGGATATTAATTTTATTCTGGTCGAGGAGAGTGCTACCCTGGCATGGTTGGCTAACCAAGCCTGCATTGAGATGCACCCCTGGCTATCTTGTGCTACCTCGGCGGATTATCCGGACTTTATAGTTTTTGATCTAGATCCCTCACCAGGGAATAGTTTTGAACAGGTTAGAACCATTGCCCACTTAACTAGGCGGATTCTAAATGAGTTAAGTCTGCGCAGCTATATTAAAACTTCCGGGTCGCAAGGGCTGCATATTTACCTACCGGTAGAAAATAAATATAATTATGAGGAAATTCGTAATTTTGGCCGTACCGTAGCTGAAATTATTTGCACAATGCAACCTGATATAGCCACGGTAGAAAGAACGGTTAAAAAAAGAGGGGCTAAAGTTTACGTAGACTACATGCAGAATATAAAAGGTAAAACCTTGTGTTCAGCCTATAGTGTTCGCCCCCGCCCGGGCGCTACCGTTTCTGCCCCTCTGGACTGGGATGAAGTAAATAGTATCAAGCCATCTGATTTTACTATAAAGATTATGCTCCCCCGTCTGCAAAAACTAGGAGAGCTTTTTGCCCCGGTCTTAAGCGACCGGCAATCTTTAGACGCAGCTTCGTTACAGCTGGGCCTTAAAATTGCGGGGAATAAGTCTGGTGCTTGATTCCATTAAGTTAGCCCCTTAAACAGTAAACAGTTGTTTTCGGTATAAACTTTTGCTTGTTTAGTATTACAAAGATAAGAAAGAAAGGCTGATATGCTGGCCAATATGAGAACATACTGATTGCGATTTAAGGGCAGGTTAAACCTTTCCACTACCAGGGAAAGTATTTCTTCCCGTTCCCGAGGTAACTTAATCACTTCAAGTATGTACTCTAATAAATTCATTAAGATTTGGTAATTATAATCAATCACTTCAGAGATATTATTCTGCAAACCACCATGAGTTAGAGATACCTGCTCCAGGCTAAGACCTTTTAGGATGTTTAAGGTGTCCAGGTGTTTTTCTACATCAGCCAGGTACAGAAAAGGAAATTCCTTTAATATATGTATGCTAGTTAGGCTGTCACCAGCAAATAAAATATTATCAGGGGTAATAATTCCGGTATGCCCCAGGCTATGGCCAGGAAGAGGTATTATCTTAAAGCAAGCATCATCAATAAATAATTCGCCTTCCTCTAGTCGAAAATCTACCCGTGAAGCTTCCGGCATCAAGTATTTATTTTTAAGTGCTTTTATCGGACTGGCTGAAAAAAGGCCATAAGGTATTAATAGCGGATTTTCAATAAAAGCTGCCTCAATTTGAGATGCATATATTGGGCAACCGGTTGTTTCCTGTATATAACGGTTGCCACCGCAATGGTCAGCATGGGCGTGGGTATTAAATAAAGCTCGGGTTTGAAACCCCAAGTTCTCCAAAACCTTAAGTGTTCTTCGGCCAAAGGCCGCGCTAGCACCACTATCTATCAGCAAACAACTATTATCGGAAAAAACATAAACACCAACTGCGCTGGGAAAATTTATCGCCCAGGTATTACCCTGTAAAACGTGCAAGTTCATATGTTTTCATCCCCTTTCGTTAAGGGTAGATTTACACAGGCCTATAAAATATACGCAAACAACCGTAATTATAACCCGGTACTAAGTTGAAAATATTAGTTCGGCAATTAATAGTTTTCTTTACTTAGTGCTGGGGCACACTCAACCACTGAAAATTATTCTGACGCAGCAATAGTGAACATCAGGGTGCCCTATGGGTACGTCAAAAATCTATTTTCGTATTAACTCAATTATATCGTTAAGATAGGCTTCGGGGAAATAGGAGGCCAGGTTCATGCTTTCCAGGGCCTGGAGCATATCCTCGTTCCGATAGCGTACCCCTATAAGCTGTTGCTCAATTATCCCAATATCGCCGGTAGCGAAAAAGTCACCATAGATTTTGCAATCTATTATAAGGCCCTTTTTAACGTTGATACGAAAATCGATACTGCCCCAGTCAAAACGTTGGGATTTACGTATATTAAACGAGGGCGAAAAACCATACACCCATTCCCAGCGGCGAAATTTATTATCTCGTAAAGACTCTACGACAGATAACTCGAATGTACTCAGTTCCCTGCATTCTCTATCCCTATCAATGGTATTGCTGAGAATATCCTGAAATTCCTCGATAGTTACAGATGATGAGATGTGCTCTGCAATATTGGTTACCCGACTCATGACTGATTTAACCCCTTTGGAACTTATTTTAGCATAGTCAACTGTTAAGGCCTGCTCCATATCCTCCAGGTTGGTATCAAAAAGAATAGTTCCATGATGCATAAGCCGGCCCTTCTGGCGACACTGGGCATTACCGGAGAATTTCCGGCCCCTTATACTGATATCATTGCGCCCCTGGTCTTCCGCTTTAACCCCTATAGTTTGCAGGGCTTTTATTACCGGAGCCGTGAAACGAGTAAAATTCAGGGTAAGGGAAGGGCTATCATTTACTATAAAGGTGAAATTTAGATTGCCTAAATCATGGTAAACCGCACCACCCCCAGATATTCGGCGTACCACCTCTATCCCTTTTTCCTGAATAAAGCTCTGGTTTATTTCTTCAATTGTATTCTGGTTTCTACCTACCACCACTACCGGACGATTTTGCCACAGCAGGAAGATATCCTTCTTAATATCTTCCCGATTAAGTAGATACTCCTCCAGGGCCAGATTAAAAAACGGGTCATTGCACCGATTAATTATTTCCAGCATATTTTCTCCCTGCTCGTTTTATTTAGTACGTTATGGATTTATAGATAATAAGCAAAATATTATAATACTAATATTAAACCAAAAAGAGCCTATGTAAAAGCCATCGCCCACCCCCGTAAAAACGGTGAGTGGGCGTAGCTTCCGTCAAATATTCGTTGATGATTGAACACAATTATGAACCGGTTTGGTTACCCCTGTACGTTTACACCTTTATGGCTATACTCTCTTTTTTTAGAG
>DIRQ01000024.1 GCA_002424365.1 Syntrophomonas sp. UBA5432 | reverse complement strand
ATCCTAAGTCTGGTGCGTCTGCCAATTCCGCCACATCCGCATTATTTAAATCGTACACGCATTATTATACTCTGATAGCACCGTTATTTCAACTCACTTTTTAACCGCTCACTTTTCCAACACGGGTTTTATTATACCGATAATCAGGTAAAATAGAGTAGTAAAACTAAAAGATTACAAGGAGATTAGTTATATTGGGAAATTATCATATCCGCAGCGTGGCGGTTTACCTGCTGGTCTGGTTTCTCCTGGCCCTTTTTTATAACAACCTGCTCCAGCTTACGTTGATGTTGACTGCTATAATCCTCCTTAATTACCGTCTGGACCGGCTGGAATCATTAAAAAAAATTACTTCCTTTATATTACCTCTGGCAGGGTTGATTATAATTATTAACGGTCTGTTTAATCAAAATGGGGATATACTGCTGACAAGCCTTAACATTTTTAGCTATACCTTACCCATATATCGGGAAGCAATCGTTTATGGCGTGGCTATGGCGATAAAACTCATTCTTATTCTGGCCATTTTTACAGCCTTTAATATTCTTATCCCAGTAGAAAGGCTGATGGATATTTTCGGTTCCTATAGCAGCCGTTCTATTTTGATAGTGGCGATTTCAGCTGCTTTGATACCGGATATGGTGGAGAGGCTTCACTGTATCAGGCAGGTACAAAGGTGCCGCGGACTGCAGGAACCAGGAAAAGGACTGCTGCAACGCAGCCGTAATCTAGGCCCTGTACTGTTAAACTTGCTGCGCTCTTCATTACAGGTATCACTACAGATGGCAGAGGCGATGCAGGCGCGGGGTTATGGGAGTAATAAGAAGCGCAGTATATACCAGGCAGAAAGATGGCAATCGCAGGATTGGCGGTTACTTATCCTGGCCTTGATAGTACTGGGACTGGCCCTGGTTGGCTGGTATACTGGTTTTAGATATCATTACCGCCCTTTGGAACAGGTTAGCTTACCTGTTTATAATTGGGAAGTTATAGCTCTGTTCTTTTTATCCCTTCCCTTTCTTAAAGGGCAGGGGCATATATGGTCAGCAGAAAGGGATTAGTACCGAAACCAGCGCTAGTAACATGGTTGTCTTATAAATAACTTCGAATCGAGTAAAGTGACTAATTGTCTAGAGTGAGGTGTAAGGTGTGAAGCGTGAGGGGTTAAAAGAATGCGAAACTAAAGCCTCTCCCATACGCAAAACCAAGGCAACTACTTTAGGGTATTGCCTCCACCCCTGGAAGGATTAGTTTATGAGAAGGGAACTACGGTCATTGTCACTAAATAAGGTTTTTGAGCTGAATAATTTTACCTATTATTATCCTCACCATTCCCAACCGTCCCTACATCAGGTTAGTTTAGAGGTAGATGAGGGCGAGTTATTGCTGGTGGTGGGACGCTCGGGTAGTGGTAAATCCACCCTGGCCCGGGCTCTTTGCGGCCTGGTTCCTGACTTTTATGGAGGGAGCGTCAGCGGGGATATTCTGTATCAGGGCATTCCTCTGGATAAATGGACAAGATCCCGATTAGCTCAGCAAATAGGCATAGTCTTTCAGGAACCGGATAGCCAATTGCTTTTTAAAAACGTAGAACGCGATATTGCTTTCGGTTTGGAGAACCTGGGTCTACCCAATTCATTCATGCAGCGGCGGGTAGCGGAGATGATGGACTTCCTTAATCTCAATGCTCTGAGGAAACGTGATAGCAGTAATTTATCCGGGGGAGAGAAGCAAAAGATTGCTCTGGCCGGTGTTTTGGCCATGAATCCGCAGGTGCTAATACTAGACGAACCTACCTCCCAGCTAGACCCGGTGGCAGCAGGTGAAATTCTTAAATTAGTAAAGGATTTAAACGACGAATTTGCTATTACCATTATTCTCATTGAACAAAGATTAGAGCAATCCTTTTCCCTGGCTGATCGGGTTGTTATCCTGGAAGAGGGAAAGATAATTTTTAAGGGAGATAGCAGGGAAGAATTGCGCTGGGCGGCAGAACAAAACTATCCCCTGTTACCTGTTATCCCGGTAATATTTGCAGGGTTTACTGATAAAGACCTGCCCTTAACAGTTAAAGAAGGGCGAAAATTACTGTCAGGGTTTGGACTTACCCCTTACCCCGAGTTGTCATACCCGGATGTTGGGGACTGCAAACACACGCAAGTACATCCTGGTGTTGTTTTCAAATCAGCTAAAGAAATGGCTCCAGGAGAAAAAAACAGCAGGTCTGGCCGGGGTCAGGCTAAACCTCTGGTGGAAATAAAACATCTTAGTTTTACCTACCCTCAGGGGGAACTGGCTCTAAAAGACGTCAATCTGAATATTTGGCCGGGAGAATGTGTGGCCGTTATAGGGGCTAATGGGGCTGGTAAGAGCACCTTGCTGCAGATCGTGGCCGGTTTGCTGCCCACATATAAGGGATATGTAAGGGTAGGAAATTACAGTGGAAAAGTACTTAAGGCAGAAAAAATTAACCGTCTAGTAGCCTATTTACCTCAAAACCTGGATAATTTCTTTCTGACTGATACAGTATTTAATGATATTGCATTAAGTAATCAAATAGTAGCAAGAGATACTGAATTCTGGCTGGAAAGAATGAATTTACAGGGATTTCAGGAAGATGATCCCCGCAAATTGAGTACCGGTGAAAAACACCGGGTGGCTATGGCAGCTATACTAGCATCGAACCCGGATTTGATTTTATTAGACGAGCCCACCACTGGTATAGATGGAGAGCAGAAACAAGATATAGGAAAACTATTATTTGATTTATGCCAGCAGGGTAAATCAGTTTTGCTGGTAACCCATGATATTGATTTTGCAAGTGAGTATGCTACCCGCCTAATATTCATGCATGACGGTACTATACTGGCGGATGGTACAGTTCAGGAGGTAATCACTGGTAATACATTTTATACCTCCCAGGTTGCCCGGCTTTTTTCGGAGATTGATTCAAGTGTAGTAAACCAAGCCCAGGCTGTTGAATACCTAAAGTCGCATCTTAGCAGACATAGTCGCCGGGTGGTGGGAAAAGAAAAGGGGTTGGATTATTGAGCTGGGGTTTTTTAGCCACCATTATAGCCATAGCTGCTATTATTATGCTATATTTCTGGGCCCAAAAAGCAGCAGTTTCCAGTAAGGAAATTGTTCTGCTGGCAGCTTTGACCGCCATAGCTGCACTGGGAAGAATACCATTTGCTGCTATTCCCAGTGTCCAACCAACTACCTTCATAATAATGCTTTCTGGCTGTATTTTTGGGCCCCAGGCAGGATTTATGGTTGGTGCCAGTGCAGCTTTGGTGTCAAACTTTTTCTTGGGACAGGGGCCATGGACTCCCTGGCAGATGATGGCCTGGGGGTTAATAGGTGCAAGTACTGCTTATTTTTACCGTCTGTGGTCGGGAAACAAGGCTATTGGGCTAGCCTTTATTGGTCTACTCTGGGGTTATATATTTGGTTGGATACAAAACCTAGGATTCTGGTTGGCCTTCGTCTATCCTTTGAGTATTAAGTCTTTTATAGCCACTTATGCTGCCAGTATAATTTTTGACAGCCTGCACGCAGCCTGTAATTTTTGCCTGTGTCTTTTCCTGGCTTCACCAGTTTTAAAAATATTACAAGAATACCAGGAAAAAATTACTTACCGCGTTCTGGTGGCAGAGGATGAAAAGGGTGTGGAGCAAAAGAGTCGGCAATAATGATACGTCGCACGTCTCGCCCCTCGCCCCTTACTATTCCGGTGAATCCAAGACGTCCTCAACTCCCTTCGTATCGCTCCAGTCATAAACACTACCACCAAAAGAATCCCTGGCCTCTTTTAGCGCTTGGGGGTTATTCAGGATAAAATCCTGAATACTTACCAGGTCTTTCTTCTTATCTTCCTTCATTAATTAAACACCTCCTTTAGTTTAGTTTGTACCCGGATTAGGCAGGTTAATACCTATAATTAGACAATAATCACTTGATTTTAAAATGAAAACAAGTATATGCTTATTATATATGGGCAGAAATAGTTCACTGTTGACTGGATAAGTTAAATAATATTTTGTTTAAAAGTAACATTTGAATAAAGAAAGGAGGAAAAATGAAAACATTATTAACGCTATCTCCAATATTTCTGGTATTCCTTGCGACTGTCTATTTTATCTGGGCATTCAATAAAAGAACCCAGAAGTTAGCGGAGCAGAAAGAGATTATTAAAGCCGGGGATAAAGGAGAATACAAGGTACAATCGGTTTTAACTCCACTGGAGAAGCCCAATTCTCGTTATAAGGTATACCATAACATTAAACTGGGACCGGATGCTTTACATACTAATGAGTATGATAGTGTGGTAATTGGGCCTAATGGAATTTTTCATATTGAAACCAAAAACTATGGTGGCGAACGTGGAGGAATTATTGATGTCGACAGCCGGGGTAACTGGATACTGCATAAGAAAAATGGTTATTCCAAGATTATTAGTAATCCAGCTGGTCAAGTGGATTCCCATGAGTATCGTTTGAAGGGATTTCTAAATCGGGTAGTAGGAGTAAGAAATTTACCTACCCAGGGTATTATAGTTTTGTCCTGTGATAGAATAAGTATCCGTTATAATAAGAAGGCCAAACGCGATATTCCGGTTATGAGCCGGCATGAGTTAGTAGATTATATTCAAAACTATAATAGAGGAAACTTGGTAGTATATCCCCGTACCATTAAGAAAATATGTAAAAATATCGAAGAGATGAATAGAATGGAACGGGCTAATTAAAAACTGGAAGCGGGAGGAATATATCATGAGGCGATTGCTGGCTGTTTTTATGATATTTCTGTTCATATTCCCCCTGACTGCCCAGGCAGCACCTAAGCATGAACAGTATTACCATCCATCCGAAACTCGTCAAAAAGGTCAAATAATCTGGAAACTATCCGGTCTTGGTAAACCTTCCGAACCGTTATTTCTAGTGCCTAATAATAAGTTAATCATTCTTGCTGGAAGCAAAATGCTCTGCATTGACTTGCAGGGCAATTTGCTATGGGAAACTAAAGTAGGTAATGGTAAGATGGGTACCCCAATAATTACGGAAAACGGCTCCATTTTTACTGCTGGCAAAGGTATGGTGGTAGAAACCAAACCAAATGGAGCCAGAGGATGGACTTTTACCGCCTTGCCCGGGGGTAAAGATAAGCAACCTCAGTTAGCAGGGGGACCTAATAATTTGATTTATCTACCGCTGCCCTATGCGCTCTATGCTTTGGATACTAAAGGGCATACTATTTGGAACTTTTCACCCTGGGACAACTCCGATAGATTTACTACCAAGACCACAGCTAAACGCAGTTTTATGGATTGTGCTGCTGATGAACAAACCCTTTTTGCTGTTTATGCGGATGAAAAAGCTGCTTATAAATTGGTAGCGATAGACAGCAAGGGCAACCGGCTCTGGACTTACTGGTTGGGTGATATTATCGGAGTAAATATTCTTCCTGGGGAGCAGGGACGGGTATATGTGACTGCTACTCTTAAGCCTTCAAAGCGACAGGCGGGAGGTAAGTCTTCCTCCGGAAAGTTAAATCAGGGAAGAATATACTGTTTTGACCGTAACAGCGGAAAGAAACCAATATGGCAGTATAACGTTAAGGTTACCGACACTCTGACCGCACCAGTCTTATCTAAAGGTCTACTCTATTTTGTCGGTGGAAGCAATATTTATTTGCTGAATGCTGATACCGGAACCTTGAAGTTTGAAAACCGACTTTCTAACCTGGTTTCGGTACCGGCAATAGATGAGAACAGCAAACGAGTTTATGTAGGTAGCAGCAAAGGTACTTTATATGCTATTGGCAGTAACGGACGCTTGGATTGGTCCCGCGAATTGGAAGGAGCTATTGAACAAGCGCCATTATTGGGAGCGGATGGTTACATTTACGTTTGTACCCAGAAAGGGAACCTGTATAAAATCCGTGATAATGCTACCGGATTAGCTACTACGCTAAATAAATAATAGTTTAAGAAGGCAGGGGTAGTTAAGTCGTAAGGAGATAAGTTATGTTTAAAGCGCCAAACCGTATTATCTTAGTAACTCTGCTGGTTGCAGGTCTGACCTTGTTTGTGCTCCAGCCGGTAAATGCTGCTCACTTTTTAGATCTGAAGGGTCATTGGGCTTATGAATCAGTTTATCGGGCTGGTGTAGTAGACCTTATTAGAGGTTATCCGGATGGAAACTTTCGCCCCGAACAGAAATTGTCGGAGATGGAAGCAGTGGTTCTGTTTATGCGGGCAGCAGGCTACAATCTTGATAAAAATAAAAACAGTAGCCGGGTTAAAACTTCCCCGGTAACTAAAATCAGCACCCCTCAGGTTGCCTGGGGGCAGAAGTATCTAGATCAGGCTGTCGAGGATAACTTAATTGATATGTCATGGTTGGCTGATTTTAATGGTGATAACCCTATTACCAGGGCGCGGACAGCAGGGCTATTATGTCGGCTGTTAAAGCTGACGGTAAGCGATACTGAAGGATTTAGTCTGTTTACTGATTTCAATGAAGCGCCGCCAGAATACAGAGCTAGTATAGCTGCCGTTACTCGTGCTGGTATTATTAGTGGCTTTACTGATGGAAGTTTTCGCCCTGGAGAAGGTTTAAAACGAGGGGAAGCTGCTGCTCTTTTGGATAATTTGATAAAAGATAATTGGCTGCAATCAGTAACTGACCGGCAGGTAGAAGGATGGATACCGCGGATAGATTTTAAGACTACACCTCCAGAGATAGAACTACAAACATTACAAGGTAGTAAAAAATACAAACTGTCTCCAGAGGTTAAGTGCTTTAAAAACGGAAAGGAGTGTCCCTACCAGCAACTTTTGCACTGGCGAGTGGCAGTCTATTTGGATAGTAAAAAACAGGCTGCTTGTATAACCCTCCTAGAAAAAAGAGAAGCAGCAAAAGAAAGTAAGATGAGGGGAACAATAAGAGCGGTAGCCTTGGGCAAGGATAGTATTTTAACCCTGGTAGACCTTGATAGCAAGGAACAGATTTTACCCCTATCCTGGGGCGCAGAATTAGATACTGGGGGTAAAAATAAGACTAAAGGGTTTCAGGCCCTAAAACCCGGCGTTTTTGTAGACGCACACCTTTCGGGTGACGAGGTTATAAAGGTTACTGTACTTACAACTAAAAGTCTTTCTGGCAGTGTTAATAGCATAACTGGAAAAAGGCTGTACTTGGAGAATAAGGGTTCTAAAAGCAATAAACCGACCTGGTTTAATTATTGGGATCGAGCTAGGATTATTAGTAAAGATGGCCGTAGTGAGCACGTAGTAAGGGGTGATAAGGTAAAAATTACTTACCTGGATCCGGACCCCGAAGGTATTGACGATGAAATTCCACTGGAAATTATTATTACCGGCAGGCCGGAATGGAAGAAGGTTAGTGGGGAGATTGAGAAAATCGCTGGTAGTGGCGATGCACGGCAAATAGTTTTAAAGAAGAACAAAAAATATACCCTGGATACCACTGCGACCGTATATCGGGAAGATGGTAGTATTATTGGTTTCAGCGATATCAATCCGGGTGATAAGGTGGAGGCTATGGTAGATGGTGCCGGTATCGTAATGAAAATAATCTTAAAGGATCCACCGGCTAATAAATCTTCTTAGGATTTATATTGGAGAAGTGTAGATATACAATTTAGGTTTAACTCGGCATGATTTACGTGGAATTAACAGGAGTCTGAATATGGATAGATTAAAACACCTAAATCACTTTTATGACACACTAATGGAACTACGATCTAAAACTGGTACCCGCATACTGGCTACCTGCAACATCCAAATGGAGTGGCCCCAGCAGGGAGTCTATTTCTTTTTTGAGCCGGGCGAGCTTCGGGATAATGGTAAACAAATGCGTGTAGTCAGGGTGGGTGTTTCTAAATATTCCGAAAGCCCCCAGAGTCCGTTATGGGATCGTTTGCGGGAGCACCGGGGGACAATCAGCGGTAAGTTTTCTGGTGGGGGAAACCACCGTATATCTAATTTCCGCTATCATGTAGGAAGTGCCTTAATAAACCGGGATAATATTGTCTGTCCTTCTTGGGAAAAACTGGATGCTTCCAATACGCCCATCAGAAAGAAAGAACATACTATAGAAAAGAAAGCAAGTGATATAATAAGCAATATGCCGTTCCTTTGGATTTCTACTGATCGTAGTTCTCATCCGGACCAATTGAATAGTTTTATTAAACGTAATGCCATAGCACTACTTAGTAACTATCATAAACAAAATGTACTGGATTCACCTTCCCTTACCTGGTTGGGGCGGTATAGTCTGCATGAAGCTATTCGCCTTTCGGGATTATGGAACCACCGTAGTGTAGATGTGAAATACAATCCCAGGTTTTTAAACTCCCTGGATAAACTAGTCCGATTGGTAAAATAAAGGTAGCCAAATAAGTTTAATGCAATAACTAGGAGTGATATTTATGAAACCCAGGCCAAGTAAAACCGACTATTACCTGAATATTGCTCTGGATGTAGCAGCCCGCGGTACCTGCCTGCGCCGTAATTTTGGTGCAGTGATTGTTAAGGATGATGCCATAGTCTCCACCGGGTACTCTGGAGCTCCTCGAGGTCTACCTAATTGTTGTGATTTGGAAATCTGTGAACGGGAGCGGCGGGGAATACCTAGTGGGGAAAGATATGAACTGTGCCGGAGTGTACATGCCGAAATGAATGCCATAATTAATGCGGGAAGGGATAAAACTCTTGGGGCTACCCTCTATCTATCTGGTTTTGATGTTAAAACGGGGGAGCTAATTGATGCCGAACCCTGTTTTTTATGTAAAAGAATTATATTAAATGCAGGTATTTATAAGGTAATCTGTCGCACCAAGGATGGGAGCTCATGGGCCATAATGCCGGAAGGACACCCCGACTATCAGCAATAGTAATAGGTAAAAGGAGAGTATAGGATGATTTATAAACTTACTCTATTAAGAGATTTACCCGAGGCAAAGGCGGGATTTGATTTTTATCTCCGGGGAGGGCTAGCTTCCCACGATGGAGAAGAATGGTTTTCCTGGGTTACCCGGGAACCAATATATGCTCGCCT
>DIRQ01000013.1:10863-14675 GCA_002424365.1 Syntrophomonas sp. UBA5432 | reverse complement strand
TATATCCATGATAGGATAGGGGCCCGAACTTTATTTGCCACCCATTATCATGAACTAACCTCTTTAAGCGATGAATTTTCCGGAATATTTAATCTTTCTGTTTCCGTTATGGAAAGTGGTGACACGGTAGTATTCCTGAAAAAAGTACTCCCGGGTAAAGCTGACCGTAGTTACGGGGTACAGGTGGCAGCACTGGCCGGGGTGCCGGATATCGTAGTTAAGAGGGCTGAGGATATATTAAGTGACCTGGAGCAAATACCGGTGGAAAGGAAAGAGTCTCTGGTTCAGCCTCCTTTATTCCCGGAAGAAAATTCCTGGTTAGAGGAACTGGAACAACTGGATCTGGATAGTCTAACGCCTAGGGAGGCGCTTAATCTGCTTTATCGTTGGAAAGAAAGGAAATAAAATAATTAAAATATATATGGAGGTGAGGAATCTTGTTGATTGGAATTGATGTTGGTGGTACCTATACAGATGGGGTGGTCTTTGACCGGGGTGAGGTTATTGCCACTACCAAAGTTCCCACTGATGATAATGATATTAAGTCAACTGTTTTACAGGTTTTGGATAAACTACTGCTTAAGCAGGATAAATCAGATATTACCCGCATAGTTCTTAGTACCACGGTGGTAACCAACCTGCTGGCTACCGGGAAAGGGGAGCGGACGGCCTTACTATTAATTCCTGGTTATGGCCTTCCCGCTGATGCTTATGATATTAGTGACGATACCTTTTTCCTCAAAGGAGGCATCGATTTTCGGGGGCGGGAGTTAGACCCCTTGGATGAAAAGGAACTGATTCAGATTGGTGATAACATTGTAGCTGCAGGAATTAAGCGGGCCGCCATTATTTCCAAGTTTGGTAACCGGAATGATAACCTGGAGAAACAGGCCTCTCATTATATGGCCCAACATTATCCGCAGTTATCGGTAACCACCGGTTCCCAGATTTCGGGTAAGCTTAACTTTCCCCGCCGGGCTACTACCGCCTATTACACCGCCATAACTAGTAAGGAATGGAATCGCTTTGTCGATGAAATTGACCAGGCTCTGACAGAGAGAGGGCTGGATTGTGAGGTGCATATTCTCAAAGCTGATGGGGGCACGCTGGCACTGGATGTTTCCCGGGATATGCCTTGCGAAACCGTTTTTTCCGGACCTGCGGCTAGCACTATGGGAGCAATGGCCCTGGCCGGAGAAGGAATGAATTCAGTGGTTCTTGATATTGGTGGTACAACTACTGATATAGCATTGCTGATAGAGGGGGAACCACTTTACGCTTCTAAAGGGGCCAGCATCAACCAGCGTTATACTCATATAAATGCTTTTGCAGTACGTTCTATAGCCCTGGGAGGGGATAGCTGTATTACCGTAAATGCAGGGCAGGTAGAAGTTCAAGCTTACCGCCGGGATGTAGCCGCCTGTTTTGGGGGAAGTAGCGCAACTGTAACTGATGCATTTAACTACAAATTTAATCTTAATATTGGAAATCCGGAGCTTTCCGCTGCTGCCCTGGAGCAAATAGGAGGTAGTGCGATGAGCACGGAAGAAGTAGGCGCAGCAGTGGTTGCTATTGTTACTAACCGCCTGCAAGACGTTATTACCAGTATGTTTAAGGAATGGGAGAATGAACCGGCTTATAAAGTTTGGGAAGTAATTAATAAACGTAAATTTACTCTGGAGCAGATAACTGGTATAGGTGCCGCCTCACGCGCCATAATTCCTGAACTGGCAGACGCTATGCAGGTGAAACACTTTATCCACCAATATGCAGATGTGGCCAATGCTCTGGGGGCTGCTGTGGCTCGGCCTACACTGGCAGTGAATTTGCATGTTGACACCCAGACCAAAATCTATACCCTGGATCCGGGTGGAGTCCGGGGCACCCTGGAAAACCCACACAACTTTCAACTGAAAGATGCCCGTGAAATGGCCAGAAAACATCTGGAGCAAGTGGGTAAAGAAAGAGGTATGGCCAGCTACACTAACGAATCCAGCTTTTTTATGGAAGAGCAATTTAACATGATCGGTGGCTGGGACCAAACTGGTAAACTGTTTGATGTGGGAATACAAGTTACCCCTGGTTTCATTGAAGAATTCAAGGGGGTGAAAATATGAAACCAACCGGTATATTGTTCTTTCCAGCTTTTGACTGGGCGATTAGCCCAACTCATCCGGAAAGAGAAGAACGTTTACTTTACACCCGTGACCAGATATTTGAAGAAGGGATTATGGATTTACTGCAAATCCGGGAATACCAGCCGGGACTGGCTACGGCCAAAGATATCGCCCGGGTGCATTTTTGTGTTCCTGATGTAGAAGCCCAGATTACCGAAGCCCATTTAGTATCGGCAGGTTCAGCCCTGCGTATAGCCGATGCTTATATGGAGGGGGAAATCAAGAATGGGTTTGCTATTATCCGTCCCCCCGGGCACCATTCCAAGACCGTTAGCCATGGGAATCGTGGGTTTTGTAATATAAACAATGAAGCTATTATGATAGAGTACCTGCGCCAAAAATACGGAATCAAAAGGGTAGCTATAGTAGATACCGATGTTCATCATGGCGATGGCACCCAGGAAATTTACTATAATGATCCCGATGTACTGTTTATTTCCTTCCATCAGGATGGCCGCACCCTTTATCCTGGCTCCGGCCATATGGATGAATTGGGAGGTCCTCTGGCTTATGGTACTACTATAAACCTGCCTTTGGCACCACGAACTACGGATACCGGCATTCTGTATGCTCTGGAAAAATTGATAATGCCTATACTGGAGGAATTTAAGCCGGAGCTTATAGTAAATTCCGCCGGTCAGGATAACCATTACAGCGACCCCCTGGCCGATATGCGTTTCAGTGCTCAAGGATATGCCCGTTTAAATGAGATATTAGCTCCAGACATAGCTGTTCTGGAGGGGGGCTACTCCGTGCAGACAGCTTTACCCTATGTCAACATGGGCCTGATTATGGCCATGGCCGGTATAGATTATAGTAATCTGCGGGAGCCCGACTATGTTCCCGAGCGGATGCGGGAAAACCCTGCCAATCTGGAATACATTGATAAAATGGTCAAGCGGCAGTTGCAGGTTTTCCGCCAGCGGGAGGAGCAAATAGAAAAGAATCGTAAAACCAGGGAACGTTTCCACCATGTTCATAAACAGATTTTCTATGACACTGATTACATTCATGAGGAGCAAAGTATACAATTACGACTATGTCCGGACTGTCCTGGTTTCAGGCTGATTGAGTCTACCGCTCAGCACCGCAATGGTTATTATTACCGGGTTTACTGTGTATCCATACCGGCAAATGCCTGTGCCAGCTGCCAATCGGAGGCTCGTTCCTGTTACACTGATATGTCGGGGAATGACCGCTATGACCTGGTTTATTTACAAGACCGGGTTAATAACGATTTTCGCAGCATTGACATTAAAAAAGACGTGGAGATGGTTTTGTAGTGTCCATAAAACCGCTGGACGATAATCTTATAAATCAAATTGCCGCAGGAGAAGTAGTCGAAAGACCAGCGTCCGTAGTAAAAGAATTAATTGAAAACTCTATAGATGCTGATGCTACAATAATCACAGTTAATATTAACCGGGGTGGGATAGACCGAATAGAGGTTGAGGATAATGGCCAGGGTATGGAGGCTGAAGATATTCCCCTGGCCTTTCAGCGGCATGCCACCAGTAAAATTTCCTCGCAAGAGGATCTTTTCAATATTAATACCATGGGTTTTCGTGGAGAAGCCCTGCCCAGCATTGCCTCGGTATCACGTATTGAACTGTATAGCCAGAAAGCTGATAGTAC
>DIRQ01000013.1:9419-10620 GCA_002424365.1 Syntrophomonas sp. UBA5432 | reverse complement strand
TTTTTGATTTATTCTTCAATACCCCGGCGCGCCGGAGCTTTCTTAAATCAGCCGTAACTGAAGGAAACCATATTTATGAACTACTGCGTAAATATGCCCTGTCCCGTCCGGATATTTCCTTTAGCTTCAGCAATGATAAGAAACAGTTTTTTAAGACTCCGGGGAATGGAAGTCTTAAGGATGCGGTTCTTTGTGTTTACGGTAGGGATTTTGCCAGCTATCTAACTGATGTGACCTACGTAGGGGAAGGGTATACTATTGAGGGCCTGATATCTACTCCCGAGCTAAGGCGAACTAACCGTAAGAATCAGTATTTTTTTGTTAATCATCGTCCGGTACGAAGTGTACTTCTATATAAAGTGATAGACCAGGCTTATCAGGGTTTTCTGCTTTCCCGCGAACAACCGGCAATTATTTTGTCTATTAAAATCCCTCCCGCAAATGTTGATGTTAATGTACACCCACAAAAAAATGAAGTGCGATTTAAGGATGAAAAATCACTATTTCGTACGGTCTACGCAGTTTTAAAAGACGTTCTGGAACAGATTGATTATCGACCTTTAAATTACCTGCCCCCAGAGTCCTATGCGCCTGTTTCCAGGGAGCCAAATTATCCCAACCGGGTAGTATCTGAAACTGCTATAAGTTTTGATTTTACTGGTCAGTCGAGTTTAAGAAAAGACCCTGTACAGCCACTAGGCGACCAGAGAATAAAAAAGGAAGACTACCAATCAGCTGCAGGGGGATTCAGAATTATTGGGCAATGTCTGAACTCCTATATACTGTTGGAAATGAATCAGGCCCTTTACCTGGTAGACCAACATGCCGCCCATGAACGGATTATGTATAATCAGCTTAAAGAAATGTATAGCACCGGGAAGGAAGTGACCCAGATGCTAGCAGTTCCTCTGGCCCTGGAGCTTTCCCCTCAGCAAATCGGCATTATAGAAGAGCACAATGATTTCTTCACCGGCCTGGGGTTTGAGCTGGATGTTATTGCTCCTGACACTGTCCTTATAAGGGCAACCCCAGGCGGTGTTTCTGGACAGGAACTAGAGTTGGTAAATGAACTTCTGGAGCTGTGGCAGGATAATACCCTGCCGGACATCCAGGAAGAAGCCATCAAAACCCTGGCCTGTAAAAAAGCAATTAAAGCCGGGGAAGGATTATACTTGCAGGAAATGGAAAGAATTATAACAGA
>DIRQ01000013.1:0-9177 GCA_002424365.1 Syntrophomonas sp. UBA5432 | reverse complement strand
AAGATGAGCCAGGCCGACCTGGATCGTTTGTTTAAGAGGTAGGGAAGAGAATTATCGTTGTTAGCATTCAGCGATGATAATTACTATTAGACTGAGCGAAGACTGTAGGGGCAGACCCATGTGTATGCCCAGCCTATATCACGGTATATCACGGGGACGGACGGTCCTTTTGATTTATTTCCATGCTTGTGGCCTCCGGCCATGTACGGTTAATTAGAGCGAATATGAGGGTTAAAATGCATATAATTGCGACTACTCCGCAATCAGGTTTAAAAAACTATACCAACTTTAATGAATTTTTGGCTGAAAGTGGTTTTCCTTTTATTCCGCGGAACAGACGTAGTTTGGAGGTCTTACTGCAAGAAAATCAGGCTGATGGGGTGGTAGTTTGGTATAATGATGGACCAGTATTATACAATGGGAAGGATAAGTTCTTTTTTCATCCCAGTATGGCCAAAAATCGCCTATCCGCCTATCGTAAACACGGGACTGAGGATCCCTTTGCAAACGCCTGTCAGATTGAAGATGGAGACAGCGTACTGGATTGTACCCTGGGATTGGGCGCTGATGCTATTGTAGTATCCTATTTTACGCCCCGCGGAATAGTGGTGGGGCTGGAGTCTTCTCCGACTATTGCTCCGGTAGTGAAATGGGGTATGAGGCTATATGATTCCCAGATGAGTTGGTTAAATGAAGCGATAAAACGAATTGAAGTCGTTAATAGCGAGCATTATGAATATTTATCTCGCCTGGCTGATAGTAGTTTTGATATAGTTTATTTTGATCCTATGTTCCGGCATGCCTTGTTAAAAAGCCAGCCCATATCGCCATTGCGTAGTCTGGCCAATTCTCTTCCCCTTGATTTACGGGCAATAGAGCAAGCCTGTCGGGTAGCCCGCAAACGGGTGGTAATCAAAGAGCGGGCCGATGGCACCGAACTACAACGATTGGGTTGCTCTACTATCATCGGCGGAAAAAACCGCAAAATAGCCTTCGGAGTAATCCGGGTAGGGGAATAGGGTTAATACGAAAATAGAATTTTTTTGACATACCCATAGGGCACACGGATGTATCTATTAGTACTATTAAGGTAGCAGTGTTATCAGTGTCTATTAACCGGGAGTTGATTTTTTGAATAAGCTGGCAGCTATTGTTGGGCCTACAGCAGTAGGGAAAACTCGAATAGCCATTGAGGTGGCAAAAAGGCTTAATGCCGAGATTATTTCCTGTGATTCCATGCAAATTTATCGAGGTTTGGATATTGGTACGGCTAAGGCCGGTCCTATGGAACAGAACGGTATAGTCCATCACCTGATTGATGTCGTAGATCCAGATGAGGAATATAGTGTGGCTAGGTTTCAGGAGCAGGCTAAAAGTATAATTGAGGAGCTAAATAGTCGAAAGAGATTACCCCTGCTGGTCGGTGGAACCGGTCTGTATTACCAGGCCCTGGTCGATGATTATACCTTCTATCCCCTGGAATCACACCAAAAAATTCGCCGGCAATGGAATAACATTATTAGAGAAAAAGGGTTGGGATATGCTTATAATTATTTGCAGTCCATTGACCCAGGTTATGCCGCTACCATTAGCGCTAATGACCAGAAACGTATAGTAAGAGCTATCGAAGTATACCAGTTAACTGGTCAGCCCTTTTCTGCATTACAAACTAAATCCCAGCAGACTTATAAGCTTGCTATAGTTGGGTTATACCTGGAGCGGGAGCAACTTTACCAGCGAATTAACCTCAGGGTTGAGCAAATGCTAGCCAACGGTCTGATAAAAGAGGTTACAGTTTTGCGGAATAAGGGGTATAATCTTAATCATAATTCCATGCAGGCTCTGGGTTATAAGCAAGTATTTTATTATCTGGAGGGTTTTCTAGGCAAAGAGGAAATGATAGATGAGATTAAGCGGGAGACCCGGCGCTATGCTAAAAGGCAGTTAACCTGGTTTAGAAAGGATCCTAGAATATGTTGGATAAACCCGGGAGAATATAGTGATAAGGCTTTATTACAAGAAAATATTTCATCTTATATTGAAGGAACATTATCAGCAGTGTAGAATCTACTTAGTAGGTCGACATTTAAGCGAAATGGGAGGTTATAACCTTAATGAGCAAGAATCAGATGAATCTTCAAGATGCTTTTCTTAATCAAGTTAGAAAGGAGAAAATCCCCGTAACCATTTTCCTGGTAAACGGGTTTCAAATAAAAGGTATAGTAAAAGGATTTGATAATTTTACGGTTATTGTTGAGCTTGACCAGAGGCAACAACTGGTCTACAAACATGCCATTTCTACAGTGGCACCTTTAAAGCCCTTAGGATTACTGAATCTTGATCCTAAAAGTGACGATGAATAATTTTGGATAACGGTTTTTGTCATAGAAAAATCACCACTTTTATCTGTTTATCATATAATAAGCCAGAACAGATGGGAGTGGTTATTTTATGCAGATTTCTATGCGTTTTTCACCCCCGGAATATAGTCCCGGTCCAATTAAGAATGAATTAAAACCAACAGTACTGCCCAGCACCGATGCCTTTAAAGAGCTGGAAAAATTGATTGGTCTTCAAGAAGTGAAAAGAACCCTGGCCGAAGTGGCTGCTTTTACCCTTATCCAGGAAAAGCGTCGGCAGCAACAACTAAGAGCCGACGCTACCATGCTGCATATGGTGTTTAAGGGCAACCCTGGAACCGGAAAGACAACAGTAGCCCGCATTCTAGGGCGTGTATTTAATGAAATCGGCGTTCTAAGTAAAGGTCACCTGATAGAAGTGGAAAGAGCCGACCTGGTAGGCGAGTATATTGGGCATACCGCCATGAAGACTAAAGAAATGCTGAAAAAGGCCATGGGCGGGATTTTATTTGTTGATGAGGCTTATACCTTGGCCCAGGGAGGAGAAAAAGACTTCGGGAAGGAAGCCATAGCGACGTTGGTTAAAGCGATGGAGGATTACCGGGATAACCTGGTAGTAATTTTGGCAGGATATTCACTAGAAATGCAGCGCTTTTTAACCTCTAACCCGGGGCTGCGCTCACGCTTTCCCATACAGATTGACTTCGGTGATTATGATTGTGAAGAGTTATTTCAAATAGCGCTGCAGATATATAGCCAGCGAGATTATGAACTGAGTAACCGTGCGCGTTGGAAACTTAGAGAGATTTTAAACCAGTTTACTAAAGTCCACCATCCCCATAGTGGTAACGCTCGCTATGTACGTAATTTGGTCGAAAAATCTATTCGTCTTCAGGCCCTGCGTATTGTCGATAAGGAACCAATCACCCGTCGCGACCTGCTTACCATTGAGGATTGGGACCTCCCTGATCCCGCCTCAATGAAGATGTAGTATCAGGGTTTTAGTGCAATTGCAACAATAATATAATATAATTCTCTTAATTGCTTTTGGCTCATAATGAAAGTGGTGATAATATTGCCAGCTCTACAGATTATTCGTGATGCGGAAAAGAAAATGGCAGTTCGTTTTCAAGAACTAGAGGAAAATGCTTACCGGAACCAGGCCAAAGTACTGGACGCCTTTAAGAAATATCACCTTAGAGATAGTCACTTTAATCCTTCCTCCGGCTATGGTTATGGAGATATTGGGCGGGAGCGACTGGAGGATATATATGCTGAAGTATTTAAGGGCGAGGATGCTCTGGTACGTTCCCAAATTGTTTCGGGTACCCATGCTATTTCATCCTGCCTGTTTGCTATTCTTAGACCGGGTGACCGTCTCCTTTCCATAAGTGGGCGGCCTTATGATACTCTGGCCAATATAATTGGACAAGATAATAATATACCCGGTACCCTGATAGACCGGGGAGTTTCTTACCGGGAAATAAAACTAAATCAAGATGGTTCTCTCGATTATGAGGCTATAGCTAATGCTGTTGATATAAATACTACCATGGTTTTAATCCAGCGTTCCCGAGGCTATAGCCTGCGTCCAGCCCTGAGTACAGAAGAGATTGAGAAAATGGTAAGGCGGGTAAGGGAGAAGAATTCCTCCACTATTATTATGGTGGATAATTGCTATGGTGAATTCGTGGAATTACGAGAACCCCTGGAGTGCGGGGCTGATATCATGGCAGGTTCTCTAATTAAGAATCCCGGTGGGGGATTAGCTCCCTCCGGAGGTTATATTACCGGGAAGGAAGAATTAGTGGAAACGGTGGCATATCATCTTACAGCTCCAGGTCTGGGTAAGGAAATGGGGGCCTTCTTAACAAACAAACGCGATTTCTTTCAGGGCCTTTTTGTAGCTCCCCATGTAGTCTTACAAGCACTAAAGTCAGCTGTACTCCTAGCCTATATTTTTGAACAATACGGCTACCAGGTATCTCCCCGCTGGGATGAAGCTCGGGCTGATATTGTACAGGCCGTTCTCTTTAAAAATCCCGATGAGGTTCTGCAATTCTGCCAACTGGTGCAGGGTAACTCACCCGTAGATAGTGACTTAACTCTGGAATTTGGGGAAATGCCGGGATATAGTGATAAAATAGTAATGGCAGCAGGTACCTTTGTACAAGGTTCCTCCATAGAACTATCCTGTGATGCACCCCTGCGAAAGCCTTATGCAGTATACATGCAGGGCGGATTAACCTATGAACATAGTCGTTTTGTAATCAAAAACCTGATTGATACTCTTATCCTATAATAATTATGTGAGGTGTTTTTATGGGTGCAGATACCATTGCTTTAGTTGTAACTATCGTTGTTATTTTACTAGGTATTGCTGGAACTGTAATACCAATGATTCCGGGTATTCCGCTTATTTTTATTAGCATTGCGGCCTATGGCTGGTATGAGGGTTTTCAAGTTATTAACAGTAAATTCCTCGTGATTATGGCTGCTCTTACTATCCTTTCGCTGCTGGTTGATTACCTGTCAACTGCTCTTGGCGCCAGTTACTTCGGTTCTACTAAATATGGGGTATGGGGGGCAATTATCGGAACCTTTTTGGGACTGATCTCATTTCCGCCGATAGGAATATTTCTGGGTCCCTGGTTGGGAGCCTGTATTGGAGAATTTATTGCTGGCCAGGATTTTAATAAAGCCATGAAAAGCGGACTTGGTACTGTAGTGGGGCTATTTTCAGGTATAGTTTTTAATCTGGGTCTATCCCTGGTAATGCTGGTTGCCTTCCTGATCAAGGTATTTTGATTAATATTAGATACTGAAGGACACTGCTACCTAAATTGTACCAATAGGTACATCCGTGTCTCCTCCCGCATTGGTAACTATATAAAACGTAATAAACGAGGAGCGAGGAAATAGAAAGAGAGGTTTTATCATGGATAAAGAATCGATTATACGGCAGGTTACAGAAGAAGATGTCAGATTTATCAGGTTACAATTTACTGATATTTTAGGTGTGATGAAAAGCATCTCCATTACTACCGACCAATTGGAAAAGGCCCTGGATGGCGAATTGATGTTTGATGGGTCATCTATTGAGGGTTTTGTGCGTATTGAGGAGTCGGATATGTATCTTAAGCCGGATTTCAATACATTTTTAATACTTCCTTGGGGTAGCTTTAATTCTAAAGGTAAAACAGCTCGTTTAATATGTGATATTTATGATTCCAATAATAAACCTTTTATCGGTTCACCCCGCTTCGCTCTGCAAGAGGTATTAAAAGAAGCTGCTCAAATGGGATATTCCATGTTTGTGGGACCCGAGCCGGAGTTTTTCCTTTTCCATCTGGATGACAACGGGCAGCCTACCCTGCAGACTCATGATAAAGCCAGTTATTTTGATTTACCCCCGGTAGATAAGGGAGAAGAGGCGCGGCGTGATATGGTGGAGACCCTTCAAAATATGGGTTTTGAAATTGAGGCTGCCCATCACGAGGTTGCTCCTGGACAGCATGAAATAGACTTTAAATACCAGGATGCTCTGACAACTGCTGATAATATCGTTACCTTTCGTATAGCAGTGCGGGCAGTAGCTCAGAAGCACGGTTTACATGCCACCTTTATGCCAAAACCCCTCTATGGTATTGCCGGTTCTGGCATGCATTTGCATATATCTCTATTTAAGGATTCTGAAAACATCTTTTATGATTCTTTAAGTCCAGATGGTCTCAGCCAGGTATGTAAGCATTTTATAGCCGGGGTATTAAAACATTCTCGGGCTATTTCGGCAATTACTAACCCTACGGTTAATTCCTATAAGCGTCTGGTCCCAGGTTATGAAGCTCCGGTGTATATTGCTTGGTCATATCGCAATCGTAGTCCCCTAATTCGTATTCCTTCTAGACGTGGTACAGGCAGTCGTATAGAGATACGTAACCCTGATCCAAGCTGTAATCCCTACCTGGGTTTGGCAGTTATCCTTAAAGCAGGTCTGGATGGTATTAAGAATGGGTTGGAAGTGCCGCCGGCAGTTGAACAAAATATATACGAAATGGATTTAGCTACTCGTAAGCTAAATAATATTTTATCATTACCGGAAAATCTCTATGAAGCTATCCATGAGTTAGAGAAAGACAAAGTAATCCAGGAAGCCTTGGGAGAACATATCTATTCCCGCTTTGTATTAGCTAAAATTAGAGAATGGGAGAGTTATAGCTCCCGGGTATATGACTGGGAGATAGAGCAATACCTGGAGAAGTTCTAGGCCTATTAGGCAAGGAATTACATTCGGCGCAACAAACCAGAAACCTTTCCGGCTATCTGCACGGTCTTGATTATAATAGGCTGCATGGTACTGTTTTCAGGTCTTAATTCGATGTACCCGTCTTTACGATAAAATCGTTTTACCGTTGCTTCGTCATCTATTATTGCTACTACTATTTCACCATTGGTAGCATCACTCTGCTGCCTGACAATTAAAAAGTCACCATCCATTATACCGGCTTCAATCATACTATCTCCTTTAACTCGGAGAATATAGTGGTTACCTGTACCAACAAAATCAACTGGTACGGGCAGGTAATTTTCAATATTCTGTTCGGCCAGTATCGGAGTTCCGGCAGCTATATCACCAACTACAGGAAGGGCTAGGGTTTCACTTATAATGTTGGGTCCATCATCCATATCCAGGGGAATGATTGCTCTCGGTTTAGTAGGGTCTCGTTTTAAAAGTCCTTTCTCTTCCAGTTGCAGAAGATGGGAATGAACCGTAGAACTAGATTTAAGTCCTACTATTTCACCTATCTCCCTTACCGATGGGGGATAGCCGTCAGTCCTTATCTTATTTTTTATACAATCCAGTATCGCTTGTTGCCTTGCGCTTATCTTGTTATCCATTACTTAACCTCCAAAAGATGTTTTTAGGCTAACTCTATGTATGTAAAGAGAATTAATAAATAGCTTGACCGGATTATACCATAATGAGCTAAGAAAAAACATACGTTCGCCACAAAGAATATTAAAGAATATACTTCTAAAACTCCTTGTGAATGCTAATGCTAAGGCGAGAAGGGGAGTAGTAAGTGGTGAGTGGTTAGGAGTTAGGAAAGAGGGTACTTTAGTCAGGGGCAGGGCCAACATGGGTCTGCTCCTACGTATCTTTGGGGGGTGGTTGCCAGAAGCAATCTGGCCCTACATTTTCCAGGCTGGCTAAAATCCGCCGACGTGCTCCTGGATGTAACGCTTCTACCTGGTCCAGAATTTCAGCCACTTCATTTCTTTTAGTTAATCCGTCGGCAGGGCATCGGTTTTTGACGGTTTTTAGCTCCATCGATTCTACGAACAGGCGAATGTCCCGTTCTTCCACATAAATTAGGGGCCTGATCATAGTAATGTCTACCCGGCTTAAATAGGTAGAAGGCTTAAATACATTAAAGCGGCTTTCATATAACATCGACATGAAAAGGGTGTGCACTGCATCGTCTAGGTGGTGACCCAGGGCTACTTTATTACAATTATACCTTTTAGCCACCCGGTTCATAGCCCCCCGGCGTAGGTTGGAACATAGGGAGCAGGGGTTTTGCTCCTTTCGGGTTTCAAATACTACCCGGCCAATATTAGTTTTTTCCACTATCAGCTCCATTCCCAGAGAGGTGCAAAAATCCTCCAGAGAATCGATTTCATTTTCCCATCCCAGATCTATATATATAGGCACAATTTCAAATAGCAGCGGCGTATGTTTCTGAAGTAAATCCAGAAAATACAGCATGGTAAAACTATCCTTGCCTCCGGAAAGTCCTACCGCTACCCGGTCCCCATTTTCAATCAAATGATAATTTAGATTGGCATCCCGGACTTTTCTAAATATGATCTTTATCCTGCGGTTACTCATAATACCCCTCTTAATAGAATTCCTTAAACTAGTTTAAGCTTTGCACTGATAAAAAGCAAAATCAGCACGTACAACAAACGCCGGAGAATAATATCTCCGGCCTTGCCCCGACTTCTTATTAGCTCTCTATGTCTGCCCGCTACTTAGCTCCAAAGCAAGATGATAGTATAACTCTATAGTTTATAACTATGGCATGGCATACAAATCAAATATTACGCTATGGCTAAAATCTCATGGTATATTATTGCCACTATAGTTGGAAGGTGAGAGCTATCATGAAAACAGCAATAATTGGTTACCCGAGAATAGGTACTTTACGAGAATTAAAATTTGCAACAGAAAAATATTTTGAAGGCGTTTTGTCGAAAGCAGAGCTTCAAGACACCGCTGCCCTTCTTAGGAAAACACATTGGCAAATTCAAATCGAAAATGGCATTGATTTTATACCATCCAATGATTTTTCTTTTTATGATAATATGCTTGATACCGCAGTTCTACTTAATGTGGTTCCCAAACGCTACCGCGATTTAAGGCTTGATCCTCTTGCTGAGTATTTTGCCATGGCGAGAGGTTATCAAGGCGTAAGCGGGGACGTAAAGGCACTGGCAATGAAAAAATGGTTCAATACCAACTACCATTATATTGTGCCAGAGATCGATGATGATACAGAGATATCGGTGGTTGGGACTAAGCCATTTGATGAATTCTCAGAAGCTAAGAACCTGGAAGTTGTAACTAAACCTGTTATCATCGGAGCATTCACCTTTTTAAAGCTTGCAAAATTTACCGGTCATAAAACACCGGTTAATTTCACCAAAGATATTATCAAGGCATACTCGGAGATTCTTAAAAGGTATAATGATTTAGGTGTGGAATGGATACAGTTTGACGAACCTGCGCTGGTTATGGACTTGAACCCAGATG
>DIRQ01000135.1:3178-4250 GCA_002424365.1 Syntrophomonas sp. UBA5432 | reverse complement strand
AATTTTACAATCACCGTATTGCCCATAATTAATGCCGGAATGAGCATAGCAAAGGTTTCGTTTAGCGGATAGTTAAAGGGTCCCATGCACAAACATACCCCCAGGGGATATCGACGTACCTGATAAATATAATCACCGGCCTGCTCTATGGACGGGCCTTCTTTTTCTATTTCTCTTAATGCTGTAATAGTATCTTCAATATATTTAAGGGTACGTTGAAATTCATCAAGGCAAGCAGTATAGGGACGTGCAATTTCCCACATCTCCAGCAAAGCAAAAATTCTTTCCTGGGGCCTTATCCGCCATACAAATTGCTCTATACAGGCAATGCGCTCCTCAACACTCATTTGCGGCCATTCCCCCATACCTGAACCCCATGCTTTTTCGGCTGCGTCCAGGGCAGCAAGAGCGGCCTCTTTATCCAGGTCGGGATAGACACCGACTTTGAAAGGCCGAATTCCATCGCTATACTTTATTAAGATGGGGGATTTAACCTCTATTCCCGAATTGGCTTTTAATATTTCACCATTAATCAGGTAGTTTAAGCCTTTACTGAATGCTTCTATTTTAAATTCTTCCGGGATATCTTCCCATGCCGGGATCAACCTGTCTATGTCCAATACTGCCATGGTGAATCCTCCTTTAATAAGAAAATAAGGTGCTGGTAACAGTAGGTAAGGGTATTGCCAAAAATAATATTAATCTTGAAGTAGCGAGGTGAGAAATACTTCATTT
Organism: Syntrophomonas sp. UBA5432; assembly: GCA_002424365.1. Taxonomy (GTDB): domain Bacteria; phylum Bacillota; class Syntrophomonadia; order Syntrophomonadales; family Syntrophomonadaceae; genus UBA4844. The sequence continues at coordinate 3,515 of DIRQ01000135.1, read as the reverse complement.
ATTAGTGTACCGAGACATTTAGCAGTAACTAATTACCATTAATCCAACTGAAGATAAGACTGAGTGTCAGGTGTTTCATTTGGGCATGGCCGGTTAATTTCTAATGAACTACGCGGCTTCATGAGTCCTTATTTAACATGATATTTCCCTGTTTTCAAATAATCTATTAAACTGTTTTTATAAATTAACAAAATTACCACTGAACCTTTTCTCCCCTTACCCCTTACCCCTTACCCCTTACCTCCAGCCCCCTAAACTTCCAGATCCACAATCCCTACCCTTGACTCCTGACTCCTCTTCACACACTCATCCCCGCCTCGCTCCTTCCTACTCTCCA
>DIRQ01000135.1:0-2830 GCA_002424365.1 Syntrophomonas sp. UBA5432 | reverse complement strand
GGGGGGCAGGTTATGACTGCGAATCGTATTGGGGTAATTGGGATAGTAGTTGAGAACCGCGAAGTGGTACCACATGTTAACCAGATACTAAGCGAGTACGCAGCTATTATTGTTGGTAGAATGGGAATTCCCTATCGGGAAAAAAACATATCGGTTATTTCTTTGATCGTTGACGGGAATACGGACGCACTGGGGGCCCTTACTGGCAAGCTAGGGAACCTTCCCCATGTTACGGTTAAAAGTGCCCTGACTAAATCCTTTTAATTATTTGCCCCGAATAGGCCTGATAAAAAGCAAAAGCTAATTAACCAGCCATGAAAATAAAACTGTTCCCTGATAATGAGGTTCGTACTGAGTTAAAGGGGTGAGGATATAAACTGCGTATGCTTATCCTGAACCGCTTACTCTGTATCAGGGTAAGCGTTTTTGTTTTAAAGGAAGGGAAGCGAACTCGGGCTAATGCCTTAAATGGTCGCATAATCCGCGTTGGGCCGGGCAAACTCATATGTCTGCCCGGCAAGGCAAAGTGTCAATTCTCTTAAAAATTTTAACGGGAGGGAAAATTTAAATGGGTAGTGTTTCAGTAAAAGAATGGGTGCAAAATGTTATTAAGCCGGAGGAAATTGAGAAGTACCTTAATAACGGTAAAGATTTTCTTGATGAAAATTTTATTAACGAAACCCTTCTTAAAAAGCAAAAGCCAGGCAAATCCGAAATTCGTGAGATTATGGCGAAATCTCTGGAACTGCAGCGGTTGGAGCCGGAAGAAACGGCAGCTCTTTTAAACTGCAATGATGAAGAGATGTGGCAAGAGATGTATGCTGCCGGATTGGAAACTAAAATCAGGGTTTACGGGCGCCGTATAGTAACTTTTGCCCCCCTGTATGTTAGCAATTATTGCGTAAACAATTGTATATACTGTGGCTTTCGCCATGAGAACCAGGATATCCACCGCCATAGCCTGAGTACCAATGAACTTCAGGAAGAAATTAAAGCCCTGGTAAACAAGGGACACAAGCGCCTGATTATGGTTTATGGGGAACATCCTAGATCAGATGTACACTATATTGCTGATACTTTACAGACCGCTTATAGTACCAAAGTTGATAACGGAGAAATCCGACGGGTAAACGTAAACGCTGCTCCTTTATGTGTTGATGATCTGAAAGTCTTAAAAGAAGTAGGAATTGGTACATTCCAGGTATTCCAGGAAACCTACCATCACCAAACCTATAAAAACTTGCATTCCCGCGGTCCCCTAAAGCGCGACTATCTCTGGCGCCTTTATTCCCTGCACCGCTGCATTGAAGCCGGAGTAGACGATGTGGGCCTGGGGGCACTTTTTGGCCTATATAACTGGAAGTTTGAAATTATGGGATTATTATTGCATACTATTGACCTGGAAAATAAATTTGGCGGAATCGGCCCTCATACTATCTCTTTCCCCCGCCTACAACCAGCTATAAATACCCCCTGGATTAATAATAGCCCCCATCTGGTCGATGATGATATCTTTAAGAAACTGGTTACCGTTATTCGCCTGTCAGTACCTTATACCGGAATGATTATCACTGCCCGAGAAAAGGCCGAAGTAAGGGATGACGTATTACAGGTAGGTTGCACTCAGCTTGATGCTGATGCCAACATTGGCGTGGGCAGCTATAGTAAACATTCCCTGGATTATAATAAACAACAGTTTATCCTGGGAGATAACCGTAGCCTGGATGAGGCTATTCGCGCTCTTGCTAATATGGGCTTTATCACCTCTTTTTGTACCGCTGATTATCGTTGTGGTCGAACGGGAGCTTGTTTCATGGACATAACCAAAAAGGGTAAAATTCACAACCTGTGTATGCCCAATGCCATTTTAACCTTTAAGGAATACCTGCTCGATTATGCCAGTAATGAGACTAAAAAGGTGGGCCAACCTCTGATTGATATAGAATTGGAATCACTACCTAATGAAAGTATCAAGCAGACGGTCAGGGAAATGTTAACCCGCATCGAAGCCGGAGAAAGGGATTTATTCCTGTAATAGCGGTCTTTAGGAGGATTTCCCATGAATAATTTAAATTCCCTTATTGAAAAACATTATCAGAGCAATGGAGATATTATCTGTTCCTGCCATGAAGCGTTAAAAGAGTTGTTTCCAGAACTAATTGTCCGCTGGGCCAGGATTTATGGTTACCGCTGGGCATTTATTCACGGTACCATAACCGATAATATCAGCACCAGTTTAGTTAAACTGCGCCTGAATTATAATTATGGCCTGTGTATTGACAATGCCGGCATAATCACCTCTGATGAATTAAATATAATAATAAATACTCTCAAGGAGTACTTTGCCGATGATAAGTTTATCCATACCCCAGATAGTTGAGTATTTAAAAAGCGAAGACCCGGAAGTACATGGTTTCTTGCTGGAAAAGGCCGACAGTTGTCGACTGAAGAACCGGGGTAGGGCTGTTTATTTTCGGGGCCTAATTGAATATTCCAATGTCTGCAGCCAAAACTGTTACTATTGTGGTTTACGCCGGGATAATCGCCTTATTAAGCGTTACCACCTGAAACGAGAGGAAATCATCAACCTGGCCATGCAGGCTTATAATGATGGTTACCAGTCCATCTGCCTGCAAGCAGGACAAATATCCTCTAACAAAGAGGTTGATTTTGTAGCCGATGTGGTAGCTACAATTAAAAAGCTCAGCGAAAGTAAGGAGCAAAGCCTGGGTATTACCCTGAGCTTGGGAGAGTTATCTTACCAACAATACCAACACCTTTGGGATGCCGGGGCTCATCGCTACCTCTTGCGTATTGAAACTTCCAACCC
>DIRQ01000009.1 GCA_002424365.1 Syntrophomonas sp. UBA5432 | reverse complement strand
GGGGCTGGTTTATCGAAGCCTTCTCCAGCGCTTCCTTGCCGCTGGTGGCAATATCAGTTATCACCCCGGGTACTTCTTTAATTATAGATTGAAGAAGTAAGCCTGTAGCTGGCTCATCATCTACTATAAGGATCCTCATATCTTACCCTTTCGAAAAATCCAAAACCCTATCTACAAAGTGGATAAAACCATAGCCAGCAGGTGATACCGTAAAAGCCTGTGCTATTATGCCTGTTGCTATAGGCAAAGTAAACATATATAGAACAGCCAGATTGCTGAACAGTACAATAATGAAGCCGTAGATAATCATTATTGGAGATTAAAAGATCCCCAAGCAGTATTTAATAAAATGTTTGATGTCTTTATTTAGTTTTTTCTTACAAGTGATTCATGAATAACAGCTAGTAATATACACGTCATTACTCCAATATTTAATAATTTTATTTTTATATCAGGATTATCGAAGGTTGCTATCACAAATCCAATAACTATCAAAGCTAAGACCACTATAATAATTCGAACAACTAAGACTTTTGTTTTTAAGTTCATAAATATAACCATTCCTTTCGTTGCGCTCAGGTATAATGTGTTATGAAGACAATGGTACCTATATTCTATCTTTTAAAATGGTTATGCAAGTATGCTACAGAGCACGAGGATATTAATACGACACCCTAGCCTTATTTAGGGAGATCGTTTAATTATATGCGCCCTATCCTATATGGCACAATTAAGTGCGGTTGGACTATGCATATTTATCGTTAACTCCTTGGACGGATGAACAGTCAATATCTGTCGAATACTACCGTAAGAAAAGAAGGATTTATGCTCGAAAATGTCTGCCCCGTTATTTGCAACATCAATGTTTATAAAATCTTCATTGTTCCACTATCACGTCCACCTATCACAGAATATCACAACCTATCAAATTAAACTCTCCAGCTCACCAAAGGTCCGAGGTCATTCACGGTGTGCTCTTTTATTTAATTAATCAGTTGTGAATATCTACATTGAGTCAAAGAACAAGTACGCGCCTAAGGCTGAGTAGACCTATCAAAAGCCGGTGGCCTTTTAGATCCAGATGTCAGGCGGACTTGGGGTCCGGAATTTTGATTACAACTTATTAATGAATTGAAAACCCTGCTCCAGCTTACCAGATTGTGAGTCAAACAATTATCTTTATTTGGTATGTGGGTTTATATTTAGGAGGAGAGAGGCCCATTACAGGCCTCTCTTGTGTGGTAATCATGAAATAGAAAGAATCTGGGCAGACCCCGAGGCCCGTAATTCCCGAATTTAGGTCTATTTGTCCATCGTACCCGCCAAAATATATACGATTTATTCCACATCAATACGGTTAGACTAACAGCTATTTATAGAGAGCGCTATTTTTGGTACTCTGAAAGAGTTAAGGGGCTAAATATCCCTTGATTAAATACTTAGCATATTGGAATACAGGCCCAACCAGGAGTAGGCAACTTCATAATGCAGAACCCCTGGTCACACCAATTGCATAGATCACCTGCTGCATATAAGGCAAGGAAAGCCGCGGCGACCCCAACAGGTGCACCTAAAACAGACGCAATGGTAGCAAGAGCAGCTCCAGCTTGAATTAACTTTAAAGCTTGGCTAACCTGCGAATTTGTGAAGCAGAATATAACCCCTGGAGCAAAGTTTGGCGCTATCTTAGGTCCGTGAATTTCGGCATCAAATAATCCTTCGCCAAATGTTATATTACCTGCCCTTACTTCTTTGTTGATGTTCACTAGCAACGATTCGAATTCTTTGAAGGCTTCTTTACTCACACCAGCTTTATCCGCGGAAGAATAGTAGTTGCTGACTGTGCCATCCTTATTAATCACAACCTTCTCTTCTAAGTCAGAATACACGATTTCTAGTAGCACATCAATGTCCTTGTTATTCTCAGGAATGGAAATTTGCTTAGAAGGCGAAACGGCCATATTAGCAATGACGAAGCCTGTGCCCGCTGGTGTTGCTAGAAAAGCAACTGTCAATACAGTCATAATCAATCTTTTCCAAGAATTCTTTAAGATTTTACTCATTTTGCAATCCTCCTTGTAATTAAATATTTTTCTTTGATTTGGTAAACATCCAGACACATCAAAACGAAGATTAAGTAAAAAAGAATGTCTGTCGTGAAACAAGACCAGCAGATGATGTGTTTCATTTGCATGGATATTAGAAAAGAAGCAATGGCTGCTGAAATCCCTGAAATGCCCAAGCTCACATAATGCAATCCACGCACTTTTTGAGAAAAGAAATAGCTGATTGCGATAACTGTTGAGCCGACAAATGCGAGAATTGCCAAGTGAAGCTGGCTAACCGGCAAACCGATGGACATAAGGCCGCAGGTCATGCAAGTTGTGCTTCGTTTGATCCAGATTACATAGAGCGAAAATGCTATGGTTACGGTTATTATAAAGGTCAAGATTTTTTTCAATAATATTCCCACCTTAAGTGGCTGTGCTTAATATGCTTGTAGGGTAACAAGTTCTAAACGCTTAAGTTACAGCCTTCCATCTTCGGTGTCATCCTTTTCAAAAGCTTGATAACAAGCAAATAATAAGTATGCCTGTTTCTTTTCTCAGTAAAAGGTAGTCGCTCACCCTCGGTGAATGTGGTTGATTGCCTAAGTTCACCAGGGGGGGGGTTTTCCTTAAGCACCTGTTTCTTAATTTTCCCCAATCAATCACCTCCCTCGTATAATTATTTTTAGAAAACTAGTTCTCCAGTATGAACATCTGGAAAGTGTAAGGGCATTAAGAATCGTTTGGTTATTCTGTATACACCTTGCTGCTAATACTGACATTTTGTTACAGCCAACCTAAACCGTCCAAAAGCTGACGGTATTGCCTGACCAAAAATTGCCGGATATAATGACCATATCTTAGGGAAAGGAAAAGACGCCTCTGTTAAATGTGCTAATGCAGCAACAAAAGCACCAGAAGCGTCCCCCAAAGGTATGGTAATTGTATCAAATTATGAATTAGATTTAAACCCCGATAAGGGAGTTTTTTGTTAGGAGCTTGGAGCAACTTCCCTGCCCGTGTTGTAGTGGACAATTAAAAGTAATAGGCAGCCGCCAGAGAAAATGTATCAATGCCTCAGGAGAAAAGATAATTTTAATCATTCGCAGGTTAAGATGCATTGATTGTAATCGTATCCACCACGAACTACCGGATATGCTTGTGCCATACAAATTACATGTTAGTGAAAGTATTGAGACAGTACTTAGCAATGACTCGGAGCTTAGTGTTATATCCGATGAATCTACTCTGAACCGGTGGAGAAAATGGTTTAATGAGAAGTCCGATTACTTTCAAGGTTGCTTGAAATCAATTACAATCCGTTATGGCAAAGAATCTGTGGAAGATAAATCCGATCTTCCCGAGTCCAAGCTCCAAAGGATTTGGCATTATGTAGGGGATGCTCCGGGATGGCTAGCCAGAGTTGTCCGCCCCATAGCCAATTTAAATTTATGGATACATACCCGTTTAGCCTTTTGTCCATAACAGTATAGGTTTACACTCATGCTGAAACCTGAAAAAGGAGGTAATCAGCATGAGAGACCAAAAGAAAGCGGACGAAATTGCCGAGCAGCGAGTGCAAATCCTGTCCCCACTCCTGGCCGAAGGGCTGGATAGTGCTCAAGCCAGGCAGATTAAAGCCAGGATATGCGAACAGACCGGCATATCCGAACGTACCCTGCGCAGATACCTGGCCCAGTACCGGAAGGATGGTTTTAGCGGACTCAAACCCAAAGGTAAGGGAGAGCGACGAAGTGAGGAAGCAATACCGGTTAACATCGTAGAACAAGCAATCCTGTTACGCAGGCAGGTACCAAGCCGTAGCATTGCACAGATTATTCAAATTCTAGAATGGGAAGGGTTGGTAGAGCTAGGACAAATCAAGCGCAGTACCCTACAGGAGAAACTGGCCGAACGAGGTTACAGCGCCCGGCACATGCGTATGTATGCCGATACCGGTACAGCTGCCCGGCGCTACCAGAAGAAATACCGTAACCAACTCTGGCATTCGGACATAAAATATGGTCCTTACTTACCCATAGGCAAAGACGGGAAAAAGAAACAGGTTTACCTAGTAACTTTCGTAGATGATGCGACCAGATATATTTTGCATGGTCAATTCTATCCCACTTTGGATCAGGTAATAGTAGAAGATACTTTCCGCCAGGCCATTTTAAAATACGGAGTACCAGAAAAAGTATATTTCGATAACGGTAGCCAGTATCGAACCAAATGGATGAAAAGAGCTTGCGCTAAAATGGGGATTCGTTTACTCTTTGCCAAGCCCTATTCTCCTGAAGCTACTGGGAAATCAGAACGATTTAACCGGGTAGTAGATTCCTTCCTGGCCGAAGCGGTTCTGGAGAAACCTCAAACCCTGGATAAATTAAACCAGCTATTTGAGGTCTGGTTGGAGGAGTGTTATCAGAACAAGCCCCATTCCGGGTTAGAAGGAAACATTAGTCCTCAGACTGCCTACCGCAGTGACAGGAAA
>DIRQ01000093.1:2004-6448 GCA_002424365.1 Syntrophomonas sp. UBA5432 | reverse complement strand
GCAAGTTTGGGAGTATAGGCATACCTATATCAGATACTGACGTAATGGTTGTTGACCCTATTGATGGTATAAAGGTATTGCCGCCTGACCAAAAAGGGGAAATTATTATCAGGGGACCCCAGGTAATCAAAGAATATTGGGAGAACCCAGAGGAGACTGCTCATGCTATTCGCAATGGCTGGCTGTACACTGGAGATATCGGCTACATGGATGACGATGGGTTTTTATATCTTGTAGATCGGAAAAAAGACATGATCATTGTTGGCGGGTTTAACGTTTATCCTCGGGAAATTGACGAGCTTTTGTTTACTCATCCCAAAATTATCGAGGCATGTACGATCGGTATCCCGGATCCTCGATTAGGAGAAGTACCTAAAAGTTTTGTAGTTCTCAAGTCTGGGGAAACATTAGGAGCTGAAGAAGTAAGAGCATTTTGCCGCGAGAAGATGATTGCCTACAAAGTCCCAAAAATCGTGGAGTTTGTAGACATTATTCCCAAAACTATGGTGAACAAACCAGATAAAGAAGCTCTCAAACGGATGGAAGAAAAATTGTTAAAGTAATCAAAAGAGCCCCCGAAATTTGTTAATCACGGGGGCCTTTTCATAAAGGCAATTAAAACTATTCTTGGCCTAAAGGAGATGAATTGATGTCGTATTTAGTAACAGGGGGTGCGGGAGCTTTAGGATCTGCGATATCCAGAAACTTGGTTAACCGAGGAGAGACACCTATAATTTTAGACATTAATGAAGATTACAGATTACTTACTGATATTAAAGCTAAAATTATTTTTGTAAAAGGCGATGTCACTTTTGCTGACTACCTAAATACAATACTTGAACAATATAATGTGCACTGCATCATTCATACAGCTGCATTATTGTCTGCCTCAGATCCTAGAATAATGATTCCCATGAATACCAGGGCTATGGAAAACCTTTTATGGGCAGCACTTGATTGCCGAATTAAAAGAGTTGTCAATATTAGTTCTAAAGCTGTGTATAATACAGCTTCAGGTGAGTATGGGCATCCGTACTACAAACCCGTAAAAGAGAACTATAAGCGCAATAAGCCGATGGGCTTTTATGGTGTTACAAAAAATTATGGTGAGATGTTGGGAAACGAGTTTTCCAATCGTTATGGTCTGGAGTTCGTCTCTCTTCGTTTCAGCACCATGTACGGCCCGGGACGTTTGCTGAAAAATCCCTATTCCCCAATGGTGCTGCCCTGTAGGATAATTGAAAATGCTATGTTGCATAAGCCGTTTAAGTGGGAGTTTGGGGGGGACCAATTTGATGATTTTATTGGATATGACGATGCCAGCGAGGGGGTCGTTTTAGCGGCTCTTGCCCCTAAAGAGAATCTCCGTCAAAATGTCTATAATATTGGAACCGGTAAAGGATACACGTTAAGAGATTTTGCAGCTGCTGCAAAAGCTATTTTCCCTGACTTTCAATACTATATTGGGCCCGGACTAAATCACACCGGCTCAAAAACCCCTGCTTACTGTATTTATGATATTGGAGCCGCCATGAAAGATCTGGGCTATCAACCAAAAAACGATTTGGTTGCAGGTATATATAATTATATCGAGACTATGAGTAGGCTAGGAATCGCGCCTACTTTCGTTGAGTAAGGAGGCTACTTCATGATTTTTGATTGTCATGCGCATGTAGGATATAGCAAGTTTGCCGACAGGTTGATTACAGCTGAACTAGTACTCGAAATCATGGATAAATCCGGGATTGATAAAGCTTTATTATTGCCGACTGCTTCCACTGGAAAATATTATAACGGTGAGCAGATGCTTGCTGAAGCCAACAAAGCGCCGGATCGATTAATTCCCTTTGCTGGAGTAAACCCAAAAGATAAAAACGCTCTTAACGATTTCGAAGAGGCGGTTACCGAATACGGTGCAAGAGGTCTCAAAATCCATCCGGTATATGCAGCTTGTGCAGCTGATGACGAACATTATGTCTATCCTCTGGTGGCAATGGCAGAGGCACTTGGTGTTCCGGTTATGTTCCACTCGGGTGACGCTCCTTATGCAACTCCCTGGCAGATTGGTTTGGTAGCTATGGACTTCCCCGGCGTGACCATAATTATGGAACATATGGGTTTTGACGCTATGGTGTTTACCAGCGCAGCTATCAAAATGGCGCGTAAATGTCCCAATATTATATTGGGAACTACCGGAGTAATGTATGAATTTCCTATCACTGCTGCTGTTAATAGCATAGGAGCAGATAGGATTATTTATGGCGGTGAACTTCCTATGAACAATCCTATCCATGAAATTCTCAAGGTTAGGTGTGCCCAGATCAGTAAAACAGCCCAAGAAAAAATATTAGGAAAGAATCTGGCACGCTTGCTATCCATACAGGACTAATAATGATTATTGGAAAGGAAGTCATACCGTGAACAAGTATTATAATAATGATGACGGTATTATCCAGAAACAGGAGTTATTTTCACTGCCTTTTATTTGCACATTTCTATTGTGCCTGGTCGGGTTATATTTCGCCTTTTATAAACCATTTGTCGGGCTGGATGCTATGGGGCATCAGGTTATGGGTACAATAATCGGGGCGCTTGCCTTCTGGATGTTCAAACCAGGGGGGATTCCTTTCGCGGTTGGCACAGTCGTATTATTGGTTGGTTGTGTTATGTCTGGACTATCTATCAGTCAGGTTGCGGCAGGTTTTTCTGGATCCTCATTATGGCTGCTAATTCCAGCGCTATTTTTTGGATTTGCCTTGAAAAAATCCGGATTAGGCAATAGAATAGCTTTTTTTTTGCTAAAAAGCATAAATCCCAGTTACATTGGGATTCTGCTTGTATGGTTAGTACTTGGAACTGGATTCTCCTTATTAACTCCTTCCATTGGTATCCGCTTCCTTATCCTAACCGCCATTTCCATGAGCGTGGCTGATGCCTGTAATTTATCAAAAGATTCCCGTGGACGTTCTTTGATCATTATTACAGCATGGGCTTCAGCCATTTTTCCCGGAACCGGTTGGTATACCGGTTCCTTATATGGTCCGGTCTTAACCGGGTTTTTACCTATTGAGATGCAGCGAATAGCTACAGAAGGCTTATGGTTTAAAGTTATGGGGTTACCGTGGATTTTTATTACCATCGCGTTTTTTGTTATCATATACTTCATGCTGCGACCTGAAGAAAAACTGCATATAACCCAGGAGAAGTTTGCCGCGTTATATTTGGAGTTGGGAAATATTACGAAATCCGAAAAAATCGTATTTATAACTCTTATGACCGTATTGCTATGCCTACCATTTCAAGCAATGCTAGGACTGGCATCCTTTCAAATAATGCTACTAGGATTCTTAATCTTTCTGCTTACTAGAGTAATAGGAAAACAAGACATTGGGACAGGAATTAGCTGGGATATTATTCTCTTTTTTGGTATTATCATGGGACTTCCGGATATTATCATTACTTCCGGGATCGCTAGCTGGGCAGAGCCTGTCATGGGATACGTGATAACATTTTTAACCAGGAGTGCTCTGACTTTTTTAATTGGCCTAACCCTGATCTTTTTTGCACTTCGTTTTATTGATGTTACCTGGGGGTTCGCAATTGGGGCCTTTTTAGCTACGGCCACTCCCGTGCTTTACAATAGTTATCATATTCATCCTACAATTGTCATGATGATATTTACCTTTGGAGGAACATTGTTTTTTACTAGTTATCAGCAACCTTGGATTCCACAGGCTGAATCCATCATGCAAGACGCAGGATGGAATCCAAAACATCTGAGGCAGGCTGCCTGTGTATATGCTGGCGTAGTAATTCTTACGCTGATTATATTTCTTCCCTACTGGAATGCCATCGGAGTAATGTCTTTATGGATCAACGGTTAAAGGAAGCCTAAGTACTAATGACAAGGGTAATTACCACCACAAGGAGAAAGTAGTTTAGGTGTTATGAATTCATTTTTGAGTCTTTAATGGGGTTACTGTTTTGGATTAGTATAATAATATCTTTATGTTTGGAAAGTTGGGTTCCGTTTTTATTATATATAGGATTTATAATATTAATTGCTTTTCTAAATGAGTACATCGATGACCTGAGGAAACAATACAAAAATGTCCTCATGGCGTTAGGGGAGGATTGAGCCAGAATAGATGTCGAATATGCCAAAAAGAAAAAGAAGATGCATTAAAAAAAATATAAAGCTGAGCGTATTGAACGTGAACGATTAGCAGACATAAGGGCAAGAGCCAATGCACTACAAGTAGAGCAACAGAAAGCTTTAATCCAATCGAGATTAACTACTATCGATAATTTAATTTCATTAAGTCCTCAGGCGTTCGAGGATGCTGTTGCAGTTATGTACGAGCGGCTAGGTTATGAAGTAAAACAAAAACCGCGCAAACCTGCGCGGTTTCTTATTTTCAATGGTGAGCCATGGAGGATTCGA
>DIRQ01000093.1:0-1809 GCA_002424365.1 Syntrophomonas sp. UBA5432 | reverse complement strand
CTGATTAAAAGTCAGGTGCTCTACCTCCTGAGCTAATGGCCCATATGGCTGGGGTGGATGGATTCGAACCAACGCATGACGGAGTCAAAGTCCGTTGCCTTACCGCTTGGCTACACCCCAACAGTTAAGAGTATAATAGTAAGGCCAAGACGATGTCAAGGGTTAAATGGGGTGGGTGATGGGACTTGAACCCACGGCCCCCAGAGCCACAATCTGGTGCTCTAGCCACCTGAGCTACACCCACCATATTGGTTCGAAACAATAGTGGCGTCCCCGGAGGGATTCGAACCCCCGACCCACGGCTTAGAAGGCCGTTGCTCTGTCCTGCTGAGCTACGGGGACATAAAAATGGAGCGGGTAGAGGGAATCGAACCCTCGCAACCAGCTTGGAAGGCTGGGGCTCTACCACTGAGCTACACCCGCCCGCAAAGAGTATTATATATCTTTTCTATAGCCATTTCAAGAAAGATTTCAACTTTTTGCAAAGATTACGGTTGCTTGCTACCATACTACTTAAACTAACGCTATCTACTATTATATGTATGAGCCTGATATTTAATACATAAAAATTATCGTTAACCAAAAATAATATACCTAAGTCCAACCGCTTAATCCTTGGCTATTTCCCTCACTGGTAAGTTTGGGGATTGAAAAAAACACCTGATTTATGCCATAATGGTGACGTGTTACTATTAATTGCAGATTTTTTAAATAACCATAGTATGAGGTGTGATAATTGAACTATAAAGAAATGTACCAACGTAAGCTGGTATCGGTAGAAGAAGCGCTGGAAAATATAAAAAGCAATCAGGAAGTGGTAACCGCCCTTTGCGGCTGTGAACCAGTTACTTTGCTAAGCAATCTACATACCATTAAGGATAGAGTAGAAAATGTTTCTGTGGTTAATGCCATGATGCAAAAAAAATACGAATTTTTTATGAACCCGGAAATGAAAGGGCACTTTCTACTTAACAGCTGGTTCTATTCTCATGGCCCACGGGCTGCCCACCCCCAGGGAACTGTTTCCTATGTACCCCTGCAACTGCACCAATTTAGCAAAAAACGGATAGGTTATCGTAAGCCCAATGTATTCCTGGGAGCTGTTTCGCCCATGGATAAACATGGTTATTTTTCTTTATCCCTGAGTACGGTATTGGAGAAAGACTTTGTCGAAAATGCTGACATTGTAATTATGGAAGTTAACCCTAACCTTCCTCGGACCTTTGGTGACACTCATGTACACATATCGGAGATAGACTATTTGGTTGAAGTGGATGCGGAAGTACCCACTTTGGAACAGCCAGTTTTATCTGAAAAGGACTTATTAATAGGAAATTATGCGGCTGATCTGGTAGAGGATGGTTCCACCATACAGATTGGCTTTGGCAGTATAACCGGAGCCATTGCTCAATGTTTGGGTGATAAGAAAGACCTTGGTTTACATTCAGAAATGTTTACTGATTCAGTATTAAGTCTATATGAAGCAGGTGTTATTACTAACCGTAAAAAGACCTTATGGAAAGATAAATTTATCACTGATGCTGCTCTGGGGAGCAGAAAACTATATGATTTCCTGGATGAAAATATGGCGGTGGAATTCCACCGGAGCAGCGTAGTAAACGACCCTACCATTATAGCTCGTAATAATAAAATGGTTTCCATCAATGCCGCTTTACAAATGGATCTTACCGGACAGTGCTGTGCAGAATCAATTGGAATGCAACTCTTCAGCGGAACTGGAGGCCATAAGGAGTTTGTTACCGGTGCTATGGATGCGCCTGGAGGAAAGTCTATTATTGCATTTTACTC